>DATJZH010000188.1:0-15782 GCA_035499215.1 Streptosporangiaceae bacterium | reverse complement strand
ATCGCCGGCTCGGGCGCGCAGGCGGTGCGGATGGTGGCCACCAGCGCCACCAGGGACGCCGGCAATGCGGCCGAGTTCGTCCGCATGGTCAAGGAGGTGCTCGGCGTCGCGCCCGAGGTCCTCACCGGGGACGACGAGGCGGTGCTGTCGTTCACCGGGGCGACCGCCGAGCTCGCGGCCGGACCCTTTCCCGCGCCGTTCCTGGTCGCCGACATCGGCGGCGGCTCGACCGAGTTCGTGCTCGGTCCGGACGGTGGCCTGCCGTCCCACGCAATCTCGGTCAACATCGGCTGCGTCCGGCTGACCGAGCGGCGCCTGCACGGCGACCCGCCGGCGGATCAAGAGGTGGCGGCCGCCGTCGCCGACATCGACGCGGCCCTGGACACGGTGGCGGTCGCGGTGCCGGCGCGCGAGGCCAGGACGCTGATCGGGCTGGCCGGCTCGGTCACCACGGTAGCGGCCATCGCGATGGGGCTGCCTGCCTACGACGCCGCCCGGATCCACCACGCCCGCGTATCCGCGGCCGACGTGCACGCCGTGACCCGCGGCCTGCTCGCCCAGACCCGGGCCGAACGGGCCGCTGTCGGCGTCATGCATCCGGGGCGCGTCGACGTGATCGGGGGCGGCGCGCTCGTCCTGGACCGCCTGATGCAGCGGTTCGGCTTCGCTGAGGTCCTGGTGAGCGAGCACGACATCCTGGACGGGATGGCCTGGTCGCTGGCCGGGACGCGTGGCTGAGGCACCTGTGGGCGCGGGTCGGCTGATCCCGCCGGGCAGCTGGCCCGATGATCCCGCCGGGCCGGCTACGCCGGTGGCGAGCAGCGCGGCCGACGTGGCGGACCTGGCCGCCGGAGCGGGCACCCTGGATGAGCTCGTCGCGCGACAGTCGGTCTGCCGCGCCTGCCCGCGGCTGGTCGCCTGGCGCGAGGAAGTGGCCGTGGTGCGCCGCCGCTCGTTCCGCGACGAGCCCTACTGGGGCCGTCCTATCCCCGGCTGGGGGGCCGCCCGGCCGCGGCTGCTGATCGTGGGCCTGGCCCCTGCGGCCCATGGCGGGAACCGTACCGGCCGGATCTTCACCGGCGATCGCAGCGGAGATTTCCTTTTCGCCTCGCTATACCGGTGCGGGTGGGCGGAAAAGCCCACCAGCGTAGCCGCGGGAGATGGCCAGCGCCTGCTGGATGCCCGGATGGCGGCCGCGGTTCGCTGCGCTCCGCCGGGCAATAAGCCGGAACCATCCGAACGGGACTCGTGCGCGCCCTGGCTCACGGCCGAACTCCGCCTGGTGGCGGCTGATCTGAGGGTTATCGTGTGCCTGGGGGGATTTGCCTGGCAGGCAATCTGGCCGGTGCTCGGCCGCTGCGGCTTCGCGCTGCCGCGGCCGCGCCCGGCGTTCGGTCACGGCGCCGAGGTCCGCCTGCGGAATCCGCAGGCACCGGGCGACGTGCTGCTCATCGGCTGTTATCACCCAAGCCAGCAGAACACCTTCACCAGACGGGTCACCCCGGGCATGCTGGACGCCATTTTCGCCCGCGCTCGGGCCTGCGCCAACACCGAAAACTAATCGTCTTACTACATAGCCCAAGGGAAGAGGCCGGCCCCCTAAAAGGGTCCCCAGTGTCGGTTCGACTCCGACCGGGGGTACCGCTGAACAGGCACGATGGCGTGTTCTGCGCTCGATCCGATGGCTGAGTGGTCAGCCATCGGATACTGCCGAGTCAGAACCGCGTTCTGCTCTGGCGGCGCTCGTTCTGCGCCAGCAAGGCTGCCGGTGGCGCCATCACGCCCGTGATAGATCTCACATTCCTGGCGCGAGCTAAGGGCAGACACTTCCGTTTAGTGGCTGTTCTTTAATCCGCAGCTCCCCTGGTGAGCAGCGTGCTGTGCCGTCTACCTGGGATTTCGGGGTGATTGCTGACTACGTGCGGGCTCTGCGGCCGGCCGCGGACCCCGTCGGGGCGGCCGACGGCGCCCCAGCGGGCAGGTCCGGCCCCCGACCGCGGCGCCGGACACGTCGGACAGGACCAGGGTGCCGGCGGGACACCGAAGGCAGCCGGGCTCATCCGCTCTGATCCGGTCCGGCGCGGGTGATCGTTACCCGGACCATGACCCGCCGCTCCCGGCGCATGGCCGAGCGATAGTCGTCCCAGTCCGGGTGCTCCCCCGCGATGCGCCGGTAGTAGTCGACAAGGAGATCGAGCGCCGCCGGCAGCTGAATGATCTCGGCAGTTCCGTCCACCTGGATCCATTCGCCGAAGAACCCGTCATTCATGACGCAGAGCGAGGCCCGCGGATTGCGGGCGAGGTTCCTCGCCTTGAAGGCGGTCTCCCTCGTGCTGATCAGCACCAGGCCCGCATCGTCGGCCGTGGCCGTGACGGGGGAGAACTGCGGCGCGCCGTCGGCCCTCATGGTGGCGAGTACTGCCCTGTGGTGGACACGCAAGAACGCCACGGCGCGGTTGATGTCCACCCTGCGCGGCTAGGCGCTGTTCAGCCTGCTGCGGCGCTGCAGCTCATACTCATGCACGATCGCGCTGGCGTAGCCGTTGGTCAGGCCGTGCTCATCGGCAAGCCAGTGCGCACGCTCCGCGCAGCGGGAGAACGGCGGCCCGGACTCGAGCCTTCTGAACCACTCTCTGAGGTCACGTCCGGTGACCAGCGGGATGCGGGCGATCAGATTCTTGTGCATCTCCGGAGAGTGAGTCAGAGACAAGTGGCACCTCCAGGGGTGAGAGTCGTCCTGCTGACGAGACTGCACCACCCGGGGGCGCCTGACAACCCCCCAATGTCACCGTTCCGTAATGCCCTGTTATGGCGCCAGGCACCTTCCGACTGGCGCCGGCCGGTCAGGCCAGCCGCTCGAAAACCATCGCCATGCCCTGGCCGCCTCCCACGCACATGGTCTCCAGCCCGAATGTCTTGTCGCGGGACTGCAGGCCGTTGAGCAGCGTCGTGGTGATCCGCGCCCCGGTCATGCCGAACGGGTGCCCGACCGCGATCGCCCCGCCATTGACATTCAGCTTGTCGATGTCGATGCCGAGGTCCCGGTAAGACGGGATCACCTGGGCCGCGAACGCCTCGTTGAGCTCGACCAGGTCAATGTCATCGATGGTCATGCCGGCCCGGCTGAGTGCCTGCCGGGACGCCTCGACCGGGCCGAGTCCCATGATCTCAGGCGTCAGGCCCGTCACGCCGGTGGAGACGACCCGCGCCAGCGGCGTGATGCCGAGCTCCGCCGCCTTGCGGTCGCTCATCACGATCACCGCGGCCGCGCCGTCGTTCAGCGCGCAGCAGTTGGCCGCGGTCACCGTGCCATCCGGGCGGAAGACCGGCTTCAGCCCGGACACCGCCTCCAGGGTCACCCCGGCGCGGGGCCCGTCGTCGGCCGAGACCGCCGTCCCGTCCGGCATCGTCACCGGGATGATCTCGCGCTGCCAGAAGCCGCTGGCCGTTGCCTTCTCGGCCATGTTCTGCGACCGGACGCCGAACTCGTCCTGCTCGGCGCGGGAGATGCCGCGGAGCTTCGCCACGTTCTCGGCCGTCTGGCCCATCGCCAGGTAGGCGTCGGGGAGCTGGCCGTCCTGGCGCGGGTCGTGCCAGACCTCGCCGCTGTTCGCCATCTCCACGTTACGCTGCGCGGCGTCGGCGAAGATCGGGTTCATGGTGTCGGGCCAGCTGTCGCTGCTGCCGTTGGCGGACCGGCTCACGCATTCCACGCCGGCCGAGATGAAGACGTCGCCCTCGCCTGCCTTGATCGCGTGGTAGGCCATCCGGGTGGTCTGCAGCGACGAGGCGCAGTACCGGTTGACGGTGGTGCCGGGCAGTGTGTCGTTTCCGAGCAGGACGGCGACCACCCGGGCCATGTTGAAGCCCTGCTCGCCGCCGGGCATCCCGCAGCCGAGCATCAGGTCGTCAATATCGGCAGGATCGAGCTGCGGAACCTTGGCCAGCGCTGCGGTGATGATCTGCGCGGTCAGGTCATCGGGACGGATGCCGGCCAGTGAACCCTTGAACGCCCGGCCGATCGGTGAGCGGGCGGTTGCGACGACGACTGCTTCAGGCATGCGGTGCTCCTGCAAACTGGTAGTTAATGACACACTAGCCCATGTGGCGCGGGAGGCCAGTGTAGCTTTCAGCAGCCTCCTGTCAGCTGTCTGTCGCTGACGGCCGTCCGGCGCGGGCGGGACAGTGCCATTGCGCCCGGGACAAGGTGGCTGACGATGCAGGTACACGACTCGCTGGTCGAGCTTATCGGGAACACCCCGCTGGTCAGGCTGCGCAGGGTGACGCGGCAGCAAGGCGGCGGCTGCGGGCCTGCGGTCCTGGCCAAGGTGGAGTACTTCAACCCGGGCGGATCGGTGAAGGACCGGATCGCGCTGCGGATGGTGGCGGAGGCCGAGCGGTCCGGTGCCCTCCAGCCGGGCGGAACCATCGTGGAGCCGACATCCGGCAACACCGGCGTGGGGCTGGCGATCGTAGCGGCCGAGAAGGGCTATAAGTGCCTGTTCGTCTGCCCGGACAAGGTGGGCCAGGACAAGATCAGCGTGCTGCGCGCCTACGGCGCCGACGTCGTCGTCTGCCCGACCACGGTCCTGCCCGGCCACCCCGACTCCTATTACTCGGTCTCGGACCGGCTGGCGGCCGAGACCCCGGGCGGCTGGAAGCCCGACCAGTACGCCAACCCGGAGAATCCTCGCTCGCATTACCTGTCCACCGGACCGGAGATCTGGGCGCAGACCGACGGCCAGGTCACGCATTTCGTGGCGGGGATCGGCACCGGCGGCACCATCACCGGCGCCGGCCGCTTCCTCAAGGAGGCATCCGGCGGGAGGGTCAAGGTTATCGGCGCGGACCCGGAAGGCTCGGTCTACTCCGGCGGGACCGGCCGCCCGTACCTGGTGGAAGGCGTCGGCGAGGACATCTGGCCGCAGACCTTCGACAAGAGCATCTGCGATCAGATCATCGCGGTCAGCGATGCGGACTCCTTCCTCATGACCCGCCGCCTGGCCCGGGAGGAAGCCCTGCTCACCGGCGGTTCCTGCGGAATGGCGGTAGTGGCGGCCCTGCGGGTAGCGCAGGCCGCGGAGCCCGGTGACGTGATCGTGGTGCTGCTGGCCGACGGCGGGCGCGGCTACCTGTCGAAGATCTACAACGACGAGTGGATGGCCGACTACGGCTTCCTGACGTCGGCGACAGCCGAGCCGAGAGTCAGTGACGTGCTGCAGCGCAAGGCTGGCGGGCTGCCGTCGTTCGTGCATGCGCACCCCGATGAGACGGTGCTGACGGTGATCGAGAGCCTGCGCTCCTTCGACGTCTCCCAGCTTCCGGTCCTCAACGAGGAACCGCCTATCATGGCGGCGGAGGTGATCGGCTCGATCGTCGAGCGCGACCTGCTGAACGCCCTCGTCTGCGGTAAGGCCAGCCCGAACGACCCGGTCGGCACCCACATGTCGCCGCCGCTTCCGATGGTGGGATCGGGCGAGCCGGTCAGCGCCGCGGTGGCAGCCCTGGAGAAGGCTGGTGCCGCCCTCGTTCTGGTGGACGGCAAGCCAGAGGGAATGATCACCAGGCAAGATGTGCTCACATTCCTGGCCGAAACTCAGGCTGAGGCCGGGAGAGCCCACAGCCCACCGGGCAGACCGCAGCCTCGCGGGCAGGCCGGACAGTCGCCGGCGTAACCGCATACCGCGCGTTGCGGCCAATTCGCAGAGGACGGGCTTGACAGATGCAGACACAGCATGCCGATGGCTTCGACACGCTGGCCATCCATGCCGGCCAGGAACCCGATCCGCTGACCGGCGCCGTGATTCCGCCGATCTACCAGGTCGCCACCTTCAAGCAGGATGGCGTGGGCGGGCTGCGCGGCCGCGGGCTCGGGGCGGGCGGCCACGCCGGGCCGGCCCGCTGGATCGAGGGCTACGAGTACTCTCGCTCGGCCAACCCCACCCGCGGCGCGCTGGAGGAGTGCCTGGCCGTGCTCGAGGGCGGCGTGCGGGCGCTGGCGTTCGCATCCGGGATGGCCGCCGAGGACGCGCTGCTGCGCAGCGTCCTGCAGCCGGGCGACGACGTGCTGATCCCGCAGGACTGCTACGGCGGCACCTTCCGGCTGTTCGACAGGATTTTCCGGCGCTGGGGCGTGAGCTACCGGCCCGTGCAGGTCGGCGATCCGGCAGCCGTGCGCCAGGCGATGCGAGACCGCCCGGCCAGGCTGATCTGGGTCGAGACGCCATCCAACCCGCTGCTGGCCATCGCGGACATCACCGCGCTCGCCGAGATCGCCCGCGGTGGCGGCGCGCTGCTCGTGGTGGACAACACTTTCGCGTCGCCGTACCTGCAGCAGCCGTTGTCGCTGGGCGCCGATGTCGTGGTGCATTCCACCACCAAGTACCTGGGCGGACATTCCGACGTCGTCGGCGGCGCGCTCGTGGTGGCTGACGCCGGGCTCGGCGAGGAAGTGGCCTGCCACCGGAATGCCACCGGTTCGGCCGGCGGCCCGTTCGACGCCTGGCTGACGCTGCGCGGAATCAGGACGCTAGGCGTCCGGATGGACCGGCACTCGGCGAACGCCCAGCGGATCGCCGAGATGCTGGCCAGCCACCCGGCGGTCACCCGCGTGTATTACCCGGGGCTGGGATCTCATCCCCGCCACGAGGTGGCGGCCAGGCAGATGCGCGGCTTCGGCGGCATCGTCTCCTTCCGGGTGCGCGGCGGGCCGGACGCCGCGGTCGCGATCTGTGACCGGACCAGGGTGTTCATCCTCGCCGAGTCGCTCGGCGGGGTCGAGTCGCTGATCGAGCACCCCGGCCGGATGACCCATGCGTCCGTGGCCGGATCCGCGCTCGAGGTTCCGGCCGACCTGATCCGCCTGTCGGTCGGCATCGAGACCTGCGACGACCTGCTGGAAGACATCCGCTCGGCGATCGGCTGAGCAGGTGACGCCGAGTGCTCACGGCGCGGTCAGGCGTTCCAGATCATCAGGACCAGAATGATCAGCCAGATCAGGTTGACCACCGCGCCCAGCATGGCGATCCGGCCGCGCTCCACCGTGGCGAGCGGCGCGGCGGGTGCGGGAGCCGGGGTCACCGCGGCGGGCTGGGTCCCGGCCCCGGCCCCGGCCCCGGCCGCTGCTGCTGTGGCTGTCGTCGGCTGAGCCGGGCCGGCGCCCGCTGCCGCAGCGGAGTCAGCGGGTGCGGCCGGGCCGGCCGCCGGCGGGCCCGCTGCCGGGCTGGCGGTGGCGGCCTGGCTGCCGGGGCCAGGCCCCTCCAGCGCCCTGATCGCCTTCCGCTGATCGCCGATGATCAGGGCAAGCAGCACGACCGCGACCACGTACAGCGTCATCGAGGCGGTCAGCCACGGCCTGCCGAGATCCCTGGCGTTGCCGATCCGGGCGAGGATGATCCCGGCGGGCAGCACGCCCACGGAGCCAATCGTGAAGATCGTCGTGATCCGGCGCAGGTACCGGACGACGGGCAGGTCGCGCTTCCTGATGTAGCGGGGGGTCGATGAGATCGCCACCGCTACGGGGCCGATGGCGAAGATCACGAATCCGACGTGCAGCCACAGCACCAGCCGGTCGGTGAAAGACATGCGCTGATCTTAGGTCCTGCCGGTGCGGCATCTGAGATGTTGCTGGATGTCCGGGCTGTTTCGCGGCCCGGTGCGCATTCGCGCTCCGGTGCGCATTCGCGCTCTGGTGCGCGTTGCCCGCTGCCGCGGGCTTCCGGCTGCCCGCTGGGCGGCCGGGAGGCTAGACGTCGCCGGTGCTCGCCGCTGGCCGCTGCCGGTATACCAGCCAGGCGACCACCAGCAGGCCCACGCCCACGACGGCGGCGATGACCGCGCGGATGGGGTGGCGGCCGTGATGAGAGCGGCCGATCAGAACCGTGGGCAGGTCGTTGGCGTGGATGAGGTAAATCAGGGCCACGGCGATCGCCCCCAGCCCGATGATCGCCAGGATGACGATAACAGTGATCTTGCGTGCCGGGGTGGCCGCCGCCCAGCTGATCAGACTCACTATGTGCTCCCGGGAAAGAGGAAGGATCGGGCTGGCCGCCGAGCTGGCGGGGAAGCCGGGCTGGCATGCCGCAGTGCTCAAGGATGGCATACGACTGGTGCATGCCTGCCAGGGGATGCTGCTCCCTCGGCAAGGCCATCTCAGCACCCCGGCACGGCCGCCTCAGCGGGTATCGGCGGACGTCGCATGTCCGGTGCGCACGAGCCGCCTGGCGCGCGACAGAACTCAGGTCCCCGAGAAAGTGGCCACGTCGGTCGGCGTGCCATTATTTCCGCCGGAAATCGGTCATTGTCCGCCCCGTCCGGGACGCAGTTATGCCGCCGGCGAGCGCCGGCCATTGCGTGCCTGCCGAGTGCGCACAACGGCGCCGCGCGGCGCTGTCCGGCCCGCTCTCGGGCCCTGCTGTCAGGCCCCGCTGGCAGCACCTGTGCGTGACCGGCCGGCGCGCCATGCCGCGAAGACGAGCGCGGCGCCCACGACGAGTGCCACCAGACCGCGGATCAGGTGATTGCCATTGTGCACGTGGCTTCCGCTCACCATGAAGCTGGGCAGCGAGGTTCCGGCAAACAGGTACAGCAGCCCGACGATGATGCCGATTATCCCGATTACCGCCATGACGATGGTTATCGGACGCCTGCCCGCCGAGGCGGCGCCGGACGCAGAACTCACATGTACTCCTCTTGATTGCGATTACTAGCGGGGGCGCCGACCGGACCCGACCGCGAACACTACCTTGCGGAACGTTACTACGCCGGAGCCCGCAAGCAGAGCCCATCAAATGCGAAATACGCAAAAACTACCGGCCGTTCCCGCGCCGGGACCTGATGAAGTCCCGCACCACGTATTCGCCCAGGCTCTCCGGCATCGCGCGGAGCACCCGGCCGCCGTTGCGCCTCGCGACCTCCTCGACGAAGGCAGTCAGCCGCTGGTCGTCGGCCAGCATGAAGACGTTCAGGGTGGCCTTGCGCCGGGTCATCTTGTCGACCTCAGCCATGGTCAGTTCCAGTGTCTCCGGCGAGGGCGGCCAGTCGAACCAGGACCGGCCGTCTCTGCGCAGGTGCGCGGTGGGCTCACCGTCGGTGACGATCAGCACGACCGGGTTGTGCTCAGGCCGCCGGTCGAGGTACCGCCCGGCGAGCACGAGAGCATGGTGCAGGTTCGTGCCCTGCACCATGTCCCAGCCGAGCCCGGCCAGGTCGGTCTCCTGCAGGACCCGCGCGTAGTTCGAGAAACCGATCACCTGGATCGAGTCCTGCGGGTAACGGCTGCGCACCAGCGCGTGCAGGGCGAGGGCCGTCTGCTTGGCAACTCCCCAGGTGCCGCGCAGCGCCATGGAGTAGGACAGGTCGACCAGCAGGCAGACGGCCGCTGAGGTCCGGCGCTCGGTCTCGCCCACCTCGAAGTCGCTGACCGACAGCCGCACCCGCGGCAGCCGCCCGGCCAGCGCCCGCGCCGGAGGCTCGCCGCGCAGCAGGGCGTTGCGCACGGTTGCCGCCGTGTCGATGGCCTGCTCGTCGCCGAACTGCCAGCGCCGCGTGCTGCCGGTGTAATCGCCCGCCTGCCCGGCCTCCCGCTGGTCGTGGTCGCCGCGGCCGCCTTCGGGCAGCCGGGCGAAAACCCGGCGCAGCGCGGTCTCGCCCAGCCGCCGGACCGCCTTCGGGGTGAGCTCCAGCTTGCCGTCGCTGCGCTGCAGGTAGCCCTGCCGCTCGAGTTCCCGCTCGATCTGCCGCAGCGCCGCCATGTCATCGACCGCCTGGCGGCCCAGCGCCCGCCGGATCGCCTCCTCGTCGACGTCGTCCAGCCGCGCGCCGGGATAGTCCTGGCGCAGGGCATCTTCCAGCTCGGCGAGATCGGCAAGCTCGGACAGCGCGGTCGTGGCATCGCTGAGGCCGAGCGGCTGCCTGCCGTTCATCCGGGTGCCCGGCCAGCCATCGGCGTCCATGTCGGGACGGCGGGCCCGCAGCGCGTCGGCCAGCCTGGACATCTCGGCCGCGAGGCCGGCGTCCTCCAGCGTCTGCGCCATCAGTCCAGACAGCTCGTCGCGCTGCGCGTCGGTCAGCGAGCTGAGCAGCCGCTGCGCGGCGGACATCCGGCGCACCAGCGAGTCCACCAGTTCCTCGAGATCATCCGGCGAATCGGGGAACAGCTCGCCGTACCGCGCCATGAAGTCATCGAAATCCTGCTGGGTGTGCCTGCCCTGAGCGTCGGCATCGAGCATCTTGTTGAGCGCGGCCATCATGTCCTTGACCCGCTGCATCGCCTCCGGGTCCGGCTGCGCCAGGGTCTCCCTCATGCCGCGGAACTGGCTGTCCAGCACCTCCTGCCGCAGCAGGTCCTTCAGCTGCTCGAAAGTCTGCCCGGCCGCTGCGGACTGCCACTCGTAGCCCGCCAGCTGCCGTATCGCCTGTGCGGTGTCGGCGGGCAACGAGTCCAGCTCGTCCTCGCGCATCCGCGCCTCGTCGCTGGGGTCGGGGAACAGCTCGGCGCGCTCTTGCCCGATCGCGGTGTCCAGCAGTGCCCTGACCTGTTCGAGAATGCCGTCCAGGCGCCCCTTGCCGCGCACCTCGCGCTGCCGGTCGCGGATCCGGCGAAGCAGGTCGTCCAGGCCACGGTGGCCGGATATGCCCTTGCGCAGCAGCTCGCGCAGCGCGCTTTCGGTGTCGGTGCCGTCCAGCACCGAGTCGCCGAGCGCGTCCACAGCGCCGCGCACGTCGTAGGGCGGCTCGAGCGGGTCTGGCCCGTCGTGATACGGGCCGTAGCGGTAGCCGCCTGGCACTGCCGCCTCCTTTCCCCCCGGTGGCCGCTACGTGCGGTACACCGCGCCGCCGGCTACCGCGTCCTTCGACAGGCGCCGCATCAGGTACAGCCCCTCCAGCGCGAACTCGAGCGCGGCCGCGGCCTGGCCAAGCGACTCGCTGCCGTCCATGTGCAGCCGGTCCATGATCCTGGCCAGCCCCGGTACCTCGCCGATCCTGCGGAGCAGATCGGCCGCGGGCAGCAGGTCGCCTGACTCGACCGTGCCGCCCTCCTCGAACTTGGCCAGCAGGCCGGCGAGGTCGGCGTTGCCCAGGCTGGCGCGGAAAGCGTCAGCGGTGGCCCGGCGCAGCAGGTGATCCAGTACTTCCTGCTCCCGGCCCTCCTCGCTGACTTCGAACTCGACCTTGCCGCGCAGCGTGCTGACGATCGCCGGCAGGTCACAGACCCTGGCAACCGGCCGGTCCTCGCCGGTGATGGCCGCGCGCCTCACCGCGGATGCGGCCACGGCCTCAGCGGCTGCGATCGCGAACCGGGCGGACACCCCGGAGCGCGAGTCGACCGCCGGCGAGGCCCGCACCAGCCGGGTGAACCGCGCGATGACCTGCACGAGGTGATCAGGCAGCACCGCGCCGGGTTCGTGCCCGGCCCAGGCCGTCCGCGCCTCCTGCCGGATCAGGTCGAGCTCGGATTCCAGCGAGACGGGGTAATGGGTGCGGATCTCCGCGCCGAACCGGTCTTTCAGCGGCGTGATGATCCGGCCCCGGCTGGTGTAGTCCTCCGGGTTTGCGCTCGCCACCAGCACCAGGTCAAGCGGCAGCCGCAGGGCATAGCCGCGGACCCCGATGTCGCGCTCCTCCAGCACATTGAGCAGCGCGACCTGGATCCGCTCCGCGAGGTCGGGCAGCTCGTTCAGGCAGAAGATGCCGCGGTTGGTCCGCGGCACCAGGCCGTAGTGGATCGTCTCCGGGTCGCCGAGTGTCCGGCCCTCGGCGACCTTCACCGGGTCGATGTCGCCGATCAGATCGCCCACGCTGGTGTCCGGGGTGGCCAGCTTCTCGCCGTAGCGGTCGGCGCGGGGCCGCCAGCTGACCGGCAGCTCGTCGCCCAGCTCCTGCCCCAGGCGGCGGCAGCGCGCGCACACGGGGACATAGGGATGGTCGTTGATCTCGCACCCGGCTACCGCGGGCGTCCACTCGTCCAGCAGCCCGGTCAGCGTCCTGATCAGCCGGGTCTTGCCCTGGCCGCGCTCGCCGAGCAGGATCGCGTCGTGCCCGGCGATGAGCGCGCGCTCCAGATGCGGCAGCACCGTCTGGCCGAAGCCGATGATGCCGGGAAACGCGTCGTCACCAGCGCGCATCCGCGCCAGCAGGTTACGCCGGATCTCTGCCTTGACGGTCTGGTACTCATGACCGCTGGCCCGGAGCTCACCGAGCGTGCCGGGCGGTGGCGGGGGGGAAGGCGCGGGCCGGGCAGTTGCCGACCGGTCCTGGCTCGTAGGCTGCACGCTCCGACACTATGTCGATCGCGGCGATGTCCGCACCTTAGGGAGGGCTCGATGCGGGATGCACGCCCGGCCCTGGCGGTCGACGTCGGCGGCACCAAGCTTGCCGTCGGCGTGGCCGATCCTGGCGGCCGCCTGATCAGCTGGGCGCAACGGCCGACACCGCGTGACCTTGGTGCCGAGCAGCTATGGCGCACGCTGGACGCGCTGATCACGCAGGTGCTGCGGACGGCGGGCATCCGCGATGCCGCCGAGCTGGCAGGCGTCGGCTGCGGTTGCGGCGGGCCGATGGAGTGGCCGTCGGGGCGGGTCTCGCCGCTGAACATCCCCGCCTGGCGCGCCTTCCCGCTGCGGGACCGGCTGGCCGAGCGGTTCGGCGCGATTGCGGTCCGGCTGCACAACGACGCGATCTGCATGGTGGCCGCTGAGCACTGGCGCGGGGCGGGCCGGGGCTCGAGCAACGTCCTTGGCATGGTGGTGTCGACCGGCGTCGGCGGCGGGCTCATCCTGGACGGTCATCTGGTCAAGGGCACATCCGGCAACGCCGGGCACATCGGCCACGTCGTCGTGGACCCGGCTTCCGGGCCTGCCTGCACGTGCGGCGGATTCGGCTGCCTGGAGGCGGTCGCCCGCGGTCCGGCCCTCGCGGAGTGGGCCCAGGGCCAGGGCTGGCGGCCAGATCAGGCCGGTGTCACCGCCAGGGAACTTGCCGGCGACGGCGCGCAGGGCCATCCGGTGGCGCTCGCGGCGCTGCGCCGGGCGGGGCGGGCGCTGGGCATCGCCATCGCGTCGGCCACGCACCTGTGCGATCTGGAAGTGGTCTCGGTCGGCGGCGGGCTGTCGCAGGCCGGGGCGATGCTGTTCGATCCGCTCGAGGAGGCGCTGCGCACGCACGCCAAGATGTACTTTGCCCGCCGGGTCCGGGTGGTACCAGCGGCTCTCGGCCAGAGCGCCGGGCTGGTCGGCGCGGCCGCGCTCGTCTTCGTGCCCGAGCGCTACTGGGCAGGTGACTGACCAGCCCGGCCGATTCCCGCGCCCGGCCGTGGCGCCCGGCCGGGGCCGTCCCGCAGTGGCGCCCGGCACGGCTGCCACAGTGCGACACTCCTGTCATGACAATCTCGGTACCGCCGGGGACGCGATGACGTCCGCACCGGTCGGCCCCGATGACGTGGCCCGGGCCCGGCAGGTGCTGCGCGGGATCACCCGGCAGACCCCGATGCTGCACTCGCAGGTGCTGTCCGAGCACATCGGCGGTCCCGTCTACCTCAAGTGCGAGAATCTGCAGCGGACCGGATCGTTCAAGGCGCGCGGCGGGTATGTCCGTATCGCCGGGCTGACCGATGCCGAACGCGGCCGCGGGGTCATTGCCGCCAGCGCGGGGAATCACGCCCAGGGAGTGGCTTTCGCCGCGACCTTGCTCGGCGCCAAGGCGACGGTGGTCATGCCGGAGGGCGCGCCGCTGCCCAAGATCGCGGCCACCCGGTCGTACGGGGCCGAGATCATCCTGCACGGCAGGACGGTGGAGGACGCGCTGGTCCGGGCCCGGGCGCTGGCGCGGGAGCCCGGGTCGGTGTTCATTCACCCGTTCGAGCATCCAGACATTGTGGCGGGCCAGGGCACGGTCGGCCTGGAGATCGTCGAGCAGTGCCCCGCCGTGCGCACGGTCGCGGTGCCGGTCGGCGGTGGCGGGCTCGCGGCCGGCCTGGCCGCGGCGGTACGGGGCGCCAGCCCGGCCATCCGGGTGGTCGGCGCCCAGGCCGAGGCCGCCGCGCCGTTCCCCGCGTCGCTGGCGGCCGGGCATCCGGTCACCGTGGCGCCGGGGCCGACAATGGCGGACGGCATCGCGGTGGCCACGCCGGGCGCACTGGCCGTCGATATCATGGCCGGGCTCGGCCACCGGGTCGTGACGGTGTCGGAGGAGAGCCTGTCCCGCGCGCTGCTGATCTGCCTGGAGCGCGCCAAGCAGGTCGTCGAGCCGGCCGGCGGCGCCGGCGTCGCCGCGCTGCTCGAGCATCCGCAGGCCTTCGAGCCGCCGGTGGTGGCCGTGCTGTCCGGCGGCAACATCGACCCGCTGCTGCTGTCCAAGCTGCTCCGGCACGGGCTGGCCGCCGCGGGCCGCTATCTGACCTTCCGGTGCACCCTGCCCGACCAGCCCGGCGCGCTTGCGACCCTGCTGTCGGAGCTGGCGGGCCTGGGCGCCAATGTGGTCGATGTGGTGCACGAGCGGTTCACCCCGCATCTGCGCGTGGATGAGGTCGAGGTTCTGCTGCAGGTGGAGACCAGAGGGCCACGGCACTGCGATTCGGTGATCGGCCAGCTGCGCCAGGCCGGCTACCCGCTGATGTTCAGCTAGCCGCGCTGGGGTCCGGCGGCGGGTGACCGCTCTTGGGCGGGCTGCCTATATGTTGCCGCGGCGGGCCTGCTCGCGCTCGATCGCCTCGAACAGCGCCTTGAAGTTGCCCTTGCCGAAGCCCTGCGAGCCGTGTCGCTCGATGAGCTCGAAGAAGACGGTCGGCCGGTCCTGCACCGGCCTGGTGAAGATCTGCAGCAGGTAGCCGTCCTCGTCCCGGTCGGCGAGAATCCGCAGCTCGCGCAGTTCGTCCAGCGGCACGCGGGTATCCCCGACCCACTGGCCGAGGGTGTCGTAGTAGCTGCCGGGCGTGTCGAGGAACGTGACGCCGGCCGCTCGCATCCGGCGCACGGCAGCCACGATGTCGTCGGTGGCCAGCGCGATGTGCTGGACGCCGGGGCCGCCGTAGAACTCCAGGTACTCATCGATCTGCGACTTGCGCTTGCCCGCGGCCGGCTCGTTGATGGGGAACTTGACCGTGCGGCTGCCGTCGGCCACCACCTTGCTCATCAGCGCGGAGTACTCGGTGGCGATATCGTCGCCGACGAACTCGTTCATGTTCGTGAAGCCCATCACCCGCTGGTAGAAGCCGACCCACTCGTCCATCTTGCCGAGCTCGACGTTGCCGACGCAGTGGTCGATCTCGGTGCACAGCGGGCTGGCCGGCCCGGCGGCCAGCGGCTGCGCGGCACCATAGCCGGGCAGGTAGGGCCCGGTGTAGTTGGTCCGCTCCACCAGGGTGTGGATGGTGTCGCCGTAGGCGGCGATGGATGCCAGCACCACCTTGCCGCCGGAGTCCTCGCTCACCCGCGGCTCGTCGATTCCCCTGGCGCCGCGGGCAATCGCGTGCTCGTAGGCCGCCTGCGCCGACGGCACGCTGATGGCCAGGTCGATGACACCGTCTCCGTGCGCCGTGACGTGGCTGGCAAGCGGGGTGCCGGAGCGGACTGCGCCGCGGACGACGAAGCGGGCGTTCCCTGACTCGAGCACGTAGGCTGCCTCATCACGGCAGCCTGTCTCCGGTCCGCGGTACGCCACGCACCGCATGCCGAATGCGGTGGAGTAGAAGTGCGCCGCCTGCAGCGCGTTGCCCACGGCGAAGACGGCTGCGTCCATGCCGGTGACCGGGAACTCATCCGTCGCCTGCTGCGAGCTCGGCGCTG
>DATJZH010000187.1:0-24182 GCA_035499215.1 Streptosporangiaceae bacterium | reverse complement strand
GGTCACCGTGCTGGAGGGCTCGCCACGGCTTGGCGGCAAGCTCGCGGTGTCCGAGGTGGCCGGGATTCCGGTCGACGAGGGCGCCGAGGCGCTGCTCGCGCGCCGGCCGGAGGGAGTAAGCCTGATCGGCGACGTGGGCCTGTGCGGGCAGCTGGTCGAGCCGGGCACGACCGCGGCGAGCATCTGGACACGAGGCCAGCTCCGATCGCTGCCCAGGCGCCAGCTGATGGGCGTGCCGGCCGACCTCGGCGAGCTGACCCGAAGCGGCATCCTGTCGGCGGCGGGCGCGGCCAGGGCCAGGCAAGATCTGCGGCTGCCCGCAACGGACCGCGAGGGTGATGTCTGCGTGACCAGCTACGTGGGTGCGCGGTTCGGCCAGGAGCTCGTCGACCGGCTGGTGGATCCGCTGCTCGGCGGTGTCTACGCTGGCCGGTCCGATGAGCTTTCCTTCGAGGCCACCTTGCCCGGCCTGGCCGCCGAGTCCCGGCGGCATGCGGCCCTGTCGGCTGCGGCGGCCGCCCTGATACCGGCCCCGCCCGCGCCGGCCGGCGGCGATCCGGCCGGCGGCGACAGGACGGAGGACGAACCGGGCTCCGTGTCGCGTCCGCCACCGGTGTTCACCACGCTCGCCGGCGGCCTCGGCAAGCTGCCGCCGGTTCTGGCGGCCGCCTCGGCAGCGAAGGTCCGGACCAACGCGATGGTCCGCGGGCTGGCCAGAACGCCCGGCGGCTGGCGGCTGACCATCGGCCCGGCCCGCGCCCCGGAGCAGCTCGGGGCCGACGCGGTCATCCTGGCGCTGCCCGCCAGGCCAGCCGGGCGGCTGCTGGCCGAGGTCCCGGCCGCGGCTGCCGCCGCGACGGCGCTCGCCGGGATCCCCTACGCGAGCATAGCGGTGGTGACCCTGGCCTACCCCGCGGCGGCGTTCCCCGAGCTCCCGGCCGGCAGCGGTTACCTGGTGCCCGCTGTGGACGGCCGAGCCGTCAAGGCGGTGACGTTCAGCACCGTCAAGTGGCCGCATCTGCTGCGCGAGGCCAATCGCTCGCCGGCTGGTGACGCGCTGCAGCTGGTGCGTTCCTCGGTCGGCCGCATCGGCGAGGAGGCAGTGCTGCAGCGCGACGACGGGGAACTGGCGGACCTGGCAGCCGGGGAGCTGACGGCCGCCACTGGCGTGCGCGGCCAGCCCATCGCCGCCCGGGTGACGCGCTGGGGTGGCAGCCTGCCCCAGTACAACGTCGGTCACCTGGACCGGGTCGCCAGGATCCGGGCCGGCGTCGCTGCCCAGCCTGGCCTCGCCGTCTGCGGGGCCGCCTACGACGGCATCGGCATCCCGGCCTGCATCGCGACGGCCAGGCTGGCGGCCAGCCAGGTCCTCGCCCACCTTGAGACCGGCGCCAGCGGGACCGCGGGCAGCAGCAGGGAGTGCGGCATCCGCGCCGCAGGGATTCGGGGGCATGCGGGAGGATGAGGGTATGGCCGATGACATGGACGGGCAGCTATCCCCAGACGCCGCCGACCAGGCCGCCGAGCCCGGCGAGCGCCCCAGGGCACGGGACCTGAACGAGCTGATCCGCTACACCATGTGGTCAGTCTTCCGGCTGCGCGACAGCGCGGCGCGCGACGAAGGCTGGGCCGGCACCGCAGGCCAGGGCCGTGATCGTTTCGCGGCAGAGGTCGACGATCTGCTGGAGCAGGCGGCCGGGAAGGGCGTCGTCACTCGCGGCTGCTACGACGTGCAGGGGCTGCGGGCCGATGCAGACTACATGTTCTGGTGGATCGCGCCCTCGCCCGATGACCTGCAGGAGATGTACGCGCGATTCCGCCGCACCGGCCTGGGCCGGGTCAGCGAGCCGGTGTGGTCGGTGCTGGCACTGCACCGGCCGGCTGAGTTCAACAAGAGCCACGTTCCCGCGTTCCTGGCTGGCGAGGAGCCCGGGTCCTACGTTTGCGTCTACCCATTCGTGCGGTCATACGAGTGGTATCTGCTGGCTGACGGCGAGCGCCGGGCCATGCTGGCTGAGCACGGCATGATGGCCCGGGAGTACCCGGACGTGCGCGCCAACACGGTCTCCTGCTTCGCGCTGAACGACTACGAGTGGATGCTCGCGTTCGAGGCGGACGAGCTGTACCGGATCGTGGACCTGATGCGGCACCTGCGGGGCGCCCGGGCCCGGCTGCATACCCGGGCGGAAACCCCGTTCTACACCGGCAGGCGCAAGCCGGTCCGCGGGCTGCTCAATGCGCTGCCGTGACGCAGCGCCGGGCAGCTGGCGCCGGGCTGGGCGCGGCCGCCGGCGTTCTGCCGCGCGCCCGCCGCCTTGACCGGACGGTGTCGCGGGACCTCCGGCCCTGGCGATTTCGGGCCGGCGCGGCGACCATTCCGTACCGGAGGAGATAACCATGTCTACCGTGGATGCCGAAGAACAGCGCGCGGCGGCACCGGCCGGATACCCGTGGGAGTGGGAGTTCGACGGGCTGCTGATGAACGGCGAGGCTGTCGTGGTCCGCCCGATCCAGCCGGCTGACGCGCCGGCCCTGGTCGGCCTGCACGCTGCCGTGTCGCCGGACACGCTGCACCGCCATGTGCTTCTGGACCATCCGACACTCAGCCTCGCGGCGGCAGCGCGCTTCAGCGAGGTGGATTACGACGCCCGGATGACCTTCGTCGCGGTCGTGTCAGACCGGCTGGTCGGGCTGGCGAGCTACGACCGCCTCGAGACGACAGGACCGGCCGCGGAGGCCAGCTTCATCGTCACCGACGCCTACCAGCACCACGGCGTCGCCACCTTGCTGTTCGAGAGCCTGGCGGAGTACGCGCGGACGAGGGGGATCATGCGCTTCCTCGCCGAGGTCATGGCGCAGAACCTGGCCATGCTGGCCATGTTCGGGGCGACGGGCCTGCACTGCGCCAGGCACAACGGCGCGGCGACGGCACGGGTCGAGATCGACCTGCGACCGACGCCGCAGTACCGTGCCTCGTGCGATCAGCGGGAGGCGACAGCGGAGGTCGCCAGCATCGCGGCGATCCTGCAGCCGCGCTCCATCGCAGTCGTCGGAGCGGGACGCCATCCGGGGAACGTCGGTCACGAGGTCGTCCGGTCCCTCCTTGTCGGCGACTTCGCGGGAACCGTCTATCCCGTCAATCCTGGCGCGCGGGCAGTCTGCGGCGTGCCGGCATTCTCGGCCCTGTTGTCGATTCCCGAGCCGGTCGACCTCGCGGTCGTCGCCGTTCCCGCACCGGCGGTCCCTGGCGTGATCGACGAGGCCGCCGCGACTGGCGTGCGCGCCGTTACCATCATTACCGCGGGCTTCGGGGAGACAGGCCGCTCCGGCGCAGCGGTCGAGACTGAACTGCTGAGCGTCGCCCGCCGCAGCGGGATGCGCATCGTCGGCCCGAACTGCCTCGGTGTGGTGAACACCGACCCGAAGATCCGGATGAACGCCACCTTCGCCGCGCTTGATCCGCTGCCCGGTCGCCTTGCCCTCGTCTCGCAGTCCGGGGCGGTCGGGGTCGTGCTGGGCGAGGAGACCCGCGCCGCTGGCCTCGGCCTGTCAGCTTTCGTTTCGGTCGGGAACAAGCTCGACGTGAGCCCGAACGACCTGCTGTGCTTCTTCGAGCACGACGACCGCACTTCAGTGATCGCGCTCTACCTCGAGTCGCTCGGCAACCCGCGCAAGTTCGCCCGCATCGCCCGGCGAGTCGGTGCGGCGAAGCCCATCGTGGCGCTGAAGGCGGGCCGGACTTCAGCTGGCGCCCGCGGGGCCCGCTCGCACACGGCGGCCGCGGCGACCCCGGAAGTCACCGTCTCGGCCCTGCTGGAAAGCGCGGGCGTCATCAAGGTCGACCGGCTCGAGGAGCTGCTCGACGTCTCGGCCATCCTGCTCGCCGCGCCGCTGCCGGCGGGGCGCCGCGTCGCGCTCGTCGGGAACTCCGGCGGCCCGCTGATTCTCACCGCCGACGCGTGCGAGGGCGGCGAGCTGACCGTCCCGGAGCTGCGGGAGGCGGCCAAGCAGGCACTCGGCGAGGTCCTCGTCCCCGCCGCAGCGGCTGCCAATCCTGTCGACCTCACCGCCGACGGCACCGCGACGATGCTTGCGAACGCGCTCGAGATCGTCCTCGGCGAGGATGCGATCGACGCCGTGATCGTCGTCGTCATCGAGACCCCGGCGATCTCGGCCGCGGAGGCGCGGGACACCGTCGGCCGGGTGGCGCAGCGCGCGGACAAGCCGGTCGTCGTCTGTTCCGTCGAGGTGGGCACCCCGCTCGGCTCGGGCGGTGCGGCAGCTGTCGCGGAGGTTCCATCACCGGAGCGGGTGGCGGCGGCTCTCGGGCACGTCTGCCGCTACGCCGAATGGCGGGCGCGCCCGCAGCTGTCCGTCGAGGAGCCGCAGCGGCCGTCCGACCAGCGCGTGATCAGCGAGATCATCGCCTCGAAGCTCGCGAGCAGCGCCGCTGGCGGCTGGCTCGGGCTCGACCAGGCGGCCCGCCTGCTGGAGGCGTGCGGCGCACCCGTGCTGCCGACTCGCGGCGCGGCGAGCGCGGCTGAGGCAGCGGCGGCGGCGCAGGCCGTCGGGTTTCCCGTCGTCTTGAAAGCCCGCTCCGGCGATATCGTGCACAAGACCGACGCCGGCGGCGTCGTGCTGGGACTGGACAGCGGCGAGGCGGTACGTGCGGCGTACGAGACGATGGAGGCGCGGCTCGGCGCGCAGATGGGCGGGGCAGTCATCCAGCCGACGGCGCCGTGGGGCGTCGAGGCGATCATCGGGCTGGCCTCCGATCCCGAGTTCGGCCCGATCGTGATGGTCGGCCTCGGCGGGGTCATGACCGACCTGCTTGGTGACCGCCGGTTCGCCGTCCCGCCGCTCGAGCCCGGCGTAGCCGACGCGATGGTGGCGTCGCTTCGAGCCGCGCCGCTGCTCGACGGCTACCGCGGCGCCCCGAAGGTCGACCGCCGGGCGCTGGCGGCGGTGCTCGAGCGGATCGCGCACGTTGCCGAGGAAGTCCCCGAGCTTGTCGAGCTCGATCTCAACCCCATCCTGGTCAGCCCGGCCGGCGCTCTCGTCGTCGACTGCAAGGCGCGGCTGGCTCCGCGCCCGCCCGGTCCCGGCCCGTTGTTCCCGGCGCTGCGCCGGCGGCCGCGAGTCTGGCCCGCCAGCACTGGGCAGGGCGGCGGCGCTAGGTGAGCTGGCCGCCGATCAGCTTGCCGACGGCGAACGTGACCCCGACGGCGAGCGCCCCCAGAGCGAGCTGGCGCAGGCCCGAGCGCAGCAGCGGCCGGCCGGTCAGCCGGCCCACCACCATCCCGCCGGCGACGAGCGCCACCGCCGTGATGCCCAGGGCGGCGGCCAGCACGGGCAGGCCGGCCAGATAGGGCAGCAGCGGCACCAGCGCCCCGAGAGAGAACGCCACCAGCGACGAGAAGCCCGCCAGCAACGCGGAGGGCAGCTCAAAGGGGTCGACGCCGAGTTCCTCGCGGGTATGCACGCGCAGCGCCGTGTCCGGATCCCGCGACACCGCGGCAGCCATCCTGGCCGCGGTCTCCGGGTCGGCTCCGTAGCCGCGGAACGTGCCGGCCAGCTCGGCCTGCTCGGCCGCGGGGAAGCGGACATGCATCCTGCGCTCGATGGCCACCTCCGCGCCCACCAGCTCGTTCTGGTTGGTCACCGACAAGTACTCCCCGGTGCCCATCGAGAACGCCCCCGCCACCAGCGCTGCGACGCCGCTGAGCACGACGGTGTGTGCCGCCACCCCGCCGCCGCCGAGCCCGGCAATCAGCGAGGCGTTGGTCACCAGCCCGTCGACCGCCCCGAACACGGTAGGCCGCAGCCAGCCGCCGGACACGTCGCGATGCCGGTGCGACCACCCGGCCGCGGCCGCCGCCGCACCCACCGCCTCAGCAGGTTCCCGCTTCTTCTCCTGGCCCACGTGGCCGGATTATCCTCCGGTGCGGTCCGCCCCCGCCACTGCAGGGCCGCTGAGCCCGTCCCGGCGATTGCGCCGGCCTAACGGCCTTTGCGCAGGAAGTCCCGCAGCTTCGGCAGCGGCCAGGTGTTGATCACGTTGTCTGGCCCGAGCCAGCCGCGCTGCGCTGTCCCGACGCCGTAGCGCAGGTAATTCAGGTGCACGGTCGAGTGCGCATCGGTGTCGATCGCGAACATCACCCCGGCGTCCCTGGCCGCCCTGATGTGATCCGATGGCAGGTCCAGCCGGGCGGGATGGGAGTTGATCTCCAGCGCGGTGCCGGTGCGCGCGCAGGCGCGGAAGAGCCCGGCGAAGTCGACGTCTACCGGCGGACGCCGGCCGATCTTGCGGGCGGTCGGATGGCCGATGACGTTCACGTGCGGGTTCTCGCAGGCGGCGCTGAACCGCCGGGTCATGTCCCGCCTGGACTGGTCGAAATGCGAGTGCACGGACGCCACGCAGATGTCGAAGCCGGCGAGGAAGTCAGCCGGCCAGTCCACCGTCCCGTCCGGCGCGATATTGAGCTCGGTTCCGTGCAGCAGGGTCATCAGCGCCCTGCCGTCAGCGGCCAGCCGTTCGTCCAGCCGGCGCACCTGCTCGCGCTGGGCCAGCATCTTCTCGCCCGTCATCCGCTGCATGACCAGATTCGGCGCGTGATCAGTGACGGCGTAGTACGAGTAGCCGCGAGCGCGTGCTGTCGCCACCATGTCCGCCAGCGAGGCCACGCCGTCGGTGAGATCGGTGTGCGTGTGCAGGTCGCCGCGGATATCAGCGTCGGTGACCAGGACCGGGAGGTTGCCGCGCAGCGCCGCCTGTACCTCGCCGGTGTCCTCGCGCAGCGTGGGCGGCACCCAGGGCATGCCGAGCCGGCGGTAGACATCCTCCTCGGTCCTGGACACGATCAGCTCGCCGCTGGCCGCGTCGAACAGGCCGTATTCCGAGAGCTTGAGCTTCTTGCGGACGGCGATCTCGCGGACCGCCACGTTGTGCGCCTGAGATCCGGTGAAGTACTGGAGCGCCGCACCCCAGGCGTCCAGCGGGATGACCCGCAGGTCCACCTGCAGCCCGCCGTGGGCGCGGACCGACGTCCTGGTGCGGCCGCTGCCAATGACATCCGTCACTCCCGGCAGCCCGGTGAGCGCAGCCGTCAGCGGAGCCGAGTCCTGCGCTGCCGCCAGCACGTCCACGTCTGCGACGGTCTCCCGGAAACGCCGCAGTGAGCCTGCGTGCGCGCACCGCAGGCAGCCGGGAGCCGCGCTGACGGCGGCGACAACGCGCGCTGCCATGCCGTCAGCCACGTCGAGCAGCACGCGCTGGCCTGCGCCTTGCATCAGCTCGATGCCCCGCAGCAGTCTCTCCTCGCTCTTCGGCCCGAAGCCCTTGAGGGCCGTCAGCTTGCCCGCGTTGATGGCCTCGGCCAGCTCGGCGACGGAGCTGATCTGGAGCTCGGAGTGCAGCTGCAGCGCACGTTTCGGGCCGAGTGCCGGGATCCTGGTCAGTTCCCTCACCCCCGGCGGGATGTCCGCCCGCCGTTCCTCCAGCGCGAGGATCGTACCGGTCGCGGTGAACTCGCTGATCTTGTCGGCGATGGACTTGCCGACGCCCGGTATCCGCCGCAGCTCAGCCGGGCTCAGCCGCGCGATGTCAGCGGCGTGGCCGGCCACCGCCCTGGCCGCCTTCTCGTAGTTGCGCGCGCGGAACATGTCGCCGCCGGTGATCTGGATCAGCTCGGCGTACTCCTGCAGCAGGGCGGCGACCTCGTCGTTGGCCCGGGTCATGCCGTCATTCTGCCGGGGCCGAAGCCGGCGAGCTGGCCCGGGCTGACCATAGAGTGAGAGGCGCCGCGGCGGGCCGCGGCCGCGGGCAGGCCCGGTCTGGGCCGGCGGGCGGCCGGCGGCGGCAGGCGGCGCGGCGTACGGAGGTGGCAGCTGTGGATCAGCCGCTGGAGGCCTACCAGGACGAGATCTACCGGAGCGGGCTGGACGGTGCTGTCCCGGCGCTGCCCACGGACCTGACGGCGCTGGAGGCGGCGGCGCGGGCCCGGCTGTCCGCCCCGGCGCACGGCTACATCGCCGGAGGCGCCGGCTCGGGCGACACGGTCAGGGAGAACGCCGAGGCGTTCCGCCGCTGGCGGGTCGTGCCCAGGATGCTGACCGATGTCAGCGCGCCGTCCTACTCCGCTGCCCTGTTCGGCGCGCCGCTCGCGGTTCCCCTGCTGCTCGCCCCGGTGGGCGTGCTCAAGATCGCGCACCCCGACGGCGAGCTGGCCGTCGCCAGGGCAGCCGCCGCTCTCGGCGTGCCCATGATCTTGAGTAACGCGTCGTCCACCTCGATGGAAGACGTCGCGGCGGCCAGCTCCGGCGCGCAGCGCTGGTTTCAGCTGTACTGGCCCGACGACCGGTCGGTGGCGGCAAGCTTCCTGGCCAGGGCCAGGGCAGCCGGCTACAGCGTGCTCGTTATCACGCTCGACACCCGGCTGCTCGGCTGGCGGCCGCACGACCTGGACAACGCCTTCCTGCCGTTCCTTCGGGGCGTCGGGGTGCAGAACTATCTCACCGACCCGGCGTTTCAGGCCAGCCTGGCCGGCGCCGTCGAGGCAGACCCGGCCGCGGCCATCCTGCGCTGGGCGCAGATCTTCGGTAACCTGTCGCTGACCTGGGCTGACCTGCCCTTCGCTCGCGAGCACTGGGACGGCCCGATCGTGCTCAAGGGCATCCAGTCGGCCGCCGACGCGCGGCGGGCGGCGGACGCGGGCGTCGACGGCATCATCGTGTCCAACCACGGGGGCCGTCAGGTAGACGGGGCTGTCGGCTCGCTCGAAACACTTCCCGGCATCGCCGCCGCCGTGGGCTCGCAGCTCACCGTCCTTTTCGACAGCGGCATCCGGGGCGGAGCCGACATGCTCAAGGCGCTGGCGCTGGGCGCCAGGGCGGTGCTGATCGGACGACCCTACGCCTACGGGCTCGGCATCGCGGGGGAGGCCGGAGTCCGGCACGTGCTGCGGACGCTGCGCGCCGATTTCGAGCTGACCATGCGGCTGTCGGGGTATGCGCGGCTGGACGAGCTCGGCCCGCATTCGCTGGTCCGCTCCGGCGCACTTCCGGGGTAAGGCGCGCGGGTGGCCTGACCGGCCGGCGCGGGCCGGCCGACGCTGGGCGACATGCACCGTGATCGCATCCGGGGCCAGTGCGCGCCCCGCGGCTTATCTACGCCTGGTCGTCAGCGCCCGCGGCGCCGGCGCCGTCGCCTGGCGCCAGCGTCAGCGAGATGGAATTGATGCACCACCGCTGATCGGTAGGAACGTCGTAGCCCTCGCCCTCGAAGACGTGGCCGAGGTGAGAGTTGCATGTGGCGCATCTGACCTCGGTCCGCGCTGAGCCCAGTGACCGGTCCGGCAGCAAGATGACGGCGTCGTCCTCGGTGGGCTGGTAGAAGCTGGGCCAGCCGCAGTGCGACTCGAATTTCGCATCCGACCGGAACAGCTCGGCGCCGCACGCGCGGCACCGGTAGACGCCCTGAGCCCTGGTGTCGGTGTACTCGCCGCGGAACGGAGCCTCGGTGCCGGCCTGGCGCAGCACGTGATACTCCTCCGGGGTAAGCCGTTCCCGCCATTGGTCTTCCGACAGCTGCACCTTGTCCATGCGGTGAGACTACCCGGGTCGATGCGGTGAGACTACCCGGCCGCGCGCCTGCTCAGATGGTGACCTCCAGCAGCGGCTCGCTGCGGCTGTCCGGGCGCAGATCCACGGCGGCGACCCGGCCCGCGGCCTGCACATCGCGCAGTGCAGCGGCCAGCGCGTCGAGCTGGCCCGCGGGCGCACTCACCGCGAGCCGCCGCACTGGCGCCCGCATCGGCAGCCGGGCCTGCGACTTCGCCTTCCGGATCGAGGCGATCGCCGAGGCGGCGGCATCAAGCACCGCGGCGTCCGGCCCGCCCAGCGCCCGCAGGTCGCCGGCATCCGGCCACGCTGCCCGGTGGATTGAGCCGCGCCCGCCAGGTTCCGGCAGCCACCAGGACCAGACCTCCTCGGTCACAAAGGGCAAGAATGGCGCAAAAAGCCGCAGCGCGGTCGACAGCGCTCGGCGCAGCGTCGCGATGGCGGATCGGGCCGCGGCCTGGCCGTGCTCACCGTAGGCCCTGGGCTTCACCAGCTCCAGGTAGTCGTCGCAGAAATGCCAGAAAAACCGCTCGGTCAGCTCCAGCGCCAGCGCGTGATCGTATGCCTCGAACGCGGCCGTGCACCGGCCGGTAACCTCGGCAAGCCGGTGCAGCAGCGCCCGGTCAAGCGCCTCGGTGACCTGTTCCGCCTCGGTGACCTGTTCCGCCCCGGTCAGGCGTACCGCAGCGCCGTCCCCGCCCATCCCGAGCACGAACCTGCTCGCATTGAGGATCTTCACGGCCAGCCGGCGGCCGATCTTGAGCTGGCCAGGATCAAAGGCCGTGTCCACGCCGAGGCGGGCGCTGGCCGCCCAGTACCGGACCGCGTCCGTTCCGTAGTCCCGGAGCATGCCCATCGGCGTCAGCACGTTGCCGGCCGACTTGGACATCTTCTTGCGGTCCGGGTCGAGGATCCAGCCCGAGACGGCTACGTGCCGCCACGGCAGCGCGCCATGCTCCAGGTGCGCCCTCAGCACGGCGTAGAACAGCCAGGTCCTGATGATCTCGTGCGCCTGCGGCCGCATGTCCATCGGAAACACCCGGCCGAAAAGATCGTCGTCGATGCCCCAGCCGCCGGTGATCTGCGGCGTCAGCGACGCCGTCGCCCAGGTGTCCATCACGTCAGGGTCAGCCGTGAAGCCGCCTGGCCTGCCGCGCTGATGCTCGCTGTAGCCTGGCGGCGCATCGGCGGCGGGATCAACCGGCAGCATGTGGCCGGCCGCCGCGATGGGGGAGTCCAGCAGCGGCTGCCCGTCGTCGCCGACCGGATACCATAGCGGGATCGGCACCCCGAAGAAGCGCTGCCTGCTGATCAGCCAGTCACCGGCCAGGCCCCGCACCCAGTTCTCGTACCTGGACAGCATGTGCGGCGGGTGCCAGGACAGCTCGCGGCCCAGGCGCAGCAGGGCGTCTCGCAGGCCGGCGTCCCTGCCGCCGTTCCTGATGTACCACTGGCGGGTTGGCACGATCTCCAGCGGCCGGTCGCCCTTCTCGTAGAACTTGACCGGGTGCGTGATCGGCTCCGGCTCGCCGCGCAGCGCGCCGGCCTGGCGAAGCAGCCCGGTGACGGCAGCGCTGGCCGCCTTAGCCGTGGATCCGGCCAGCCGCTCATAGGCGGCCTGTCCGTCCGGGCTGGTGATCCAGGCCGGGACAGCACCGGCCAGCCTGCCGTCCCGGCCGATGAGCGGCCGCGTATCGAGCCGCAGCTCGCGCCACCAGGTCACGTCGGTCGTGTCGCCGAACGTGCAGACCATGGCGATGCCGGTGCCTTTCGCCGGGTCCGCCAGGGAATGCGCGAGCACCGGCACCGCCATGCCGAACAGCGGCGTGCGCGCCGCCGTCCCGATCAGGCCGGCGTACCGCTCGTCGTCGGGATGGGCGACTAGCGCGACGCAGGCGGGCAGCAGCTCGGGCCTGGTGGTCGCGACCAGAACCTCGCCGCCGGCGAGCCTGGCGTCCGGCGCATGGCGCTCCACCGGGAAGGCGATCCGGTAGCAGGCGCCCGGCACCGGCCGCTCTTCCAGTTCCGCCTGCGCCACCGCGGTCTCGAACGTCACGTCCCAGAGCGCGGGGCCATGCGCCGGGTACGCTTCGCCGCGGGCGAGATTGCGCAGGAAGGCACGCTGCGAGATGGCCCGTGAGCGGTCGTCGATCGTCTGGTATTTGGTGTCCCAGTCGACGGACAGGCCAAGTCGCCGCCAGGTCTCCTCGTAAGACTCCTCGTCCAGTTCGGTGAGCCGCAGGCAGAACTCCACGAAGTTGCGGCGCGAGACCGGCAGCTGATCGCGCGGCGGCACCGGGGCTGCGTCCGGCCTGGGCCCCGGCGGCATCAGGCCGGGCTGGTAGGGGAGCGCGGGATCACAGCGGACGCCAAAATGATTCTGCACCCGCCGTTCGGTCGGCAGCCCGTTGTCGTCCCAGCCGATCGGATAGAAGACCGCCTTGCCGCGCATCCGCCGGTACCTGGCGACAGTGTCGGTCTGGGTGAACGAGAAGACATGCCCGAGGTGCAGGGAGCCGCTGACGGTCAGCGGCGGAGTGTCGATGGCGAAGACATCGCCGCGGCTGCTGGCCCGGTCAAACTTGTACTACACGCGACTCGTCCCACCAGCGCGACCACTTGTCCTCGATGCCGTCCAGCGCGGGCTTGTCAGGAACTGCTCTACCGGGCAGAGGGCCGGCCGGGTGCGCGCCGTGGCTGGGGTCGTGGCTCATGCGCAGATGGTAGCGCTCCGAGGAGCGGCCGTCATCAGGCATCCTTGTACTTCGTCCAGTGCGGGCGGCCGAATATCCGGCGGAGGGTGTCGTGCAGGCTGCTGCCGGAATCGGCGAGCGAATCCACCCGGTACACCGGCGGCCCCTCGGGCGGCGGCAGGTCATCCGCCTGCGCGTCGTCAATGCTGCACCGGATGGCGGTCGTGGTGATTCGCTCCACCTGGTCGGCGTCAATGAAGCGCAGGCCAGCCGCGGTGCTGATGACGATGCCATCGAAAACGTCAAGCTCGGGAACCTGCAGAACGTGCTCGAGCCGGCCCACCTCGGTTCCGGACCTGGTGAGCACGGGCGTGCCGGGAGCGGCCGCCTCGTAGGAGATGGCCGTATCGTCAGTCATGTCGGCATCCTGTCGCCGCGCCAGGCGGCCCGGCCGCCGGGCCGCGCATACACCTCGGGAAAGCTACCACCCGGCCAGAACTGCCGGGACGGTAACCGGGCTGGCCTAGTCGACGATGATCGTGCCGATGAGCTCTGCCCAGCGCATCAGGTGCCCGTCGCCGACGAAGTTCTCCCGGATGTGTGCCTGGGCGGCTGCGCCCATCCGCCTGGCGTCGTCTGGGTTGTCCAGCAGCCGCCGCACCTCTGATCCGAACGCGGCCAGGTCGGCCGGGTCGCGCAGCAGCACGCCGGTGCCGTCGACGACCTGGTCCAGGATCCCGCCGACAGCCGAGCCGATCACCGGCCGCCCCTTCCACATGCCCTCGGCCACGGTCAGCCCGAATCCCTCGGCGAGGCTCTTCTGCGTGATCACCGACGCGTGCCGCTGGATCGCGTTGACCATCGCGGCGTTCTCCTCGACGTCATCAAGGGGCAATGTCACCAGCATCACCCGGGCGCGGACCGCGGCGGGCAGGTCCCGCCACTGTGCCAGGCACTGCGCCAGGACCTGGGCGCCCTCGGGGTCGTCGGCGACCTCGCTCATCATGGGGCCGACGAGCATCAGGTAGCCGGGGCCGCCGGGCGCGGCGTACTCGGCGAAGCCGCGCATCACGCCGGACATGTCCTTGAGCCGGTCCCAGCGGGAGACCTGCACGACGACGGGGTCGGCCGGGCCTGGCCGGCCCTCGGCCGTCACCAGCGCGGCGCGGGTGACCTGGCCGGCCGTTCCGTCGCGGCGGGTGAAGCGTCCCGGCGCCGGCGGCGGATCGCCGCCCAGCACCCCGATGGTGGTCAGCATCGCCGTCACCATGTCGGCGTCCAGGTCCTGGTTCTTCGCGGAGAACGGGTCGATCGACGGCGGGATGATCCAGGTCAGCTTCCGGGGAACCCACGACGGCACGTACTGCCGCCGGGTGAACACGAAGCCGTGCGCGGCCGCCAGGTAGGGCCGCAGGAAGCCCCAGGCCGCGCGGGTCGCGTCGTTCTGCCAGTCCACGCCGATGTGGCAGCGCCAGACCACCCGCGCGCCGGCCCGGGCCAGGGCCGCCGTCAGGCCCGCTGTCTGCGGGTCGTGCAGCAGCACGATGTCGCCCGGCCGGACCCGCCCGAGCAGCTCGGCGGCGTTCGCGGCGAGCACCTGCTCATAGTGCGCGGCGTCACTGCCGCTCAGCTTCCCGCCGGCGGCGTCGCCGTGAATCTGGTTGTGCAGCCGCTTGGTGATCGCGAAGAACTCCGCGTCGCCGCCGATCACAGCCCACCGCACCGGGATGTCCACGCCCGCGATGTAGCCGACCAGCACCTGCAGCATCTCCGCGACCCCGCCGCCGACCGCGGTGGAGTTGACATTCCAGATGATCCGGTTCCCGAGCCTGGCCCGGAACCCGGCCGCCGCCGCGAGCAGCCCCTCGTACCGCGCGGTCCCGATGACCGGCTCGAGCACCGCCACTGGCGTCACCGGCACCGAGACCTCCTGCAGCAGGCCGGCCCCGGCCGCCTGCGAGGCCGCCGGGGGCCGGGCAGACGCCTCAGCCGACGAGGCCAGCGCCCCGGCCGTGCCTTGTGCTGCCGCCGGATCGGTCATCGCGCCCCTTCCCGCACCGCTGGGACCGGGCCGTCACGCCGTAGCCGACCGTCCCGCGGACCCGGTATCTCGCGGCTGTTCGGCAGAATCTCCATCGTGCCTGCCCCCCAAACTAGACTTGACGCCGACAATTAACAATATTTTTCGATAAAGTAGACGGTTTTCTTCGCTAGGGGGCTAGAATGTCCTGACTTACTCTACTGTCGGATTCCCGTCGCGACCAGGGGTTACGGCCTGAACTTCTACGCGGCCCGCTGTTTATCGCTGACGAGGCCGCCGTGGCGGGCCGGTAGCCGGCCGCCTGGCGCCACTTCGCGGATGCATTGCGCTGGTTCAGGGTGACCTTATTCGCGCGGTGCTCACGGACCATTGCGATCTCGTTGCGACCATAGTTGATCTTGCTGTCGCGCGGATTGTATCGCACTCGGGCGCGTGACCGGGGCCGCTCAGATCATGTGCCCCGTGCCGTCAGCCTGGTGCTGATCAGTTCGAGGTCGCAGCCGCGGTCCGCGCAGATACGGGCGCCGCGACGGAGGCTAGCATGACGACTGAGCTTTCGTCGGGAATGTATCGGTTAGGCAAGGGATGGAGCTGGCGGATGGCGCTACGCAGTTACGTGAACGGGTCATGGACGACGCCCTCAGCGCACGGCACGCCGCTGCTCGACGCCGTCACCGGGGAGCAGGTCGCCACGATCTCCTCGGCCGGCATCGACATGCGCGCAGTCCTGGAGTACGGCCGCGCAGCCGCAGGCCCGGCGCTGCGGGAACTGACGTTCCATCAGCGCGCTGCGGTGCTGAAGTCGCTCGGCCTTTTCCTGCGCGAGCACCGCGCCGAGCTGTACAGCCTGTCGGCCCGGACGGGCGCGACGCTGCTGGACTCGAAATTCGACGTCGACGGCGGCATCGGCGTGCTGCTGAGCTATGCGAGCAGGGGCCAGCGGGACCTGCCGGGCGGCACGGTCCTGCTCGACGGCGATGCCGAGCAGCTGGGCAAGGACGGCCAGTTCCGCGGCCAGCACATCCTCACGCCGCGCCATGGAGTCGCAGTTCAGGTCAACGCATTCAACTTCCCGGTCTGGGGACCGCTGGAGAAGCTCGCGCCGGCCTTCCTGGCGGGCGTGCCCAGCCTGGTGAAGCCGGCGAGTTCGACCGCCTATCTCACGGCGCGGCTAGTCGAGCTCATCGTCGAGTCGGGCCTGCTGCCCGAGGGCTCGCTGCAGCTCCTCTGCGGCAGCGTGGGGGACCTGTTCGACCATCTCACCGACCAGGATCTGCTGTCGTTTACCGGGTCTGCGCCGACCGCGCAGCGGTTGCGGACAAACCCGACCGTGGTCGCGCGAGCGGTTCGGTTCAACGCCGAGGCCGATTCGCTGAACTGCTCGATCCTTGGCCCCGACGCTGACCCTGGCGGCCGCGTGTTCGACATGTACGTCAGGCAGCTCGTGTCCGAGATGACCGTCAAGGCCGGGCAGAAATGCACCGCGATCCGCCGTGCGCTGGTGCCTGACACCCTGCTGGATGCGGTAGCGGAGGCGGCATCGGCGCGGCTGGCCGGGGTAGTCGTCGGCAACCCGGCCGACGAATCGGTGCGGATGGGCGCGCTGGCCAGCCTCGATCAGCGCGATGAGGTCCGCCGCTCGCTCAAGGCACTGCTGTCGGCCGGCACTGCGGTGTTCGGCGACCCTGAGCATGTCGAGGTCGTCGGTGCTGACGCCCGTCGGGGGGCGTTCATGTCCCCGGTGCTCATCCGCGCCGACGATGCCGGACGAGCCGAGCCCCATGAGGTGGAGGCGTTCGGTCCGGTGAGCACCCTGATCGGCTACCGCGACACCGCGCACGCGATCGATCTGGCGGCACGAGGCCTGGGCAGCCTGGTCGGATCGGTCGTCACAGATGACGCCGATTTCGCCGGCGACATCGTGATCGGCGTCGCGCCCTGGCACGGCCGGCTGCTGGTGCTCGATCAGGACGACGCCGCTGAATCCACCGGGCACGGCTCGCCGCTGCCGATGCTGGTACACGGCGGTCCGGGCCGGGCGGGCGGGGGCGAGGAGATGGGCGGCATCCGCGGCGTCACGCACCACATGCAGCGCACCGCCGTGCAGGCCAGCCCGCGGGTGCTGGCGGAGATTACCGGCCGCTGAGGGCCGGCAGCGAACGCGCCATCTGTGCCCGCACCGGCCACTGCTCACACCGGCGCCAGAGCCAGGTGATTCGCACCCCGGCGATGGGCTGGCATCATGGAGCGCATGACGGTCGTGAAGATCAACGCGATCACCGTGCCGGCCGACAGCGGCGACGAACTCGCGCGCAGGTTCGCCGCCCGGGCGGGCGCAGTCGACAGCCAGGACGGCTTCGAGGGCTTCGAGCTCCTCAAGCCCGTCGACGAGCGCACCACCTGGCTCGTGCTGACCCGGTGGCGAGACGAGGCGTCCTTCCGGGCGTGGCTGAGCTCACCGGCGTTCGGCCACGGGCACCGCTCGGCGGCTGACCGCAGCGGCGGCGAGCCGGACCCGCCGGTCGGCGTCAGCAGCGAGCTGTGGTCTTACGTGGTGGCCGGCGGCTCGGCGGGCGCCCGCGGCTGAGACACCGCAGCATGAAGAGGTGAGTCAGCCAGTGGACGGCGCTGCCGGCGCGCTGGCGGACCCGGCCGGCCCGCGTGCCGGGTCGCTTGCGCTGCTGGCTGATCTGGTTGCCGGCGGCGATGTCGTGATCCTCAGCGGAGCCGGGCTGTCGACGGAGTCGGGAATCCCGGACTACCGGGGCCGCAGCGGTCAGGCGCGCCCGGTCGTGCCCATGACGTATCAGGCTTTTACCAGCGGCGCGGCGGCCCGGCGGCGGTACTGGGCGCGCAGCCTTCAGGGGTGGCAGCGCATCGCTCGTGCCGTTCCGAATGCCGGACATCACGCGGTCGCCGAGCTCGAGCGGCGCGGGCAGGTCACCGGCATCATCACCCAGAACGTCGACGGCTTGCATCAGGCGGCCGGCGCACGGCAGGTTGTCGAGCTGCACGGCAGCCTCGATCGCGTCAGCTGCCTGCGCTGCGGCGAGCGGACGGCCCGCGCGGACCTCGACCGGCGACTGCGCGCCGCGAACCCCGGCTGGCACGCGCGAGCGACCCGCTTCAGCCCGGATGGCGACGCCGTACTCGCCGATGACCAGGTGGCGGGTTTCGCGGTCGTGGACTGCCAGAGCTGCGGGGGACTGCTCAAGCCCGATGTGGTGTTCTTCGGCGAGAACGTGCCCCGGCTGCGCGTTAGCGAGTGCTCTGCGCTGGTCGAGCGGGCCAAGGCGCTCATCGTCGTCGGGTCCTCGCTGACCGTGATGTCCGGCTACCGGTTCGTCCGGCAGGCCGCGAAGCTCGCGCTGCCCATCGTGATCGTCAACCACGGCCGGACGCGAGGGGACGCGCTGGCCCGGCTGACCGTGGACGCCCCGCTCGGGCAGACGCTCACCGCGCTGGTCGCGCGATGCCGCTGAGGCGATCTCAAGATTCCCCTGACCGGGCTCACGGCTCACGAGCCGGGTGGAGTCCCGGCCGCGGCGCCTAAGATGGCCTGATGCGCCGGGTGACAGGGAGGCAGTCCGGGGAGCGGCCGCCGCTCCCCGAGGGCAGGCCGCTGCTGCCGGCGGCCGTGCGCCCGCTCGCCGCCGCGCTGCTGGCCATCTGCGTCGCGGTCGCGGGGACCCTCGGAGTCTGGTTCGCGCACCAGACCCGGCCGAGCTGGCTGGACACGGCGGTAGATTCCCGGCTGCATGCCAGCCTCGGCGTCCATCCGGTGATGCTGGACCTTCTGGTCGGGCTCGGCAATCCGACGTCGGTGACGGAAATGACGGCGGCACTGGTCCTCGGCTGCCTCGCGACCCGCAGGTGGCGTGCGGCTTTGCTGGCAGCGGTAGCCGTGTCGGCTGCGGCAGCCAGCACCGAGCTTGTGCTCAAGCCTCTCATCGACCGGAGGCTTCTGGGCGGGCTGAGCTTTCCGAGCGGCCACACCACTGGCGCGGTCGCACTGGCGTGCTCGGTCGCGGTGCTCCTCATCGACCCGGTCCGGCCCCGCAGGCCCGCGGCATGGCGCCTGCTCTTCACGGTCATCGTGCTGGGGACAGCGGCCGCCGTCGCTGTCGCGCTGGTGTCACTGGGGCTGCACTACTTCACCGACACCGTTGGCGGAGCCGCGGTCGCTGCCGCGGTGGTGCTGGCAACAGCACTTGTCCTCGACTGGCTCAGCCTTCGCGCCGACGCCAGGCCCGGATGGACCAGCGGGGCAATCCCGACAGTATCGGGCCGACGCTCATAGCCGAGCCGATCGGCAGCGCCGAATCCACCGAGCCAACCCGGGCGATCGAAGGACCGAGCCGGCCGGGCACCTGGCCCGGCGGCTCATGGCGCGGGCAGGCCGAGCTGCGAGCAGCAAGCCGTCCTGGTGGAAACGGCAGAACCCGCGCTGCGGCGGCACCGTCCGGTCATTCCGCGGCTAATCTCGTGGGCGTGAAACTTCCGGGGGCGCACAGGTGGGACTGACGAGCGCTGTCCTGGTAGCGGTGCTGGCGGTGGCAGTGGCGGTGCTGCTGGCCGGACTGGTCTGGCTGTGGCCGAGGCTCGCGGGCCGCGGCATTCGCCCGGTGCTGGCGCGAGTTGCCTTCCTCGGGTGCCTTGAGCTGACCGTGCTGAGCCTGATCTTCGTCGTCGTCAACAGGTCAGCCGTCTTCTATTCGTCCTGGTCGGACTTCTTCGGCACCGACGCGGGCAGCGGCGCGATCATTGCCAGCCAGCACGGCGGCGCCCGGTACAGCGACAGCCGGTCGCTGCCGCCGGTCGTGGTGACGGCCAGGTCAGCCGTGCGCCTGCCCGGCCGGGGCAAGCGGGCGCAGACCGGCCGCCTGCAGACCGTGCGTCTGCACGGCCTGCTGTCCGGGCTCAGCGTCACCGGGTACGTCTACCTGCCGGCCGGGTACACCGCTCGGCCCGCGGCCCGGCACCTGCCGGTGGCGGTGCTGATCTCCGATGAGATTGGCGGCGCGGCGCCGGGCAGCGCGCAGCGCATTTCGGCCGTGGCGGCTGATGAGATGGCCGCCGGACGGCTCCGGCCGCTGATCCTGGTCATGCTGCCGGCCCGGATCGGCCAGGACCGGGGCTGCCTCGACCTTCCGGGCGGCGCGCAGGCGGCCACGTTCTTTTCCCAGGATCTGCCGCATGCGGTGGATTCCGCCTACCGTGCCGCCAGCCCCGTGTCCCGCGGCTGGGCGCTGCTGGCCGACTCATCCGGCGGGTACTGCGCTCTCCAGCTTGCCCTGACGAGCTCGCAGACCTTCGCGGCTGCCGCGCTGCCGGCGGCCGGCTACCGGGCGCCGCCCGGACCGGGGCAGCCGGGCGGCAGCCGGCCGCTGAGCACGCAGGACAACCTGCAGTGGCTGGTGCGGCACCGGCCCATGCAGCCGGTCTCGGTGCTGTTCACCGGTGGCAGCGGGCAGCCTTGGCTGTCCCTGGCCCGCCCGCCGATGCGCGTGGCGTCCGTTGGCCAGGCCGGCGGCCAGTGGCCGGCTGCCTCCGCCCTGGACTGGATCGGCGGCGAGCTGAGCCCGGATGCGGGGGTGCGCGGCTAGGTCATGGGACTGACCAGCGGATTGTTCATCGGCCTGACGATCGCCGCGGCGGTCGCCGGGCTGGCGGTCACTGTCTGGCTGTGGCCGCGGGTCGCCCGCCAGCGGGCCGGCCCGATCGCGGCGCGGCTCGGCCTGGTGGCCGTCAGCCAGGCGCTGGCGGTCGTCGCGCTGCTGGCGTGGATCAACGGCTACTTCATGTTCTTCGGGTCCTGGTCTGCCCTGTTCGGCGGCGGCTCGGCGCCGCCGGCGCAGCCGGCCGGGACCGCCGCGCCGTCGAGCCCGATCACGATCACCGGCACTGATCTGGGTCCGGTCCCCGGCGGCAGCTCGGTCCTGCCGGAGGCGGTCAACGGGCGGCTGGTGGCGAAGGCACCGCGCTACTACGCCGAGCATCACACCGGAACCAGCCTGAACACCGCGGGCGGCCTGAACCTCAGCGGCGGTGCCGGCCGTGCCGTCCGGTCGGTCGGCGAGGTGCTGCAGGTCACGATCAGGGGCGAGCACACCGGCATCAGCACCGGCAGTGCCCTGGTCTACCTGCCGCCGGAGTACTTCCAGCCGGCGTACGCGCATGCCCGCTTCCCGGTCGTGCTCGCGCTGACCGGATACCCGAACGTGACGTGGAGCATCGTCAGGTTCCTGGCGCTGCCCGCCACCGCGGCCCGGCTCACCGCCGACGGAAAGATCCGGCCGGCCGTCTACGTCATGATGAACGTCTCGGTGGCCCTGCCGCGCGACACCGAGTGCACCAACATTCCCGCGGGCCTGCAGGTGGAGTCTTTTTTCGGGCACGATGTGCCACTGGCCGTGCAGCAGACGTTCCGGGTGCGGTCGGACGGTTCCGGCTGGGCAGCGCTGGGGTATTCGACCGGCGGCTACTGCGCGGCGAAGCTGGCCATGGTGAACCCCTACCAGTTCTCCGCGGCGGTCGCGATGTCCGGCTACTACCGGGCGATCACCGACAACACCACCGGGAACCTGTACGGCGGCAGCCGCGCCTACCGGCAGGAGAACAACCTGGACTGGCGGCTGCGGAACCTGCCGGCCCCGCCGGTCTCGGTGCTGGCGACCGCCTCCAGGGCGGAGGGGATCTACCCGGGCACCCGGGCCTTCCTTCGGCTGATCCGCCCGCCCATGCGCGGCTACTCGCTGTTCCTGCCGCAGGGCGGGCACAATTACGGCACCTGGGACCGCGAGCTGCCGCAGTGCCTGGAATGGCTGAACCAGCGGCTGACCGCCGCCCGGCCGCACGCCGCGCTCGGCCAGCCAGCCCCGATCGGCTAGGCGCGGAGCCCTGCACGCCGGACACGCTGCCGCGGCGGCAGCCGGGGCAGCGCACTAGGCGGCGGGAGCCAGGGCCTCGAGGATCTCGCTCGCGCGTTCCGCCGCGGCGGCCGGGTCCGCGTCCGGGGCGCCCACCCGCGGGTCCCAGTTGAGGTCGTAGAAGATCTCGGTGACCCCTTGCGTCTCGAGCCAGTCGGTATCGGCGCGGATCTGATCGTAGCTGCCCGACAGCGGCAGCCGGCCGCCGTCTGGCCCGCGGGCCGCCGCGCCTGCCCGGACCACGCCGCGGCAGATGATCCGCAGCGCGCCAGGATCGCGGCCCGCTGCCGCCGCCGCGCCCCGCACGGTCCCGATCGCGTCGCCGATCCTGGCAAGGTCGGTCCTGCTCGCGGTGATCCAGCCGTCGGAGATGGCGCCGATGCGCTCGAGCGCGGACTGTGCCATGCCGCCGAGCAGCACGGGCGGGCCGCCAGGCTGGACCGGCTTAGGCGCCATCGTGCCCCGCGGGACCTGGTAGAACTGACCGTGGAACTCGCTGGTGCCGGCACCCCACAGGCTCCGCAGGACCGCGACATACTCAGCGGAGCGGGCGCCGCGGCGGGCCATAGAGGCCCCGGTCAGGGCGAATTCCTCCGGCATCCAGCCGATGCCCAGGCCCAGATCGTGCCGGCCGCCGGAGAGCACGTCGAGCGTCGCGGCCTGCTTGGCGAGGCAGGCCGGTGACACGAACGGCATGTTGACGATGGCGACGCCGAGCCTGATCCGGGAGGTGACTGCTGCCGCGTATGACAGTGCCAGCATGGGGTCGAGCACGCTCTGGTATACCGGGTCCATAGCGGAGCCCGCCGGGATGAGCAGTCGCTGGAAGCTCCACAGCGAGGCATAGCCGGCCTGCTCGGCGCGGCCGGCAAATGCGGCTAGGTTCGCCGGAGTCGCCCAGGCGCCGGACACCGGCGCACCAAAACCGATTTTCATCCAGACAACCCTACGGGCCAGCCGACAGGCCGGCGCAGCGGATCCGGGCGGCTGCTGCTGTAATGGGCCGCACGGGCGGCCGCGATGACCGTCGCAGCGCGCTGCCGCCTGGCAGTGCGATGACGATCGCAGCGCGCTGTTGCCGCACCGCAGCCTGTTCGCCGGCAGAACGGAGTCAGCTATGGAGTCCGACCCCCGCGCCTGGATCGCCGCGCTGCGCAACTCGCATCAGCGGCTTGTCGCGCTGGTCGCGCCGCTGACCCCCGACCAGCTGCGGGAACAGTCATACTGCGAGGACTGGACGAACGCCCAGGTCCTGTCGCACATCGGCAGCGGCGCCGAGATCGCGCTGCGCATGCTGCCCGGCGCGCTGGGCCAGGCCGAGCATGCGAGCAGGGACATGTTCCAGCAAGTGCGGGACATCTGGAACGCCAAGGACCCGGACGCCCAGGCGGCGGATGCGCTGGCCGCCGACGAGCAGTACCTCGGGGCGCTTGAGCAGCTCGGCGGCGACCAGCTGGCGGCGATCAGGGTCCCGTTCATCGGGACGGACCTGGACAGCGTCGGGGTGATCCGGCTCCGCCTGGGCGAGCACGCCCTGCACACCTGGGACATAGCGGTATTCAGCGACCCGGCCGCGACTGTCGCGCCGGACGCGGTGAGGTTGCTGATCGGCACTGTGCCGCAGTTCCTGGCGCCGCGGCTGGGCAAGCCGCAGCAGCAGCCGCTGCGCGCGCGTATCCGCACCAGCGAGCCGGACCGCGACTACCTGCTCACCGCGGCGGATGCCGTCAGGATGACGGACTGGCCTGGGGAAGACGGGGCCGGCGTCGGCCAGTCCGCCGGGGCCGACGGGATCGTCGAGATCGCAATGCCGGCCGAAGCCCTGCTGCGGCTGGCGTACGGGCGGCTGGATCCCTGGCACACCCCGGCTGGCGTCAGCGCCGACCCGGCCGACCTGGACCGGCTCCGCGCGATCTTCCCTGGCGTCTGACTGGCTGCTGCGTGCTTGCCTGACTGACGGACCGTTTGCCTGGCCGCTGCGCCGTCCAGCCGATCGCGCCGGGCCGGGCGCTTGCACATGATTGCGGGCAGCTGCTAGCCGAGGTGCCGGACGACTCGCTGGGTCACGTCGAGGGCGCAGCCCCAGGAGAGGGTCACGCCCGCGCCGCCGTGCCCGTAGTTGTGCACCACGCAGCGGCCGTCGCCGATCTCCTCTGCCTCCAGCCGGACCTGCGGACGGACCGGCCGCAGCCCCACCCGATGCCTCAGCACCGCGCTCCCGCGCAGCCGGGGCTCGATGGCCGCGCAGGTCCTCAGGATGCGTGCGGCGGTATCCGGATCTGGCTCGAGGCTCCAGTTCCTGGCGGTTTGCGTTCCGCCGAGGATGACGGTCTGCCCGTGCGGGAACAGGTAAGCGACATCATCGGGAGCTGAGCCGTGGCCGATGAAGAAATTGGAAATGCCCGGATTGACTGCCACTATGACCTGGCCGCGAACCGGCATAACGGCCGCGTCCGGCACGAGATCATGCGCTCCGATCCCCGAGCAGTTCACGATCACGCGAGCAGCTGACTGGTCGGCCGCGGCGGTCAGCGAGGCGAAGGCACGGTCGATGTAGAGCCGCCCGCCCGCCCGGACGAACACCTCAAGCAGGTAGTCCAGGTAGGTGGGCATAGTGATCACCGGTGCCGTGAAATGCCAGCCAGACGCGTAGCCAGCCGGGAGATCCACGGTTTGGCAGCGCAGCCGCGGACCCACGCCGTCGGTCCAGGACGGCGGGTCCTGCCGCGCCGTCTGATAGGCATCGATGCCGTTCAGGAGCTGGATGCCGGCGGCCGGGCTGTCGGCCATTTCCCCGAGGGTGGCGAGCGTCAGCCGTGCCCACCCCGTGACCCGCTCGTCCATGCCGACCAGATGCGGGCCCCAGATCGCGCCGGCCACTGCTGACGTCGTGCGCTGCGG
>DATJZH010000186.1:0-2212 GCA_035499215.1 Streptosporangiaceae bacterium | reverse complement strand
GCGGGCGCCCGGCGCTCTCGACTGCCTGGAGCAGTGTGCTGAGCCGTGGCCCCTGGATCGGGTTGAGGACCGTCTGCAGCTGCGAGTCGGTCTGGCTGAGCAGGTACCGGCGCAATGCGGTGACGGCGACGACGTCGAAGGTCACCAGCGCGATAACCGTGACCATCAGGACGCCGGCCAGGACCCTGGTGCGGAGCTGGGGTCGGCCGGGTCGTCTAGGCGCCATCGGGGCTCGGCGGGCCGCCGGGGCGGAGCAGGCGGAGGCTGTAGCCGACGGCGCGCTGAGTGTGGATCACATCGGGCCCGTACCGGGCCAGCTTGCGCCGCAGGTAGGCCACATAGGTGGACACGACGGTGCTCGACCCGCCGAAGTCATACTCCCACACGTGATCCAGGAGCTGCGCCCTGGTCAGCACTCGCCCCGGGTTGAGCATCAAGTAGCGCAGCAAGCGGAACTCGGTAGGTGACAGATCGACCAGATGACCAGAACGGCGGACCTCGTAGGTATCCTGATCAAGCTCGACGTCCGCGAACGCGAGAACGGGACCCGCGGTCCCCGGACGGGTACGGCGCAGCACGGTACGGATCCTGGCCGCCAGTTCCTCCAGCCCGAACGGCTTGGTCATGTAGTCGTCGCCGCCGAGGGTGAGCCCGGTTACCTTGTCTGCCTGGGTGTCCTTGGCGGTCAGGAAGATGACCGGCACCCGGCAGCCGTCCCGGCGCAGACGGCGGACGACGTCGAAGCCGTCGGTGTCGGGCAGCATCACGTCGAGAACGAGCAGGTCGAACGGCCGGTCCCTGGCCAGGCGCAGCGCGCCCGCACCGGTCTGCGCGGTGGTCACCTCGAAGCCGAGGAACCGCAGCGAGGCGGCGACCGCTTCGCGCAGGAACTGCTCGTCGTCTACCACCAGCAGCCCCCCATGGTCAGGGGGCGGGTCCGCTGCAGGATCACCCATCGGCTTGCTCCTTGCCCTCGCCGCCAGCTGACCACGCCGGCGTCAGCGCCAGGTGTGACTTGCCTGCGAGTTTCATGTGAGTCCCGTTGCCCTGAGCGAGGGGATGCCGTGCTCATGCTCGCATTCGGTGATGGCGGCGGCTTGCCGGCCGCGCAGCCGATCGCACATTAGCGGCCGCCGCAGACGCGGGAAACCTGCCTTTGCGGCGGCGGGTGATTTCGGGTCAGGGCGGCCGGCCGGCCGCAGCGCCGTTACTCACACTGAATTCGCATGCAATCCCGGCAGCGGTCTGACATTCCCCGCCGATGATGTTGCCGATGCCGGGCACCTCGGCGCATGCGTCCCGACGAAGAGCGGGGACGCTATCCACCAACTAATTCACGGCAAATCCAGGAGACCTATGAGCCCATGCCCGTCAGCTGGCCCGCACCGTGTCTCTAACGCATGCATTGCGCATCGCACCACCCCGCGGAAAGGGAATTCGAATATGATCAACGCAACCAGGCCCGCGATGTTTGGCGTCTCTGCTTTCGCCGCATTCGCCCTGACCGCTGGCGGCGGAGTCGCCAGCGCTTCGACCGTTCACCCGGCCTCGACGCTGCGGCCCGGCAGCCACTGCCAGCTGCAGGTGCGCTATGGAACGCGCCACCGCGACCACTATGGGCACAACTGGTGCAAGCTCGTCCGGTTGGTGCAGCCGATCTCCGTCAGCTGCGGCCCCTTCCGCTCGGAGGTGATATCCGTAGTGCTGCGGGGTAACGGCCGCTGCCGTCCCGCGATGCGGCCCGGACCACTGCGTCAGGCTGCTGCGCAGGTACGCCGCTGCTGCCCCGCGATACGGCCCGGACCACTGCGTCAGGCTCTGCCGGTACGCGGCTGCCGCACTGCGGTCTCGATCCCGTCATTCCATCCGGCCCCCCGGGCGGGCCAGATCCCGATCCCGCCATTCCATCCGGCTCTCCCGAGCGGCGCCCAGATTCCGATCCCGCCATTGTGCCCGGCCCCTCCGGGGGCCGACTGGCCGGGCAGTCACACCGCTGGCGGCCTGGGGTACGGACACGATTCCCATGGCGCCGATCGTCTCAGCCACGCCCACCGTCTGACCTGAGGGCCGCCTTAGCGCAGGCGCCCCGATCATAGGAAGGACTTGGTCGGGGCGCCCGTCCTGGATCCCATTGCGGATCACCTCGGCGTTGCCCGCCGAGTCAGGCGGGGCACCGTCAGGCTCGTTGATCACTGATACGAAACCATCACCG
>DATJZH010000185.1:0-14808 GCA_035499215.1 Streptosporangiaceae bacterium | reverse complement strand
TCATTCCGTCCCCAGTCATTCCCTGGCATGATTCGTTCCGGCGGCCGGCGACGGTCTGCCCGGACGATCACGCCCGCCGCGGGCGGCTGTGTGCCCGGACGAAGCGCAGGCTCCCAGTGAAGATGGCCTGGGCGTCGTTGTCTAGGGGCGCGACGTGATAGCTGTCCGGGAGGTCCTCGACTTCCAGCTGGCCCGGCGGCAGCGCGGCGCGCAGCAGCGCCAGGCTGGCCGGCCCGACTACGTGATCCGTCGTGCTCCGGTAGGCCAGCACGGGCTGGGACACCTGGCCGAAATGCGCCCTGGTGATCCGCCACAGGCCGGGAAGCGTCGCTGCCGCCTTGACCGGAACCCTTGCGTAGCCGAGCTCGTCGGCTGGTCGCTTCTTGATGTCGTTGGTAATCCCCTTGACAGAGGGAACTACCAGCTTCAGCACGGGAGCCAGGTAGATCAGCCGGGTATCGGCAGTGAGGGAGGGGTTGACCAGGACCAGGCCGCTGACCGCAGGGCCTCGCAGCTCGGCCAGCCGGAGGGCCAGGCAGGCACCCATCGACAGGCCCATGACAAAGATCTCGTCCGCCTGTGCCCGCAGGCTGTCGAAAGACCGGTCGACCTCTGCGTACCAGTCCTCCCACCGGGTCCTGGCCATCTCCTGCCAGGCGGTGCCGTGGCCCGGCAGGCGCGGCAGCGCGACGCTCAGCCCAGCCGAGGCGAGGTACTCCGCCCACGGCCGCAGCGAGTAGGGGCTGCCGGTGAAACCGTGGCACAGCAACACGCCGGTGCAGCCGCCCTGATAGCTGAACGATTCCGCTCCTGGCAGCACTGGCATGCGCGGGTCCTCTCCGGTCGTCCATTTGCGTAAGAATCGTCGCGCGCCCGATCGCGCGCGGGCAGCGCGCCGCGGCAGCGGCCAGGACAGCGCCGCCGTCAGCCCTGTCCCGGCCACGGCAACGCATGGCAGCATATGATCGTGCTCTACTGGGTGGTCAAGGCCGTGCTCGCGCCGATCCTGCGGGTTCTGTTCCGGCCGTGGGCGGAGAGCTGCGAGAACGTGCCGCGCGAAGGCCCGGCCATCCTGGCGAGCAACCACTTGTCCTTCTCCGACCACTTCTTCGCCCCGCTGCCCCTGCCGCGCAAGGTCGTCTTCCTGGCCAAGTCCGAGTACTTCACCGGCCGAGGGCTGAAAGGACTCCTCACTAAGGCATTCTTCCGTGGCGTGGGCCAGATCCCCGTGGACCGGTCCGGCGGCGCCGCCAGCGAGCGGGCGCTGCAGACGGGGCTGCGCGTCCTAGCTCGCGGTGAGCTGCTGGGCATCTACCCGGAAGGCACCAGGACGCCCGACGGCCGGCTCTACCGCGGCCACACTGGCGTAGCCCGGCTCGCGCTCGAGGCGAGGGCTCCGGTGATCCCGACCGCCATGGTCGGCGGCTTCGAGTTCCAGCCGCCGGGCAGGATCATGCCGCGGCGTGACATCCGGCCGGGCGTCCGGTTCGGCAGGCCACTGGACTTTTCCCGGTTTTACGGCCTGGAGGAGGATCACATCGTCTTGCGGGCCGTGACTGACGAGATCATGTACGAGCTCATGAGGCTGTCCGGCCAGGAGTACGTCGATGAGTACGCACAGCGGAAAAAGGCCCGGCTGGCGGCAGTTCCCGGCACGCGTGACCGCGGCGAGCCTTCGGATGACTGAGACTCCCGGATTCCTGCTGGTACCTGCCTCACCCGCCGGTTTCGGGAAATGTCGGCAGACGTCCTGGCAGCCGCGGCCGGTCACCCGGCCGTCGGCTGTGGTCATCGACGGCGGTCACGCCCGTGGCGGCCGCCTCGGTCGGGCCGGCGCCGGGGCACTAGTGTGGCGGGCGGACATTGCGCGGCGGGCGGGCGCTGCCCGGCCCGCTGGGCGCTCTGAGCGGCGGAGCTTTGCGGAAGGAGACTCATGCGAGTAGGAGTTCTTACCGGCGGTGGCGACTGCCCCGGGCTGAACGCGGTTATCCGGGCGGTCGTGCGAACCGGGATCGCCGAGTCCGGCTATGAGTTCATTGGTTTCCGCGACGGCTGGCGCGGCCCGCTAGAGGGCGACACCATCCCGCTGGACGTGCAGGCGGTCCGCGGCATTCTGCCGCGGGGCGGCACGATGCTTGGCTCGTCCCGGACGAACCCGCTGGCTGACTCGGCGTCGCAGGGCGGCAGGTCCGGCCTGGAACGGATCAAGGACAATCTCGCCAGCCTCGGCGTGGACGCGCTGATCGCGATCGGCGGCGAGGACACCCTGGGCGTGGCGAACAGCCTGAACCAGGCGGGTGCTCACGTGGTCGGCGTGCCGAAGACCATCGACAATGATCTCGGCGCCACTGACTACACCTTCGGCTTCGACACTGCCGTCAACATCGCGATGGAGGCGATCGACCGGCTGCATACCACGGCAGAGAGCCATCACCGCGCGCTGATCGTCGAGGTGATGGGCCGTCACGCGGGCTGGATTGCCCTGCACGCGGGGATGGCTGGCGGCGCGAACGTCATCCTGATCCCGGAGAAGCCGTTCGACCTGGACCAGGTCTGCCGGTACGTGGAGCACCGGTTCCAGACCAGGTACTCGCCCATCGTGGTCGTCTCAGAGGGTGCGCACCCCAAGGCCGGGGACGAGGCTGTCACGGATCAGCGACTGGACTCGTTCGGGCACGTCCGCCTCGGCGGGGTCGGGCAGCTGCTGGCCGACGAGATCGAGCGGCGAACCGGCAAGGAGGCCCGCTGTGCCGTCCTCGGGCATATCCAGCGCGGGGGTACGCCGACCGCGTTTGACCGGGTGCTGGCCACCAGATTCGGCGTGTACGCCATCCGGGCGGTAGCTGACGGCGCGTTCGGCAGCATGGTTGCCCTGCGCGGCGTGGACATCATCCGGGTTCCGCTCGCGGAGGCGGTCAGCCAGCTGAAGGTGGTGCCCCCCGAGCGTTATGCCGAGGCGGAGATATTCTTCGGATAGCGGGCCGAAATCCGGGAACGCCGAAATCCTGGAACATTGTGGTCGACTGGTCACAGTCGGCGATGGTGCGGTGCGGTAGTTTCGCATGACGGCACGTCAGCGGGGGAACCCCCGGCTATTCTGGTCACGCTTCGTATCGGCGATGGCAGCATTACCGATGAGCCCGGACCAGAAGGGGGTGCGATGTTCAGGGAGGCCGTCGGCGGGAGCGGGGAGGGCCCGGGGGCTGGTGCGACGGCTGACAGGCCGGGCGCTCTCTCGCGTCGCCTGCTGACCTGGGCAGACCCGCTGCCCGGCCTGATCCGGCGGCACCGGCTGTTCTCGATCGCCCTGGGTCTGGCCGTTCTTCCGCGCGCAATCACGATGCTCGGGTATCAGCCCGCCGTCTTGTTCAAGCTGGACACCTTCGATTACCTGTGGGGCGCTACTCACCTCGCGCCGGATCCGGTGAATCCCAGCGGGTATTCGCTGTTCTTGCGGCTGCTGCTGCCATTTCATTCACTTGCCCTGGTTGCCGGCCTGCAGCATCTGATGGGCCTGGGCCTCGGGGTCATGGTCTACGCCGTGTTGCGGCGCTGGAGAGTGCGGGAATGGGTCGCGGTCCTGGCCGCCCTGCCGGTTCTGTTCGGCGCTGCCGAACTCCTGCTGGAACAGCTGATCATGGCCGATTTCCTTGCCCTCATGCTGATGATGGCCGGCTTGGCTGTGCTGCTGCTGCGCGGGCAGCCCTCGCCGTGGCGGTCGGCGACCGCCGGGCTGCTGATGGGTGCCTCGGTCATCGTCCGGCCCACGACACTGCCGGTGATCGCGCTGATGGCCCTCTATCTGCTGGTCCGCCGGGCCGGCTGGCGGCAGGTAGGCGCGGTGCTCGGCGCCGGCGCGCTGCCGGTGCTCGGGTACATGGCCTGGTTCGCCTCGGCAACCGGCGCATTCAACCTGACCAATAGCAACGGCCTGTTCCTGTGGTCGCGCACTATGTCGTTCGCCAGCTGCGCTGTCATCAAGCCGCCCGCTGACCTGCGGGCATTGTGCCCCACCGGCCAGCCGCGCTTCCTCGACCAGGTCGATCCCGCTAAGCGGCCGGAGCCGAAGTTCTACCTGTGGGACCACAGCGCCTGGCTGTGGCAGGGGAAGCCGCAGACGGTAGGGCTGGTGCCCGATACCGCGGCTTTCACGACAGCCAGCAACGCGCGGGCAGAGCGCTTCGCGGTCATGGCGATCACAGCCCAGCCGCTCGCCTACGCCCGCGTGGTCGCGAGCGAGGTCATCCAGCCGTTCGTGACCAACGCGGTCTTCGATTTCCCGATCAGGCAGCCGCATTCGTCGAGCCTGACGCCGCCCGACAACCTGACCTACGCGCTCGCCGCCGTGCGCGACTACCAGGGCAGCACCGAGGGCATCGGGAAGGACCTGAGCCACCATCTGGGGACCCGCCTGGTCGAGCCCTATGCGGGCATGATCCGCATGTACCAGCGGCTGATTTCCGTGCCGGGCGCCATTTTCGGTCTGCTGCTCGCTGCCGGGTTCGTCGGCGTGCTCCTGCCGGGCAGGCGCAACTGGCCCGCCGCGCTGCTCTGGGTGTCGGCCGTGGTCGCGGTCGTGTTCCCGGTCGCGGAGCACGAGTACACCTACCGGTACGTCATCCCGGCCATCCCGCTGGTCTGCATGACGGTCGCGCTCTGCTTCGGTGTCCCGCAGCGCAAGCCCGCGGTAAGCGCCGGCATCCTGTCGGCGTCCTTGCCCGATGGCGAGCACACGGGCGCCGGCGCGGCGGACGGCGAGCCCCGCGTGGCCGGGATCGCTCCCGCCGAGGACGCCAGCCGAGCTGACCCGGTGAGCTGAGCCGGCGACCAGCAACGGGCAGCGGACGGGCTCGAGGAGCAGAACCGGCGAGTCCCGTCAGGCGAGACGTCCACGTAGACCCGGGTGGCGCCGCCGCGGCACATCGGTCGGCCTGACTCGCGCCATTCCCGGCGACAATGTGGCCATTGCGGCAACGGAAGGCAGCGGCCCGGCCGGGTCAGGTGCCGGCCGCGCGACGGGCTGGGCGGCGCCGATTTGCTGGCAGACTGAGGAAATGCCCGCTAACACCCTCGCCGGTGACGCCCTACAGCAGGCCGTTCCTACGACGGCACTGTCCGACCAGGTCCGCTGCGAGCCGTGTGTACTGCTGAAGCTCGGCGAGATCGTGCTCAAAGGCAGGAACCGCCAGCACTTCGAGCGGATCCTGCACGGCAACATCAGGCACGCGGTAGCAGACCTCGGCCTCCCGGTCAGGATCGGGCCGCGCCACGGCGTGATCCTGCTGCGGGTGGCCGGGGCCGCGGCTGGCGGGCTCCCAGCCGAGACCGCCGTCGACATCGTCGCCGAACGGATGCGCGACGTCATGGGCCTGGCCAGGGTGTGCCGTGCGGTGCGGGTGGCCAGAGACCCCGAGGCGGCGGTCGCCGCGGCGCTGACGCTGACGGCAGGCCGGGCGGGATCGTTCGCCGTCCGGGCACGGCGGCGGGACAAGCAATTCGGCGTCACCTCCGCCCAGCTGGCCGCGGCGATCGGGGCAAGGATCCAGCAGGAGCACGGCTATCCAGTGAACCTGCGCCGGCCCGACACGACGGTCTTCGTCGAGGTGGACCAGTCCGAGATCTTCGTGTTCACCCAGGGCATGCCAGGCCAGGGCGGCCTGCCGGTCAGCATGAGCGGCCGCGCGCTGGTGCTTCTGTCCGGCGGCATTGACTCGCCAGTGGCCGCCTACCGGATGATGCGCCGCGGCCTGCGTTGCGGCTTCCTGCATTTCTCCGGCATGCCGCTGACCGGGCCGGAGTCGGTGTACAAGGCTTACGGCCTGGTCCGGGAACTGGACAGGTTTCAGGGCCGATCACGGCTGTTCGTCGTCGCATTCGGCAAGGCGCAGCAGCGGCTTGCCTCCTCGGGAGCGGGCCGGCTGCAGATCATGGCGCAGCGCCGCCTCATGCTGAAAACCGGCGCTGCACTGGCACGGCGGCTGCGCGCCGCCGCGCTGGTGACGGGCGACTCCCTTGGCCAGGTGAGCAGCCAGACCCTGACGAACATCACGGCGCTGGATGATGCCGTGCCGCTGCCGATCCTGCGGCCGCTGATCGGCATGGACAAGACGGAGATCATGGCGGCGGCGCGCCGGATCGCTACCCTCGCGATCTCCGAGCTGCCGGACCAGGACTGCTGCTCGCTGCTGGTCCCGCGCCAGGTGGAGACAAGGGCGCAGATCGACGACCTGCGCCGGATCGAGGCACGGCTAGAGGCCGACGACCTGGCCGAGGAACTCGCCGCCGCCGCACAGGAGCACACTCCCGGCCGTACTGACCGTCCCGCATAACGGGTATCCGCCCGCCGGCCGCTGGCGATTTTTGCCAGGGCCTGGCCCGGCGCCGGCGAACCTGCGGCGCGTCACTGGCGCCGGTCAGCCCCGGTACGCGCCCGCCGCTTAGCCAGGCGGCTACCCGCCACGGCGTGCATACGGGCGGTCACCGGCCCGTATGCCCAGATCGCGGCGTCTCCGCCCGCCTTGGTGAGGAAACCGCCACTGGCCCACAGCGACGTCGTACCCGGGATGAGCGCCAGGTCGCCCACTCCGCTGCCGAGCCCCGCGTCGACCGCGCTGCGCGTCCACTGACCAGACCATGACAGGTGCGTGATCCATGTCTGCGCGCCGGTGACCGCCGGTATCCATATTCCGCCGCTGCCATCACTGGCGAAGCGCTCGGGCCGCATCTGCCAGGGCGCCACGAACCGCGTCCAGTACGCGCCGTTCCCGTGTACCAGGACCAGGCGGCCGCCGGCGGAGACGCCGGCAATCCAGATGCTGTGCGGCGACACCGCCAGGATGTCGTATGGAGTGGTCCTGGCGAGCGCGGATCCCGTCGGCACGGCCCGCCAGCCGCCGCCGTTATAGTGCTCGACGGCCCGCCGGGAGCGTCGCGCTACTGCCCAGATGTCGCTTCGCGACAGCGCGCTGGCACGGTACACGGCGTGTGCCCGGCCGGTGATCTTGGCCCAGGTCCTGCCGTTATAGTGCCAGGTGCCGAGGCTGCTTCCGCCGCCGAAAACCCAGACGTCCGACCGGCTGACCGCGGCGACCGATGTCGCCTTCCCGGCGTGCCATCTCTTCGCCACGGCCCACCGGGTCCCATTCCAGTGCAGCACGTACCTGCCGAAGTAGCTGACGGCCCAGATGTTGCCTGGCGAGGAGGCGCTCGCGGCAATGATGAAGCCGCTGAGCCCGGCCGGCAGGGCGACATGCCGCCACCTCCGCCCGCCCCAGTGCGCGGCCGTCGGCGAGCCCGGGGCGCCCGGATTGGTGCCGCCGAACACCCAGGCATCGCCGGGCGCCGGGGCGATCACCGCAGAGTAGCCGGAGGCGTTGCCGCTGGCTCCGTAGTGGTAGCTCGCGACGACCCGCCACGCTGGCGCGTCTGCTGCCCGGGCCGCGATGCTGGTCGCCAGCGGCAGTGGCAGTACGACAGCCAGCGCGGCGGCGATCGCGGTTCCCGTCACCTGGCCCATCACACGGCCGGTCACGTGGCCGATCGCATTTCCTGCCCGGCGGGGCCTGCGCACCGGGGACCTCCGCTCACCGCTGGTTAAGCATTGACCATCCAATGACTATCGGATGACCTTCGTGGAACCAGGTTAGTACCCGGCCAGGCGAAAATGGCAGCAACGACTCCGCGGGATCTGGCCGCCCGGGATCGGCGAGCGCCAGGAGGCTGCTGGCAGGAGCCCGGCAGGCCAGGGCGCCGGCCAGCCAGGGCCCGGCCGGGCGGACTATGACAGGCTGGTCCATCGGAGGTGTGCACGTGAAGATCGGACTGCAGATCCCGGATTTCACCACGCCAGGCGGCCCTTCCCGGCTCGGCGCTGACCTCGCCGCGGTGGCACGCGTCGCGGATGACGCCGGCTTTGACTTTCTCGCCGTGATGGACCACTTCTTCCAGATCCAGGTGCTCGGCCCGCCCGAGCACGAGATGCTCGAGGCTTACACCACGCTGGGTTACCTAGCCGGCGCCACGTCCAGGGCCAGGCTCCTGACACTGGTCACCGGAGCTGTCTACCGGTATCCCGGCGTCCTGGCGAAGATCGTCACAACCCTCGACGTGCTGTCCGGCGGGCGGGCCTGGCTTGGCATCGGTGCCGCCTGGAACGAGGAGGAATCGCGCGGGCTTGGCATTGCGTTCCCGCCGGTCGCCGAGCGTTTCGAGCGGCTGGAGGAGACCGTGCAGATCTGCCTGCAGATGTGGCGCGGCGATGAGAGTCCGTACCGGGGCAAGCACTACCGGCTGGAACGCCCGCTGAACTCGCCGCAGGCGCTGTCGCAGCCGCATCCGCCGATCATGATCGGCGGATCCGGAGAGCGAAAGACGCTGCGGCTGGTTGCCCGCTACGCCCAGGCATGCAACTTGTTCCCCGGACCTGACCTCGCCCGCAAGCTTGACGTGCTGCGCGCGCACTGCGAAAGCGAGGGACGCGACTACGACGACATCGAGAAGACCTGCTATTTCATCTTCGACGTCGGGGAGAAGGGCGAGCGGGCCGGGCAGATCGTGGACGAGCTCGGCGCGCTCGCCGAGATGGGCTTCCAGGCCGCCATCGGCGCGGTTGCCAGAGTCTGGGAGGTGACACCGCTCGAGGTAATCGGCACCGAGGTGATCCCGGCCGTCGCCGGCCTGTGATCGCCGCGCGCACTGACTCCCGCGGCGCGGTGATCGCGGCGCAGCCTCAGCCAGAGGCTGCCCAGCCAGTCCAGCGCTCGACCCGGACCGAGATCACCGGCCCGGACGGCCGGGCCTGGCGGTACTGCGGGTAACGCCTGGCCAGCAGGGCGATCGGGCCGGCCAGCTCACCGGGATCGGTCACGATGACGGCGCTGCCGTCGGCACGCACCCACCACAGCGCCGCCCAGTCGTCGTCATAGTGGTCGGCCAGCACGGCGACCATGGGGTTGGCGCGGATATTGCGCAGCCGCTGCAGGTCACCTGTCCTCTTCGGCTTGGCGTCGACGGCGCTGTAGATGTGCTCCCTGGCGACGGCAAAAGTGACCGGGACGATGTGCGGGCGGCCGCTGCTGGCCACCGTGGCGAGCCGGGCCACCCTGGCCTCGCGCAGCCGCCGCCGCGCATCCTCTACGGTGATATCCATGCCGCTCAGCCCGCCGGCGGTCCGGTCCGTGCCATCGCCGGTGCTCAGGCTACGGTCACCGGGCGTGGTGCGGGAGTGAGCGACCGGCCGACAGCCGCCGACAAGGCAGCGGCCATGCTCGCGAGCTCGCGAACTTCCTCATCGGTCAGCGCCTGGTCGCCATCGCACAGAGCCCTGTCCGGCTGCGGGTGGACGTCAACGATGATTCCGTCGGCGCCCACCGCGATCGCGGCGCGGCTCAGCGGCAGGACAAGATCCCGGCGGCCGCCTGAGTGAGACGGATCGACGATGACCGGCAGATGCGACAGCCGCTGCGCGACAGGGACGGCACTGATGTCGAGGGTGTTGCGTGTTGCGGTCTCGAAGGTACGGATCCCGCGCTCGCAGAGCACGATGTCGAGGTTGCCGCGCTGCGCGATGTACTCCGCCGCCATCAGCCACTCCTCGATCGTCGCGTTCATGCCCCGCTTCAGCAGCACCGGCTTGCCCGCCGAGCCCACTGCCTGCAGCAGAGCGAAGTTCTGCATGCTCCGGGTGCCCACCTGAAGCATGTCGGCGTAGGAGCAGACCAGGTCGATGCTCGCCGGGTCGATCACCTCGGTGACCACGGGCAGCCCGGTCTCCGCCCGCACCTCGGCGAGGATTTTCAGGCCGGTCTCGCCGAGACCCTGGAACGCGTACGGCGAGGTCCGGGGCTTGAACGCGCCGCCGCGCAGCATCGCAGCCCCGGCGGCCTGGGCCATCCGGGCGGCCGCCACGGTCTGCGCAGGCGTCTCCACCGTGCACGGTCCGGCGACGATGGTGACGGTGTCCGGGCCGATCGCCACTCCGCCGACCCTGATCACCGATCTGCTGGGGTGATGCTCCCTGCTGACCAGCTTGTACGGCACCGAAATGCGGACCACGTCGATGACTCCGGCCCGGCTGCGCAGATTGAGCGCGCCGAACTGGTCGATATCGCCGACGAGTCCGATGATGGTGCGAGACACCCCGCGGCTCACAAAAGCCGCACCGCCGGCCTCCCGCACCAGGTCAACGATCCCGTCGATATCGCCTTGGGTAGCCTCAGGGGCCATCACGATCACCATCTGGTCCTCCTTGCCTTCATCATGACGAAAGCCCCGGGCCGCCTCGGCCCGGGGCTTTCATTCGCGGTCGGCGCGTCAGTGCAGAGTCTGGGGGGCGACCGTCCCAGGGCCGGGCCGGTGGCCATAAAAGAACCGGTAAGCGCGACGCACGCGGGTAGCTTAGCGCACCCGTGTCGGCCTCCGCTGCCGGTGGCCCGAGGCTGGCTGCCGGTGGTGGGGTGGCAAGATGGCTGCACCCGCAGGGATCAGGACCACGGGTCGCGGCTGCGGCGCGCGAGTGCAGGAGGGGCGGTACAGCCGGACATGCGGCAGCGGACCCTGGCGACGGCCCGCCCCTCTGACGCAGAACGCCCGGCTGGCTCCAGGCCGGCGTGGTTACGGGAAGGTGAAGCCGACGTTGATGGTGATCGTGCTGCCGGCCGGCTGCGGCCCGCTCGGGGAGTAGCCCCGGACCCGGCTGCCCAGGCCCTCATTGACCCGCACCTTGAAACCGGCGTTCTGCAGCACTGCGACGGCCCGCGCCGCCCTCATGCCATCGACGTTCGGGACCTGCACCGGCGGGGGTCCGGGGGAGACATGGACCGTGACAACTTCGTGCGGGCTGATCGCCGTGCCCGGCGCGGGTGACTGCCGGACGACAGTCCCCTGCGGCTGGGTGCCCTGGGCGTCCTGCACCGGGTTGATCGTGTATCCGCCAGCCTGGGCTGCCGCCTGGACCGCCTGCAGCTGCTCCCCGGCGAAATTGGGCAGCGGCGGGCCGGCGCTGGCGGTAACGGTCACCGGCCTATCCTTCGGCCAGCGGGTCCCGGCGACGGGGCTGGTGCTGATGACGGTTCCTGCCGCGATGGTGGTCGACGTCGCCGGGGCGGTCGTCACCCAGGTGAGGCCAGCCTGCCTGAGCGCAGCCTCAGCGCTGGCCAGCGATATGCCGGTGACGGGCGGGACCTGGGCGAAGGCCGGCCCGAGCGAGCTGACGATGGTGATCGTGCTCCCGTGCCTGACTCGTGATCCGGCAGCCGGCCGGGTGCGGATCACTACGCCTACGGGCACAGAATTGTGCTCACCGCTGCCCATGCGCACGGCGAAGCCGTCGTTCCGCAGGTCAGTGCGGCCGACGCGGGCGGTCATCCCGGCGACGCGGGGAACCATGCGGTACTGCCCGTTGACGACCCAGCCGATGCCCAGCCAGGCGACCAGCACGAGCACGACCACCAGGCCCGCAGCGAGCAGCCGCCTGCTGAACAGCCATCGCTGCAGCGCAGGCTCGTAGTGACGCCCGTAGCCACGATCGGCGTCGGCGAGGCTGTGGCGATCGTCGCCGTAGCCCGGCCAGGATTCTCCGGTCGCGGCGATCAGCGTGTGGTTCGCGCCCCGGTGACTGTCACCGCGGACATCGGCCGCGGGCATCTCGCCGCTGCCGGGCCGCAGCTGGGCCGTCTCGCCCGGCGCGCCGTCCGCGCCGGGGCCCGGTGGCCCGAAACCCAGTGCGGCAAGCCCGGTCATGGCCTGCCCTGCGGCTGAACTGCCGGCGGGCTGCCAGGGGCGGTCGTAGGCCGCGGCCGTGGGCCGGCCGGGCAGCACCGCCGGGATGGGCGTCCCGCGCCGGACGGCGGTCACCGCCGCCAGGAATTGTCCCGCGTCGGCAGGCCGAAGGTCCGGGTTCCTGCTCGTGGCCATTGCCACCAGGGCGTCCAGGACGCCAGGCAGTCCCGGCACCAGCCGGGACGGCGCCGGGACCGCGTCGTTGACGTGCTGGTATGCCACCGCGAGCGGGGTATCCCCGGTGTGCGGCTGACGGCCGGTCAGCATCTCGAACAGCATGATGCCGACCGCGTACACGTCTGACCTGGCGTCCGAGGTGCTGGCGGACACCTGCTCGGGCGCGAGGTACGCGGCCGTGCCGATGATCATGCCGTACTTCGTATGGCCGGTCGCGGCCGCTGCCCTGGCGAGTCCGAAGTCGGCCACCTTCACCACATTGGTCCTGGTCAGCAGGACGTTCTCCGGCTTCATGTCGCGGTGCGCTATCCCCGACTCGTGTGCCACGGCCAGCCCCGAGAGGACTCCGTCGATGATCTCGAGCGCCTCCGGCGGGCTCAGCCTGCCCCGCTGGTTCAGCAGCTCGCGCAGCGTCCGCCCGCGCACGTACTCCATGACCAGGTAGTGCAGCGGGCCCGCTGAGCCCTGGTCATAAACGGCGACGACATGCGGGCTGGACAGCCGTGCTGCCGACCGGGCCTCACCGATGAACCTGCCGACGAACTCCTCGTCGACCGCCAGCTCGGGATGGGCGATCTTGACGGCTACCGTGCGGTCCAGCCGGGTGTCAGTGGCGAGGTAGACCGTCGCCATCCCGCCTCGCGCAAGCTGCCCTTCCACCAGGTAGCGGCCATCCAGCAGCTGCCCGGCGGGCGGCGAGAGGGTCGTATCCATCGGGAGCAGTGTAGGGCGCGTCAAGCTGTGCGTGCCCCGCTAATTCTCAGGGCTCCGCCGCGGTGACCGTTAGCCTGTCGGCGCGAGCATCGGCTGGCGGAATGGAGTGAAGCGGTGAGGCAGCCAGGATCTGTCGGCCCGGTCAGCTCGGCGGGTCCGGAAGGCTCGCCCGCCAGCCCGCAGCGGATCGTCGTGGTGGGCGGCGGGCTAGCCGGGCTCCGCACGGTCGAGGAGCTGCGCGTCAGGGGATACCCGGGGACAGTCACCATGATCGGCGCCGAGGCCAGGCTCCCGTACGACCGGCCGCCGCTGTCCAAGAAATTCCTGGCCGGCGAGCTGGACGACACCACGTTGCGCACGGACCTGAGCTCGCTCGGGGTGCGGTTGCGCCTTGGCGAGACCGCCACCGGGCTGTCTGACGGCGTGCTGCGCACCGATAAGGGCGAGTACCGCTTCGACCGGCTGGCGCTGGCGACCGGCGCGCGCCCGGTTGCCCTGCCTGGCCCTGGCAGGCAGCGGTTCCTGCGCACACTCGACGACGCGCTCGCGCTCCGGGAGCTGCTGAGGCCCCGCCTGCGGCTGGCGATAGCCGGAGCCGGCTGGATCGGCGCCGAGCTGGCGACCGCCGCGGCGGCCAGGGGCAGCCGGGTGACTGTGCTGGAGGCCGCTGCCGCGCCGCTGGCCGCGGCGCTCGGGCCGCAGGTCGGCGCGCTGACCGCCGGCTGGTACGCCGCAGCGGGAGTGGAGCTGCGGCTCGGTCAGCTGGTTGATTCAGTGCAGCCGGGCGGGCTGGCGCTGGCAGGCGGACAATGGCTGGCCGCCGACGAGATCGTCACCGCGGTCGGGGTCCGGCCAGATGTCGCCTGGCTCGATGGCAGCGGCATCACGCTGGACAATGGCGTGGTCGTCGATGCGGGCCTGCGCACATCGGTGCCCGGCGTCTTCGCGGCAGGGGACTGCGCCGCTTTCTGGTCGCTGCGCTACGGGCGCAGGCTGCGGTTCGAGCACTGGGATGTCGCCCTCCGTGCGCCCGCGGTGCTGGCGGCCAACCTGCTGGACGGGGCTGACACCTATGACCCCGTTCCGTATTTCTGGTCGGAGCAGTTCGGGAGAACGGTGCAGTATGCCGGCTTCCACGGCGCCGCGGACCGCATGACACTGCGCGGTGACCCGGCGGATGAGCGGTGGGCCGTGTGCTGGCTGGCCGGGCACCGGCTGGTGGCGATTCTGACCGTGGACTCGCCACGTGACCTGCTCCAGGGCCGCCGGGTAATCGAATCGGGGCTGCCGGTGGACGCCGCCCGGCTGGCTGATCCGCGGCTGCCGGTACGGGATGCCGGCCTGGTCTGACGTTTTGCGCGGCCGTGGCCCTGCGCACGGTCCTGGCCGCGAATGACCGCGCAACGTAGCCCGCGGAGCCCGGCTGCGGGCTCACCGGACGGGCCGCGCAGCAAGAATCCCTGGAGTTTCGGCCGGTGTTTGGCTGCCGCCCTGATGTGGGATGTTTGGAGACGTGGCACAGATTGACCCCCATGCCGACGCTATCGTCGGTGACTGGCTGACATTCTCCGAGGTTGCTGACCGGCTCGGGCTCCCGGTGAGCCGGGTCAGGCAATTGCTCCGCGACCGTAAGCTGCTCGCGGTCCAGCGGCCCGACGGCACGATCTGCGTGCCGGGGGCATTCCTCGACGGTGACCAGATCGTCCGCGGCCTGCACGGCACGCTGACGCTGCTGCTCGACTGCGGCTTCGAGGACGCTGAGGCACTGCGCTGGCTGTTCACCGCTGACGAGACCCTGCCCGGTACGCCGATCCAGGCAATTGCCGAGAACCGGCGCACTGAGGTGAACAGACGGGCTCAGGCGCTCGCCTTCTGAATCGGGTGCGGTGACTGCCCGGGGTGACGCACGTCCCGGCGGCCCTCGCGGCGCCGGGCCGGCCGCGGTCAGTAGCGGCGGCCGGTCAGCGGCGGCCCGTCAGTCGCGGCGGCCGGTCAGTAGCGGCGGCCGGTCAGTCGCGGCGGGCGGTGGCGGCAAGCGCGAGGTCGGCGAGTGCGTCCCTTGCCGGTGCCGTGACTGCCGCTTCGTCCAGTGCGGACAGGGCCTCCTCGACATTGCTGTCGATCATCAGCTCGCACTTC
>DATJZH010000184.1:0-8977 GCA_035499215.1 Streptosporangiaceae bacterium | reverse complement strand
CGGACCGAAGCGCGCCGCTACATGGGCGCGGAGATCCTCGCCAAAATCCCCGGCACCGACGCACCCGCGCCCGCAGACACTCCCGAGGAGGTGAATGCCATTCAGGCGATCAGCGCCTAATATCACCAGAGAATCTTCACGATGCCGTCTCTTACACCAAGATCACGGACGTGGCCCAGCCATGACCTGGCGGTCAGCCCTTGGACGGCGCGGCCGCCGTCCGGAGGTAATTCCAGACGTGACAGCGCCAGTGTGCAACTCACAGCCACGCCAGCCGACACGTTGCGTGCACCGGCATCCGCCCAGCCTCCCCACGCCGGCGGGCTGACACCGACAACATGAGCGACCAGGACCCGCTCCAGGCGACCCGATGCTGGCATCCTCCGACAATTGGCTTGCTCACATGCCGATGAGCGGTAGTTTGCTCGTGGGCGGCGCTCTTGAAATGCTTCGCTTATGCCTTCCCTTCCAGCGACGTTCGCTGAGGATGTCATCAATCAGCCAGCCCGTGCCCAGTTCGAGGCGTTCCTCGACGAGCACCGCAGTGAACTTATTCGTTGCCTGGACGGACTGACCGAGGAGCAGGCGCGCCGGTCGCTGGTGCCTTCTCGGACCACATTGCTGGGCCTGGTGAAGCACGCGACCTTCCTCGAGAAGGTCTGGTTTGACGAAGCTGTCACAGGCCGGTCACGTGCTGAGATCGGTATCCCCGCAACCTCGGACGAGTCGTTCATTCTTCGTGACGACGACACCATCGCCAGCGTCCAGCAAGCACACCGCGGGGCATGCGAGTCATCACGGCGTGCGACGTCATCCCTGGGGCTGGACGACCGGGTCTACGGCTACTGGCGCGGCCCGCTCCCGCTGCGCTGGGTATACCTCCACATACTGCGCGAACTCGCCCAGCACTGCGGGCACGCAGACATCCTGAGGGAGCAGATCCTCAACGGGTAGCGCGCCAGGCGTCCGTAGCCGCGATCAGCGGGGTCGTCGTCTGGTTGTAGGGCGCTTCCGGATGGACTGCTCAAACCAGCTCGCCGCGTTTCCTGCCCAGGTAGGCGCGCTCGGCGGTGTTGTTGGTGGCGGCGATCGCGGCCTCGTACGCTCGCCTCGCCTCGGCGCTGCGGCCGAGCCTGCGCAGCAAGTCGGCACGGGCGGCGTGCCACGCGTGGTAGCCCGCCAGCGGTAGCCGGTCGACCAGGGCGAGGGCGACCTCCGGGCCGTCCAGCTCCGCGACCGCGACCGCGCGGTTGAGTGCGACGATCGGGGACGGGTCGAGCAGGGTCAGCTGGTCGTAGAGCGCGACGACCTGCGACCAGTCCGTGTCCGGCGCGCTGGGGGCGTCGGTGTGGACGGCGCTGATCGCGGCGAGTATCTGGTAGCGGCCGGGCCGGTTGACCGCGAGGCACTCGCGGACCAGGGCGTGGCCCTCGGCGATCAGTGCGCGGTTCCAGCCGGCGCGGTCCTGCTCGTGCAGCGGGACCAGCTGCCCATTCCGCACGCGGGCCTCGCGCCTGGCCTCGGTGAGCACGAGCAGCCCGAGCAGACCTGCCACCTCCGGCTCCTCGGGGAGCAGCTGGCGCAAGATCCGCGTGAGCCGGATTGCCTCGCCGGTGAGCTCGGCGCGAACCGGATCGCCGTCGCCGGTGGCGAGGTAGCCCTCGTTGAAGACGAGGAACAGCACCGCCAGGACGCCGCTGAGCCGCTGGGGGAGGTCTGCCGCCGCTGGCACCCGGTAGGGCACCTTTGCCGAGGCGACCTTCTTCTTCGCTCGCGTGATCCGCTGCGCCATCGTGCTCTCGGGCACGAGAAAGGCCTGCGCGATCTCGGGCACGGTCAGCCCACCGAGAAGCCGGAGGGTCAGCGCGATCCGCGCCTCCGGTGCGAGCGCCGGGTGGCAGCAGATGAACAGGAGCCGTAGCCGGTCGTCGTCGACCGGTCCGGTGAGCTCGCGGGGCGTGTCGCGGTAGTACATGAAGGCTGCCTGATGCCTGGCGTCGCGCTGCTTCTCGCGGCGGATCCGGTCGATCGCGCGGTGGCCCGCGGTGGTGGTGAGCCAGCCCCCGGGGTTGGGAGGTACACCGGACTCCGGCCACTTCTCCAGTGCGGCCACGAGCGCCTCGCCTGCCGCCTCCTCGGCGATGTCGATGTCACCGAAGCGGCGGACGAGCGAGGCGATCAGGCGGCCGTACTCCTCGCGGAAGACCCGCTCGACGGCCGCCGTCCCGCCCTGCACCGATCCACCTTCCGTCGCGCCGGCTCAGGCCAGGCCCTCGAAGGGACGGACCTCGACCTTGCCCCGGCACGCCTTGGAACCCTCGGCCGCGAGCTTGAGTGCCACGTCGAGGTCAGGCGCGTCGATGACCCAAAAGCCCCCCAGAGCCTCCTTGGCCTCAAGGTAGGGGCCGTCGGTCACCACCGGCGCCTCACCCTGGCCGTCCACGACCGTCGCCGTCGAAGCCGGCTCAAGCCCGCCCGCGAAGACCCAGTAGCCATCGGCGCGCAGCTTGTCATTGAAGGCGCCGGTCGCAGCGAACGCCTCCTCCATCTCCTCCTTGGAACCGTAGTTGCCGAACTCGCCCCTCTCGGCCGGGCCGTGCACGGCCAGCAGGTAGTGCGTCATCGTGTCCTCCTCGCTTCCGGCGATCCCGGTGACCGCCCTTCACCCCCACCACGAACGGCATCCCGCGGATACGACAACTTGCCACAGAACACTTTGAGCGGGGTTCCGCCCTGGCGAGCCGCCCGGCCGACGCACTTGCGCATCAGCATAAGACGCTATGAGCAGGCTCAACCGCATCGGTCCCGGCCCCCCGCGCGTCCGGCCGCCGAGACAGCCGCACAGTTGCCAAGAAACGCACGCATCCCGCCGACCGCGTGGTGCGTGGGGTCAGCGGGGTGGCGGCACAATACCCGATCACGGCCGGTAGCAGTCGCGTGCACGACTGCCTTGCCCGGCGTCGCAGATCCAGTGGAGGCTGATGTGGGTCCGTCTGGTGCAACGTCTCCCGTGATCTTGCCTGTCCCGGTACCGGTGTAAGGGATGCTCCTCGCGGTTTGGGCGCGACGGCGCCCCTCCTCGATCCACCGAGGGATGAGTTCACCGTCGGCGCCTGCGTTGATCAGAAGCTCGGCGGCCTGCCGCTTCCGCGGCTCGTCCAGCTCGCCCTCGCCGGCCCCCAGGAGAACGCCCGCGACATGCGCGAGCACATCGGCGCGCCCGGCGGCGAGCTCGACGATCTCTGCTGTGGCGGCGGCTTCCTCCTCCGCCGTCAGCACCCGCCAGCGCTGCCCGCGGTGTACCGGTACGAGGTGCCGCCGGGCCACCCGGGCGCCGAAGGGCTCGCAGGTGACCCGGCGCCAGCGCCTTGAGGAGACGTCACGCAGGGCCAGCGAGGGCTTCCTGAACGGGCAGGACCGGCAATGACGCCGGGAAGGCCCGCGGCAGGTACGCGCGGGGCGTACTGTGCGCAACGGTAATGACCGACCCAAGAGGAGGGCAGGACCATGCAAAGACGCAAACTCCGGATCTTAGCCAGCGCGCTGGGTGCCGCCGGCCTGGCTGCGGGCTGCCTGCTGGCGCCCGCTGCCGCATCCGCCGCCGCGACGCCGCGGTGCCTGAGCGAGAACCTGCGGGTACGGTTCATCCGCGATAACGGGTACGCGGGAGGGTACGTCTACGACGTGCTCTGGCAGAACGAGGGCACGTCCGTCTGCACGCTGACCGGATACCCTGGTACATCTGCGCTCGGCTCGCTGAAGCGGGTACTCGGGAAGCCCGCCGGGCGCGACGTCGTGTACCCGGTGACCACCGTCACGATCCCGACTGGCGGCATCGTCGTATCGTTCCTGCGGATCACCGACGTCGCCGCGTACTCCAAGGCGGTGTGCAACCAGGCGCTGGCGTCCTTCCTGAGGATCTACCCGCCGGGCGCGTTCCTGCCGGATGTGATCAACACGGCCGGGGGTATCCAGGTCTGCCGCAACGCGAGGGCATCCGCGCCGGTCTACATGGCCACGTCCCCGGTAGTGCCGTAGGCGGAATGCCATGGCCCGGCCGGGGGAGGGCTTTTCCCGGCCGGGGCCCTGGCATGTTCAGTTGCTCGTGGCGCTGTGGTCGAAGTTCTGCACGCTGGCGCCCTCGGCGCCGAGATCACGGGTCAGGTACTCCAGGTTGGCGGCGCCGGTCTGCGCCTCCTCGGCACTGCCGGGCGCGACCATGATCAGGCTGCCCTCGGGCAGCGGCAGCGCGCCCTGCAGGTTGCCTGCCTGTCCAGGTTGCCGCCTGTCCAGACGGTGTTCAGCAGGCGGGCGCACTGGCCGGGCCCGCGCACCATCAGACGCAGGTCCGGTAGAAACCGGCGACCACAGAAAACCGCCGCGACACCGTTGATGGCGGCCTTCAGCCGCGTTATCTTTACCGCCGAAAAGCCTGGACGGCCTGGCTACCTCGATATAGACGAAGATGTTCTGCGGGTAGTCGCGTCCAAGCTGGCGTTGACCCGTCTCAGCCGAGGTGAGTGCCTGGTCCCGGGATGCGTCACAGCGGCCAGTTCTCCTTCCGGTAGCCCATGTCCCAGAACATCCATTCGTAACGGCTTGACGTCCGGAAGTGCCGGTGCACTCGCGCGCGTTCGCATGGTGCAAGGCCAGGGCCCAGCCCGTCGGTGACGGCCAGCACCCCCCGGACGACGTCGCCGAACTCCTCGCTTCCGTACATGTCGGTCCATCGCTGGTAACGCGGATCGGGTGAGCCGCGGCGCAGCAGCTCCTTGCCGACCTCCCAGTAGATCCAGTAACACGGCAGGACCGCGCCGACCCCTTCGGCGTATGACCCGCCGCTGACGGTGGCGAGGAGGTAGCTGGTGTAAGCGAGGGTGGTGGGCGCCGGCTCGGCCGCGCCGGCTGTCGCGGGGTCGATGCCGAGGTCGGCCAGGAGCGACCCGTGCAGCGTCTGCTCGACTGCGACTACGCCCGCCGCATGGCGCGCGAACATCTCCGTTCCCGCTGTGTCGGGCGCGCGACTGGCTACGGCTGCGAGCGCGTCTGCGTATCGCCGCAGGTACAGCGCATCCTGCACGACATAGAACGCGAAGGCGTCATGCGGCAGGCTGCCGTCGGTCAGCCCGGTAACAAACGGGTGGGCCAGGATGGCGCTGTAGACCTCGGTGATGCCTTGCCACAACTCGCTGGTGAAGCTGTCACTCATCGCGTTGCTCCCTGGTGCAGGGCGTGAACCGGGCCGTCGCCGCTGCCGAGTGTGGCGAGCCCATGAGCCACCGCCTCGCCCGCGACGTCGGCGGCCTGCCGGGCCGCCTCGGCTAGCGGCAGCCCGGCTGCGAGCCCGGCCGCGAGCGCCGCCGAGTGCGTGCAGCCGGCCCCGTGTGTCGCGGCCACCGGGTGGCGGGCGACCGGAATGGCCACGTGACAGGAACCGTCGAAGAGGTGGTCGACCGGCTCGGCGCCGTGTCCTCCGGTGACCAGGACCGCAGCGGCACCCATGGCGGCCAGGCGCTCGGCGAGCGCTGCTCGATCTTCGGTCACCGTCTGCGCGAGCGCCTGCGCCTCGAGGAGGTTGGGCGTCACCACGGTGGCCAGCGGGAAAAGCCGCGCAACCAGGGTTCCGGCAGCGTCCTCGCGCAGGAGCCGGCTCCCCGAGCTGGCAACCATGACCGGATCGACGACCAGCGGCAGGCCCCGCGGTGCCAGCGCCTCGGCGACGGCCTCGATCAGCGGCGCGGAGAAGAGCATTCCGGTCTTCGCGGCGTCGGCCCCGATGTCGTCGAGCACCGCGTCGATCTGCGCCCGCACGAACGCCGGCGGCACTGCATGGATGGCGGTGACACCCAGGGTGTTCTGCGCGGTCAGCGCGACGATCGCCGACATGCCGTGGGCGGCGCAGCGGGCGAACGCCTTGAGGTCGGCCTGGATGCCGGCGCCGCCGCCCGAGTCGGATGAGGCAATGGTCAGGACGCGCGGCACGCTCACGGCGGGCCCTCCGGCAGCCCGGCAAGGGGACTCGACGCGCAGGCGTGCCATCGGCGGGGGATGCGCCCGGCGGCCCGCGCGGCGTGTCCGGCGGCCACCGCCAGCCGCATGGCGCGGGCCATCCGCTCGGGATCGGCCGCGCGGGTGATGGCCGAGGCGACGAGGACGGCGTCACATCCCAGCTCCATGGCAAATGCCGCGTGGCTGGCAGTCCCGATCCCGGCGTCGAGGATAACGGGCACGCTCGCCTGCTCCACGATCATCGCGATGTTGTGCGGGTTGCGGACGCCCAGGCCGGACCCGATCGGGGCACCGAGCGGCATGATCGCCGCGCAGCCTGCCCGCTCGAGTTGCCCGGCAATGACCGGGTCGTCGCTGGTGTACGGGAGGACCACGAACCCGTCGCCGACGAGCAGCCGGGCCGCCTCGAGCAGCTCCACGGGATCGGGCAGCAAGGTGTGGTCGTCAGCCACTACCTCCAGCTTCACCCAGTCGGTGCCGAGCGCCTCGCGCCCGAGCCGGGCCGTGAACAGCGCCTCGCTCGCGGTACGGCAGCCTGCGGTGTTGGGCACGACGCGGACGCCCGCCTGCCGCAGTGTGCCGAGCAGCGAGCCCGCCCCCGCGGGCGCGACGCGCCGGATGGCGACGGTGGCGGCAGCGGTGGCGGAGGCGTCGAGCACGCGCCTGAGTACGTCCAGGCTCTGCACTCCCCCGGTCCCGACCATGAGCCGGGAACTCAGGGTACGGCCGGCGAGCATCCATGGTTCCCCAGCCTGCCCGGCCGCTGTCCCGTACTGCAGCTGTGTGTCGGTCACGTCATCCTCCCTGCACAGCAGTGACGACCTCAACCCGGTCCCCGTCACCAAGCAGCATGCCCGCCCAGGAACGGCGCGGCACGACCTCGCCATTGACGGCGGCCGCGACACCGGTGGCCAGTTCGGTGACCGTGGCGACCACCTGGCCCAGCGTCATGCCGGCCGGCACCTCGAGCGGCTCTCCGTTGACGGTCACCTGGACGGTCATGGCCTCACCGGGGCCGTGAATCGCTGCGGCGAGAACGGCTCCCATTCCTCCGCTGGCCGCTGCCCGGCGAGGCAGGCGACGGCGGCGTCCGCAGTCACTGGCGACAGCAGAATGCCGTTGCGGTAATGCCCGGTTGCCACCAGCAGCCCGCCGAGGCCGGTGGTGCCCACGATCGGCCCGTTGTCGAGGGTCCCCGGTCGCAGGCCAGCGCAGGCCTCGGCGAGGATCAGCTCGCTCGTCACGGGCAGCACAGTCACGGCGTCACGGAGCAGGTCGTGAACGGCACCCGCGGTCACCGTCCGGTCGGGCCCGCGCTCTTCGGAAGTGGCGCCCACGATCATCTCGCCGTCGGCCCGCGGCACCAGGTAGACGTCTGCCCCGCGCACCGTTGCGCGCACCGTGTGGCTGATCACAGGGGGCATCCCATCGGGGATGCGCAAGCGCAGCAACTGGCCCTTGACCGGCCGGACCGCGGCCTGCAGCGCGTCTGGCAGCCCCGCAACCCCGCCCGACCAGCATCCGGCGGCCACGACGACGGCGGCGCAGTCAACGGTGCCGGTCGCGCTGCCGTCGGCGAGCCGCACGCCGCAGGCCCTTCCGTCGCGGGCGCGCACCCCAGCCACCCGGTCACGAACGATCCCTACCCCCGCAGCCCGCATCGCCTGGCGCAGCGCGGCGGCATACCGCCGGTTGTCGACCGACCAGTCGCCTGGGAACAGGACGCCGCCGCGCACTTCCGGCGCAAGGAAAGACTCGAGCCTGCGGCATGCCCGGCTGTCCAGCTCTTCCGCGTCGAGCCCCACCGACCGGCGGAAGGCTGTCAGCCGCATCAGCGCGGCATGGTCACCGGGGTCGTACGCCACAGCAAGCGTGCCTTCGCGGCGCAAGCCGACACCACGGCCGGTCACCTCTTCGAGCTCGGCCGCGAAGGAGGCAAACCGCCGGACCGCCAGCAGGCTGAGCCGAAGCAGCGCATCCTCGCCGAACAGGCTCTCCGACACCGGCGCCAGCATCCCCGCGGCCACCAGTGATGCAGCGTCGCCGCACTCGGGGTCCACCACGACGACGTTGAGCCCGGCAGCTGCGGCACGCCACGCGATCGCAGTCCCGATGACACCGCCGCCCGCGACGACGACGTCGGCGGTAACAGCCAACAGCGCTCCCTTCGCCGGCATTACCCGGATCAGGTACGACGGTCGGAGGCGATCAGCCTCCCTCTCAGCCCCTGCCCTGGGGGCTCCCGCGGCCGGCTCATCCCGGCCAGGCCAGCCTATCCCGTTTGCGGCTTCAAGCGCCGACAGTGCTTGGATAGCGCGATGACAGATCACCCCGCGCAGGCAATCTCACCTGACCCGCACGAGGCAGCGACGGCTCAGCCGGCCCGGGCAGCATCAGCTGACCCGCGAGCCCGGCTGGCGGACGCGCGGCTCTACCTGTGCACCAGCGCCCGACGGTCGACGGGGGACCTGGCGCAGTTCCTCGACGCGGTTCTCGGCGCCGGGGTGGACATCGTGCAGCTGCGGGAGAAAGGACTCGAAGCGCGCGAGGAACTCGAGTTGCTTGAGGTCTTAGCCGGCGCATGCCGACGCCACGGCCGCCTGCTGGCGGTCAACGACCGCGCAGATGTAGCCCTGGCGGCGGGCGCCGACGTGCTCCACCTGGGCCAGGACGATCTGCCGGTCCCGGTCGCGCGGCGCATCCTGGGCCCGCACCCGCTGATCGGCCGCAGTAGTCACAGTCCCGCCCAGGCCGACGCGACGGCAAGCGAACCGGGAGTCGACTACTTCTGCGCGGGACCGGTGTGGGCGACACCGACCAAGCCGGGGCGCCCCGCGACCGGGCTCGGGTTCCTGGCCCACGTGGCACGCCGGCGGCCAGCTCGTCCCTGGTTCGCGATCGGCGGCATCACCCTCGGCCGGCTCGACGACGTCCTCGCCGCGGGGGCCACCCGGGTAGTCGTGGTTCG
>DATJZH010000183.1:0-13966 GCA_035499215.1 Streptosporangiaceae bacterium | reverse complement strand
GATGCCGAAGGCGTACAGGAACAGGCCGAGGCCGTGGCCGGCCTGCACCGGCGGCACCCCCTTGAGGAAGAACTCGGCGATGGCCCACAGCGACAGCCAGAACGCGCCGAAGCCGCTGAACAGCACTCCGCCGAAGGTGTTCCCCGTGCGCAGCTGGATCACCGCGGGCGCCGTCACCGCGGGCGCCGTCACCGGCGGCGCGGCTGGCGCTGATCTGGCGTCCGCTGACCCGATATGCTGGGCGGAAGTCATGCCATCCTCCCGATATATCCCGACTCGGTTGCCGGAAGCGTGTGCTTTCGGCGCAGGGATTCGGAAGGGTCCTAGGTCCTGACAACAGGCACCAGAAAGAAAGTAGGACACCTCACTGACCGCGTCGGCGCGGCCGCCAGCTTGCCCGCCGCCCATGCCGATATCCCCCTGGCGGGTCCCTTGGATTGCTGCCGGCGCAGCGGATGCCCCGCTGAACGCCACCCGCGGCCGCAATGCGGCGGGAACGGCCCGCGCCCGGCGTGCCGCGCCTGATGACTGCCCGATGAGACACGCACCGAGCCGATATAGCATCCGAGAATGGACCTGGCCGCTCGACCGGAGAAGCGTATTGGCAGCCTATGACTTCGCCATCATCGGCGGCGGCTCGGCGGGCAGCGCCCTGGCGAACCGGCTCTCGGCCGATCCGGCCAGCAGGGTGCTTATACTGGAGGCCGGACGGCCGGACTACATCTGGGATGCCTTCATCCATATGCCGGCCGCGCTCACCATCCCGATCGGCAACCGGTTTTACGACTGGCGGTATGAGTCGGAGCCCGAGCCCCACATGAACGGCCGGCGCATCTATCACGCCAGGGGCAAGGTGCTGGGCGGGTCGAGCAGCATCAACGGCATGATCTTCCAGCGCGGCAATCCGATGGACTACCAGCGCTGGGCGGCCGATCCGGGAATGGCGGCCTGGGACTACGCGCACTGCCTGCCGTATTTCCAGCGGATGGAGAACTGCCTGGCGGGCGGCGACGAGTACCGCGGCACCGACGGACCCCTGGTGCTTGAGCGCGGGCCGGCCACTAACCCGCTGTTCACAGCGTTCTTCGCCGCCGTGCAGGAGGCCGGTTACTCGCTCACCGATGACGTGAACGGCTACCGGCAGGAAGGCTTCGCCCCCTTCGACCGCAACGTGCACCGGGGCAGGAGGGTCAGCGCCGCCCGTGCCTACCTGCACCCGGTGGCGAGCCGCGCCAATCTCACCGTCGCCTGCCGGACTTTTGCGCGGAAAATAATCTTCCAGGGCAGCAGGGCCGTCGGCGTCGAGTTCAGCCGGGGCGGCGGATCGCCGCAGCGGGTCCGGGCGAAGGAGATCATCCTGTCCGGCGGTGCGATCAGCACTCCGCAGCTGCTGCAGCTGTCCGGGGTCGGCGACCCGGACCTGCTGCGGCCGCTCGGCATCGACGTGGTGGCTGGCCTGCCGGGCGTCGGCGCGAACCTGCAGGATCACCTGGAGGTCTACCTGCAGCACGCCTGCAAGCAGCCGGTCTCGGTAGCACCCGCGCTGAACTGGCGCAATCGGCCGGCCGTCGCAGCGAGGTGGCTGTTCCGGCGGAGCGGGCCCGGTGCGACCAACCACTTCGAGGGCGGCGGCTTCGCGCGCGGTAACGAGGACGTCCGCTACCCGAACCTGATGTTCCACTTCCTGCCCGTTGCGATCCGGTACGACGGCTCGGCGCCGGCCGGCGACCACGGCTACCAGGTGCACGTCGGGCCCATGTACTCCGACTCGCGGGGCTCGGTGCGGATCACCTCCGCCGATCCCGCGGTGCACCCGGCACTGCGGTTCAACTACCTGTCCAGCGAAACCGACCGCCGGGAATGGGTCGAGGCGGTCGGCGTCGCCCGCCGGATTCTGGCTCAGCCGGCCTTCGACCCCTACAACGGCGGCGAGATCTCGCCGGGACCGGGCGTCGCGACCGGAGAGCAGATACTCGACTGGGTCCGCCGCGACGGCGAGACCGCGCTGCACCCGTCGTGCACGGCCAGGATGGGCACTGGCGAGGGATCGGTCCTGGATCCCGCCAGCATGCGGATACACGGCCTGGACGGCCTGCGGGTGGTGGACGCCTCGGCGATGCCGTATGTCACGAACGGCAACATCTACGCGCCGGTGATGATGCTCGCGGAGAAGGCCGCCGACCTGATCCTCGGCAACACGCCGCTGCCGCCGTCCGGCGCGAAGTTCTACCGCCATCAGCGCGGCACCGCCGCTGTGCCCGGCCGGTAGCCGCGCCTGGCCGGTGTTCTGCGCGGCTGGCGTCGCATGCCCGCGACGGCGGGCCGTTGGATCGCGTGGCGCGATCATGCACACTGGCCGGATGACCGATGTATCCGATCTTCGCGATCCGCGCGGGCTGCGGGCTGACGCGCCGCTGCTCGAAGCCTGGCTGCGGTTCACCGCGCAGGCCGAGGCGGGCCAGCTCACGCCGATGAGCGTGCCGGGCCACAAGCAGCGCCAGGATCTCGTCGGAGCTGTCGTGGCCGGCGACGCGCCGCTGTACGGCGGGCTGGACACGATCAAGCACGCCGACGTCCTGCGCGCCGACGCCGAGGCGCGGGCCGCCGCGCTCTGGGGGGCGGACTGGTGCCGATTCTCGGTGGCCGGCTCGACGCACGGGAACCAGGCCCTCGCCATGGCACTGGGCGCGCCGGGCCAGGAAGTGATCATCACCCGGACGCTGCACCGGTCGCTGCTGCTGGGCCTGGTGCTCGCCGGGCTGCGGCCAGTCTGGGTGCGCCCGGAGATGGACCCGGCGTCCGGCCTGCCGCTAGCGGTCGCGGTCGCCGCCGTGCGCGACGCGCTGGCCGATCACCCGGCCGCCTGCGCGGTGTTCCTCGGTGATCCCTCTTATGTCGGCACCACCGGCGACCTGGCCGGGCACGCCGCCGCCGCGCATGCGGCCGGGGTTCCGCTGGTCGTCGACGCGGCGTGGGCAGCGCACCTGGGCTTTCACCCCGACCTGCCGCCGCATGCGATCGCCGCAGGCGCTGATGCGATGGTCACCAGCGCGCACAAGGCGCTGCCCGCCTGCACCCAGGGGGCGCTGGTGCTCGCCCGGACGCAGCGGCTGGATCAGGCCCGGCTGAACCGGGCTTTCGAGGCGACGCATACCACGAGCCCGACCGGGTCGATCATGGCGAGCATCGACGCGGCGCGGGCGCTGCTGGCCCGCGACGGCAAGGAGCTGTGCGCGCGGCTGCTGCGGGTGGTCGCGACGGCGCGCCAGCGGCTGGCGGGGGTGCCTGGCGTCGGCGTGCTCGAGGGCCCTGGCGTGGAGCCGACGAAGCTGGTGGTGCTGCTCGCGGAAACCGGCGCGCACGGGATCGAGGTCGAGGCCGATCTGGTCGCCGCGGGAATGCCGGTCGAGATGGCTGACCGCGACACCATCATCCCGATCGTGACGATCGCCGACGACGAGCGCCGGGGCGAGGCGTTCACCGACGTGCTCGCGGCGTCGATCGAGCGCCGCCGCGCCGCGCCCCGTCATCCGGCTGCCGCCGCAGCCTGGACGGTCACGCCGCGGATAGTCCTGCCGCCCAGGGAGGCATTCTTCGCGCCCAACGAGACCATCGGCGCCGATGCCGCGATCGGCCGGGTCAGCGCCGAGCTGATCGCGCCGTACCCGCCGGGCGTGCCAGTCCTCGCGCCGGGGGAGCTGATCACCCGCGAGGCCCTGGACGCGCTGCGCGAGGTTCATGCCGACGGTGGCCGCATCGCCTACGCGGCCGACCCGACGCTCGGCACGCTGCAGGTCATCTGCGACTGAGCCGCCCGCGCCGTTGCCGTTGCGCCGTCTGCCGATCCGCCCCCTGCCCGTGCCGCCGCGCCCGCGGCTGCCCGCCCGCCGCCTGCCTGACGCCTGCCTGCCTGCCGCCTGCCTGCCCGCTGCCTGCCTGCCCGCTGCCTGCCTGGCCGCCCGCCCCCGGCCTGCCTCCCCGCGAGCCGAGATCTGAGAAGATCGAGATTCATCGATGCCGAGCTCCTGGAGGCCGTCATGTCGTTCGCCCTGACTGTTGCCGAGCGGGAGCAGTTCCTCGCCGATGTGCATGTCGCAGTGCTGAGCGTCGCGGCGGGCGAGCGCCGTGGCCCGCTCACTGTGCCGGTCTGGTACAACTACCAGCCAGGCGGTCAGGTCAGCGTGATCACCGGTCGCAGCTCCCGCAAGGCCCTGGCCGTCCGTGCCGCCGGGCGGATGAGCCTGTGCGCCCAGGATGAGGCGCCGCCGTACACCTATGTCAGCGTCGAGGGGACGGCGGTCATCGGGGAGACTGAATTCGAAGAGCGCCTCGCGATGGCGCGCCGCTACCTGGGCGCCGAGGGCGGGGATCAGTACATGGCGGCCAATGCGGGCTCGGCGCGCGAGGACATCGTGATCCGGCTGAGCCCGGTTCACTGGCTGACCGCCGACTTCGGCAAGCCGCAAGCATGAGGCCGGCCCGGCCGGGTCCGGCGCGCGCGCAGGTGCTGGCGCATGAATCCCTACCTCACGCCGGCACGCCGTCAGGAGCCTTACGGCTTGCCGGATATATTGTGCCGTTGACGCCGAGGTAACGGTAGTCGCCGGTCGCCGCATGGAGCAGTCCGCAGGGAGCAGACGTGGAAGACCAGCCGCCCGGCCCGGCGGACATCGCTGGGACGGAGGGCGATCCGCTGCCCGAGGCGAGGGAACTGGCTCAGGGCGCGGCGGCCGCCGGACTCGGCCTCAAGCTGCTTGGCGGGCTTGCGGTGCGCGTGGTCTGCCCGGATTTTCCGCCGCGGCTGCGCCGGGATCAGGATATTGACTATGCCTGCCTGGCCAGAGGCCGCAAGGATGTGGCCGCTTATCTTGAGCGGGCCGGCTGTCGGCCGGACCGGCGGTTCAACAATCTGAACGGCGACCGGCAAATGTATTTCCACGCCCCTTCCGGTCGGCCGATCGACGTGATGGTGGACCGGCTCACGATGTGCCACACGCTCGATTTCCGGCCGTCCTTCGCGCGCCTGCCGCTCACTCTGGACGCCGTTGATCTGCTGCTGTCCAAGCTGCAGATCGTCGAGCTCAATGCCAAGGATGCCCGGGACGCCCTGCAGCTGCTCGGCGCCCTTCCGGTGCGCGAGCCGGGTTCGGCCGGGGGCGGCGGCGCGGGCGGCAGCGGCGCGGGCAGCGGCCTGGAAGACGATGGCCCGGCGGGCGGCGGTCCGGCGGGCGGCAGCGGCTTGGGCAGCGGCCTGGAAGACGATGGCCCGGCAGGCGGCGGTCCGGCGGGCGGCAGCGGCTTGGGCAGCGGCCTGGAAGACGATGGCCCGGCAGGCGGCGGTCCGGCGGATGGCGGTCCGGCGGGCGGCGAATTAGCCTCCGGCGCCGGGCCCGCGCCCTTCATCGACGCCGAGCGCTTCGCCAAGGTGCTGGGCGGAGACTGGGGCTGGTGGCGGACGGTGACCGGCAACCTGGCGAAATTTCCGCCGCTGGCCAGTGATAGCCCGCAGCTGCTGCCGCCGGACCCGCCGTTCGACCCGCTCGCCCAGGCCCGGCGGCTGCTGGAACTGGCCGATGCCGCGCCCAAGGGCGTCAAGTGGCGGTTGCGCGCGAACATCGGCGACCGCGTCCGCTGGTACGAGCTGCCCGAGGAAGTGGGACATTGAGCCGGCCGGCCATCTTCTCGCCCTTCTCGCCGCAACCGGTGCTTGACGGCCGCCGCGCCGAATGCTCTACCATTGCACAGGAAGCATCGCAAAAAGCGCTGCAAAAGGCATAGTGAGTGCATGAAGGTTTTTTTTGCCACCGATATCCATGGTTCTGAGGTCTGCTGGCGAAAGTTTCTCAACGCCGCAGCCTTTTACCAGGCCGATCTGGTGGTGCTGGGCGGCGATGTCACCGGAAAGGTGATGGTGCCCGTCACTGCCTACACCGGCTACTGGCAGGCCACGGTCGGCGGCGAGACGTACCGGATGCGGACCCGGCAGGAACTGGACGAGATCAAGCGCCGGATCCGCGATCGGGGCTCTTACCCGGCCATCGTGACTCCCGACGAGCTGTCCGAGCTCAGCGCGGAAGAAGGCGCGGTCGACCGAAGGTTCACGGCCGAGATGATCAGTTCGCTGGACCGGTGGATGGATATGGCCGACGGCAAGCTCGGCGGCATCCCGTGCATACTCAACGGCGGAAACGACGATATCTGGGAAATCGACGACGTCATCGAGGCGTCGCCGTGCGTGACTTTCGGCGAGGGCAAGTCCGTTGAGCTCGACGGGGGCTTTCACCTGATCTCGATGGGCTGGACCAACCCCACTCCCTGGGACACATTCCGCGAGGCGCCCGAGCCCGAGCTCGCGGCCAAGATCGAGGCCGTGGCCAGCAAGGTGCCGGACATGGAGCGAACGATCTTCAATTTCCATGCCCCGCCCTACGGCACCGGCCTGGACGAGGCCCCGGCCCTCGACTCGACGCTGCGGCCCACGCACGGCGGCGCGGTGATGAAGCCCGTCGGCTCGACCTCGGTCCGCGATGCCATCCTCCGCCACCAGCCGGTGCTGTCGGTGCACGGGCACATTCACGAGAGCCGGGGAATCAGGAAGATTGGCCGGACAATGGCCATTAATCCGGGCAGTCTCTACGGCGACGGCGTGCTGCAAGGCGTCCTGCTCGACCTGGACCCAAAGAAGGCAAAGGTCAAGAAATACATTCTGGTAAATGGCTGAGCGCATTTTCTTATCGGCTGCGCCGCAGTTTCCTCAGCTGCTAGGGCGCAGTTTCTGTTTCGCGTGGCGCAGTTTCTCATTTACGGGGGCACCGTGACGGGCTGGCTAGCGTCTTTGCGAGCCCACGACTGAGAGGCGGAGATGGCGACTGAAGCGGCCGGCGGCGAAGCGCCGACACTTTTCCTGCGGAAGGCGACGGGCCTCGTCCGAGGCTGGTCCGTCCGGGACTCGATGATCTATGCGTGCCTGGCGACCAACTTCGTCACGCTCGGGATCTACGAGTTCACCTTCGCCGGACCGGCATTCCCGACAGGCCAGCTGATCACGGCAGTGCTCATCTCGGCGCTCTGGGTCTCATTTCTGGTCATCGCCTACGCCGGCCTGATCGTCACGATCCCGCGGGCGGGCGGCGATTACGTCTGGCAGACCAGGATCCTGGGCGGCGGGCTCGGCTTTGTCATGTCCGCCACCGGCTGGTGGTTCATCCTGTGGCTGTGGGCTCCCATCTACGGCAACATCCTGGCCGTTCAGCTCTTCGAGCCGCTCTGGGCCACGCTCGGGTGGACCTGGCCGCACGGCGGCTATGCCTGGTTCGGCACCCACACGGGCATCTTCGTCGTGTCCCTGATCACGATTGTGTTAGCAGGCATGCTGGTCTCCCTCGGCATGGCCGGGTACGCCAAGATCCAGAAATACTGCTTCATCGGCGGCATGATCGGATTCGCGGTCATCGTGGTCCTGCTGCTGGTCAGCTCCCGCGCGAACTTCATCAGCTCGTTCAACCTCGAGGCGCATAAGATCTTCCACGCCAGCAACGCGTACCAGGCCACCCAGGCGGCGGCCCACAAGATCAAATTCACGCCGAGCAAGCTGGGGTTCGGCCCGCTGGGACAGACCATGCTGCTGGTCCCGTTCATGATGTTCTTCATCCTGTGGCCGAACTGGGGCGCCACGCTCTACGGCGAGATCCGCGGCGCGAGCGACTTCCGGCGGGTATTCACCGGCATGTTCGCCGGGCTCTGGATCACGGTGGCCTGCACCGTGGTCTTCCTGCTGCTGATGGCCAAGACCTTCGGCTGGGATTTCTACCAGAACATCAACGCGCTGGACAATAACCTGACGCCGCGGTTCGGTATCTGGCCCTATCCGTTCATGTTCGCCGGATGGCTGGTGCACAATACCGCCTTCCAGGTCGTCCTGATCCTGGTGCTGAGCCTCTGGTTTTTCGGCTGGGTAGGGACTCTGTTCCTGTCCTCGACGAGAGTGATCTTCGCCGCGGCGTTCGACCGGGTGCTGCCCGACCGGGCGGCCGAGGTCTCGGAGAAGCGGAAGGTGCCGGTCTACTCGCTGGTCCTGATGCTGCTGCCGGCGGTGGGACTGAGCGCCTTGTACGCGTATAACACGACGTTCGTGACCTACACGCTGGACGCGACGCTGGTCATCGCGGTGACGTACCTGTTCAGTGCGATCGCCGTGGTTGTCCTGCCCTGGCGCAAGCCCGATCTGTGGCGCGCATCGCCGGCCAGCCGGATCAAGGTCCTCGGCGTGCAGATCGTCCCGGCGGCCGGGGTCATCACCATCGGGCTGCTCGGGTTCAATCTCTACGAGTGGCTCTCCAACACCGTCTACGCGGTCAACAAGACCTCGTCCCTGTACTACATGGGCGCGATGTATCTGCTGGCGATTGCGGTCTATGTTGGCGCACGGCTCGTGCGCAGGCGGCAGGGCATCGACCTCGGCCTGGTCAACAAGGAGATTCCGGCCGAGTAGGCGCAGCCCGGACCCCCTGCCAGCGGGCCGGTGAGCGACCACAGCACGTCGAGGACGCGTCGCGGCCCTGGCGGCCGCGATCCGGGCCAGGGGCCCGGCGGCGCCGGCTGGGCCCGGCGCCGCGGTAACCGCGCTGCGCGCGGCCGGCCCGCAGGCCGCTCAGCCCCGGCTGATGACCTCCAGATACTCACGCGCTGCCCGGGTCAGCGGGTGATCAGCGCCCAGGGCCCGCTCGCAGTCGGCGCTGGTGCGCTGGATGATCGTGAGGGCGTCGGCCAGCCGGCCGGCCGTCTGATACGCGCGGGCGAGGTCGCCGCGCGACGCGAGGGTGTCGGGATGGTCGGGGCCCTTGACCCGCTCGAGGTCTGTGACAGTGCGCTCGTAGAGCGGAATGGCGTCGGACAGCCGCCGCCCGGAGTAGCAGGCCGAGGCGAGGTTCGCGCGTGCGGTCAGGGTGGCCGGGTGGTCGGGGCCCTGGGCCCGTTCCCGGCTGGCCAGGGTGCGCCGGTAGAGCGCGATCGCGTCTTTCGGGCGCCGGGCCGACTGGTAGGCGGCGGCGAGGTCGTCCCGTGCGGTCAGGGTGTCGGGGTGGTCGGGTCCCTGGACCCGCTCGCGGGCGGCCGCGACGCGCTCGTAGCCGGGTATGGCCTGCTTCAGGCGTCCCGTCGCGCGGCAGGCGGCGGCGAGGTTGCCGCGTGCGGTCAGGGTGTCGGGGTGGTCGGGTCCCTGGGCCCGCTCGCGGGCGGCCACCACGCGCTCGCAGAGCGCAAGCGCCTCCGCGGGCCGGTCGGCGGCACCGTAGCAGTCGGCGAGCTCGCCGAGCGCAGTCAGGGTGTCGGGGTGATCGGGCCCCTTCACCCGCTCGTGCTCTGCGAGGTTGCGCCTGCGCAGGGTTAGCGCTTCATCGGCGCGGCCGGCCGCCAGGTAGGCGCGGGCAAGGGCGCCGCGGGCGGCAAGGCTCTCGGCGTGCCCGGCCCCGAGCACGGTCACGCGGTCGGACAGCACCCGCTCGCAGAGCGGGATCGCGTCTGCCTGCCGTCCGGCCGCGTAGTAGGCCCTGGCGAGCTTGCGGCCAGCGGCCACGGTGTCGGGGTGCGCCGAGCCGAGGATCTGCTCCCGGTCGAGCAGGGTCTGCTCGTAGCCGCTGATCGCTTCGTCGAGCCGCCCGGCCACCTCATGGCGGGCGGCCAGCTTCTCCCTGGCAAGCAGCGTGTCGGGGTGGTCGGGCCCCAGGATCGCGCTGTTGGCGCCGGCCAGCTCGTGCCAGTAGGCGCTGGCCGGCTCGGCGAGCCTGGCCCGGTCCAGGCTCTCGCCGGCCCGCAGCAGCACGGGATGACAGCCTCTGGCCCAGAGCAGCTCGCCGGTAGACTCCCGGATCCTGGCCGCGGTGTCCCGCAGGGCCTGGTCCAGCAGCGGACGGGCGCCGCCCGCTGGCCACGCCTCGGCCAGCGCGTCGGCGGCGGCCAGGGCGGCCTGGTCACGGTGCTCGGGCGCTGCGAAGTTCCGGACGCAGCGCTGGACCAGGGCGTGCATCCGGACTGTGCGCGAATCGCTCGCGGGGTCGACGGACAGCAGGCCGAGCCGGACCAGGGCGTCAACGGTCTCGCTGACCTGCGTCCCGCCCGCCGCCGTGTCGGGGTGGCCGGTGATGTAGCTGCGCGCGGCCTGGCTGAGGACGACCGCACCGGGGATGCCGCCCGGATCGAGCAGGGCAAACAGGGTCAGCGCCGCCCACGCCGAGCCCCCCGGCACGACCTGCTGGGCCCGGTCGACGGCCAGCGACCAGGTGGTGAGGGCCGCTGGCGGGATGCCATCGACGATCCGGCCGGCGAACTGGCGCTTGCGGTCGGCGAGCAGGGTCCGGTACCTGCGGCAGTCGAGCCTGCTGTCGCCCATGACCGCGGTGGCCTGCGCCAGCGCTATCGGCAGGCAGTCCAGGCCCTCGGCAAGTTCGAGTGCGCCGAACCGGAGGTCGGGGTCGTCCGTCAGCGCTGCCGCCAGGTAGTTGACTGACTCGCGGCGGGTGAATGGCCCGACTGGCACGGTCCTGCAGTCGGGCCCGGTCACCAGGCCGGCGGCGTCGCGGGTCGTCACGACGACCTGGCCGGCACGGCCCCGCGGCCACAGGCCCGCCAGGTCCCGGTAATCGGCCAGATCATCGAGGACCGCCAGCCACGGCCGGTCAGTGCGCGCCAGATACGCCAGGAACCTGGCCGCGGCCGATTCGGGATCCTCCGCCTGGCCGCCGGCGCCAGCCTCGGCGAGGGCATGCGCGTAGCCGGTTACGACCCCCTCCCGGCTGGCCGCGTGCACCCACACGAGCAGGTCGATGGCCTGGTTGCGCCAGAGCGTCCTGGCCAGATTGACCGCGAGCTGCGTCTTGCCAGTGCCCCCGGTCCCGGCAGCAGCGGCGCCCGGCTGGTCGGCGTCTGCCAGCACGGTTGTCTCGCCCGCGCATAGCTCGCCGGCCAGGCCCAGTCCGGTCTCCGGGCGCTGGTAGTAATTGTCGGCCAGCGGCGGCATCGCCTCGGACCTGGCCGGCCAGCTTGCCCGCTGGGCCGGGATGTGGCCAGTGCTGGCACCCAGCAAGTAGCTGGCCGCGGCCGTGCCGTCACTCATCGGCCAGTAATCGTCTGGTCACGTGTACAGGTTACGTCGCAGCGGCCCGGCGTCCCGGCGAACCGGGGCAATTGACGGCGCCGGCGAAGACGCGGCGGTCAGCGGCGCTTGACGGCTGCGGCGGGCCAGGACGGCGGCGCCGGCTAGGTCGCGGCGCCGTCCTGGCCCGCCTGACCGGGCCGGCGGCCCGCACCCGGATCGGGACCGGCGCCTTCGGCCCGCTGCTGCGGGGCCCCTTCGGCCCGCCGCGGCGGGGCGGTGGCCGGCGGCGGGGCGGTGGCCGGCGGCGAGGCGGTAGCCTGCCACACCTCGCGGACCATCACCTGCAGCGCGCCAGCGCTGGGTATGGCCAGCAGCGCCGCCACGAAACCGCCGAAGATCCCGCCGATCCAGCTGCCGATCGATGCGCCGACGAGGATGGACACCAGCACGAGGAGCGGATTGACCTTGACCGTCCGGCTCATCACGACCGGGTTCAGTACATGGTTCTCGAGCTGGGTATAGACGAGGAACACCGCGAGGGTGATGATGCCGGCCGTCAGCGAGTGACCGGCCGCGAACAGTACCGTGGGGATGCCGGCGAGCGCGCCGCCGATCATCGGCAGGAAGTCGACCAGGGCCACCCACAGAGCCCACAGAAAGGCGAATGGGACGCCAAGCACCAGCAGGGTCACGAGCACCACGACTCCGGCGATGAGCGAGGTCGCGAAATTTCCCAGCATGTAACCGGTTACCGAGCGGTTGACCTCGTGTGCGACGCGCGAATAGCGTCTCGCCCGAGCCGGCGACATCAGGCCGAGCAGGCCCGAGCGCAGCCTGGACCCCTCGAGCAGCATCAGGACCACGAGCACGAAAATGGTCAGCAGTGCAAGAACCAGCGTGACGGCGCCCTTGCCCAGGCTGAGCGCCGGCTTCGCCAGCCCCTGTCCGAAGCTCAGCAGCTTGGGCGCGTTCTTCTGCACCCACGCCTGAACGTGATACCTGCGCACCAGATGGCCGATCCAGCCCTTGCCGTGCTCGGCCTGGTCCACGTACGACGGCAGCTGGTGGGCAAGATGGGCGATCCCGTTGGCCAGCGGGTAACCGAACGCCACCGCCAGGCCGACGAAGACCAGAACCCCCCACAGCGTCACAAGGGCGACGGCCGCGCCGCGCCGGCGGATCCGCCAGCGCTGCAGGATCACCACCAGCGGGTTGAGGATCAGGCCGATGAAACCCGCGACGACAAGGAGCAGGACGACTTCGCGGAGCCGGTAAACCAGCTTGCCGGCCAGATAGACCACGGCCACTACGCCCACGGTGGCCAGGATCGCCCGCAGCGGGATGCCCCTGGCCGCCGCGGCTTGCCACAGGCGGCCGAGCCTGCCCTCCGGCGGCTGCGGATTATCGTGCACCCGGTAATCATGACAGTGCCTCAGCTGGTGATCATTTGCCGGGCGAGTCCCGGTCCCATATGCCTGCTGTGCGCTGGCGGCTTCCGCCGGCCTGCTCGCTGCTCGCTGCCGTCCTCTCCTGTGCACGGGCTTGGGGATAACAGGGTGGACGAGCGGTGGACAAGCAGATTGCGCAGGGGATAACGGCTTAGGTCCTGTGGATGAGAAAAAGAATCTTGGATTGATCACGGAAAGCTCTTGTGCGGCCTGTCGCGGAGGCAGTAGAACTTCATTCACCACAAAGACGAGGACTGCTCGGGGGCGACCCCGGGACCGCGAGAAGGCCGGGAGACCGGCACTTCGAGCGGGTCCTTGATGCCTGTGGCGAGGCGCTGCGGGAGCGCGGCGGCCGGGCAATCGGCAGCCGGTGCAGGGGAGCGCCAAGCGAGGCCCCTCCATCTCATACATGGAGGGGCCTCGCCCAATCCTGCCCGGCGGACCTATCCCGCGGCCATAGCGACACGCTCGCGACTCATCTCGGCGCACCCGGATCCCGGCGGTGATCGCCGACGCATCCGGCCGTCTTCCGCCGCGATGCCGCGTCAGGCAAGCCGGCGCAGATGCCGGAACCGGCCTAGGCGGACTGGGGCTTCGCGGTGAGGAACGCCTCGACGATGGGCGCCAGGTGCCCGGCATCCGAGACCAGGTCAAGATGGCCGCCGTGGTAGACAGCCAGCTCGCTGTGCGGGATCAGCCAATGCATGACCCGCGCGTTGACCAGCGGGATGATCGGGTCGTCGTCGCCCGCCAGTATCAGTGTGGGCTGGCTGACCAGTGGCAGCACCGGAAGGCTCGTCCAGCCGATCGTGGCAACCAGCTGGTACAGATAGCCCCTGGTGGCTGCGAGGCGTGTCGTCGCATAAAGCAGCTCGCGGGCGAGCGCGGGATGGTCGCGCACGCTGCCGCCATAGAGCTCACCGGCGATGCTGGCCGCATACCCATGCTCTCGATGGCGCCGCGGCGAGAGCATGCGGAGCAGGGCGCGAGGGTGTCCCGGCACCATCAGCGCCCCTGGCGAGGTCGACACCAGCACCAGCCGGCGTACCCGGGACGGCCGCTGCACAGCGAGATGCTGCGCGATCCCGCCTCCCCAGGAGATGCCCAGGACATCGGCCTGCTGGTAGCCGAGCTGGTCGAGCAGCCCGCTCATCAGCGGCGCCAGCGTCGTCAGGTGGTAGGGGACCACCGGCATCGCAGACCCGCCGATGCCCGGCATGTCGAACCGGACGACCTCCCGCTGCGGGTCGAGCGCGTCGACGAACGGCTCCAGCAGTTCGAGGCTGGCGCCGATGCCGCTGCACAGCAGAAGAGGCGGCATCTGCGGATTCCCGCGCCGGACAGCGACCCGAAGGGCCCGGCCGCGGACGGTCAGCGTCCGGATGTGCTCGCCCGTGGCCGTGCGCCGCGGCCAGCCGTTAGCCAG
>DATJZH010000182.1:0-7398 GCA_035499215.1 Streptosporangiaceae bacterium | reverse complement strand
CCCGGGCCACTCCATCACGCTCCGTCAAGGACCTCGAACGGCGCGAACAGCAGGCTCATCGCTAGTTCAGCCTTCTGGACGATGCCCTGGTTGGGGCTCCCGTGTGCGCTCCGTGAGTCTTCGTTACGATCTGTCCGGCCGTGGTAGCGGTGTGCTGGGCTCCGCCGTCGGCCGCAGGACTGCCGCGCCCAGCCATTGGCTGGCCAGTAGGGCCAGTTCGACGTGCAGGCGGTCGTCGCCGAGGGGATGGCCGAGGTTATCCTCGGCTTTGCGTACCCGGTACTGGACCGTGTTCTTGTGCAGCGTGAGGCGTTCGGCGGTGGCCTTGTAGCTGCCGTTTTCCTGCAGGAAGATACGCAGCGTTTCGCGCAGCCGGGCATTGTGGTCGTCGTCGTACGCCAGCGCCTCGAGGGTCTCGATGACCCAGTCCCGCAGGAGGTCGATCGAGCCCGCCATCAGGGCCAGCGGCGCGACGTCGCCGAAGGTAGTCACGCGCTGGCCTGATGGCCCGGCGGCCAGCGCGACCGCCTGGGCGCTCAGCGCCTGCCGGTGGGTGCGGCGGAAACCGGCCACTCCGCGCGCTGGCGCACCGAAAGCAAACCGTATCGTGGCGCTGGCCGCCGTACTCCCGGCGGTCGCGCTCTGGATAGCGAAATCATGCCGACCGCCGAGCGGCAGCCAGGCCCACGCGCTGGATTCGTCCTGCGGGATGAATATCGGCCGGCCGTCACAGTGGGCTTCGGCCGCCACCTCCGCGGTCGCGTGCTCCAGCCGCCCAAGGGCATCGCCGCCTGCCGCCGCCCCGGTGATCCAGGTCACCACGCCGAGGTGGTGCTGCCTGAGCCGGTAGCCCAGGATGGCCTCGGAGGAATCCACGTCCACCTGCTCGTTTCTCAGCAGGGCCCGGACGCGGGCCGCTCTGGCGACACTCCGATTCCGGAGCCAGCTCTCCTTCTCCGCTTCATAAGCGGACAGAACCTCCTCTGACACCTTGTCGATGTAAGAAGCCGCAACCCCGGCGATGCGCATTCCGGCCGCGCTGATGAGCGACGCGTCATCGGTCTGCCGTCCGAGTTCCTGCAGGCACCAGTCCTCGAATCGGGCCAACCCGATGCGGTAGGCACGCAGCAGCGCCGCGACGGGAACGCCGCGCTGCGCCAGCCGACGGGCGTATTCCTCCGCCGCCGCCGGGGCGTGCACCTGCTCCATGTCGATGCCGTGCTGCAGGATGTGCAGCATGGTGCCCACGTTCTCGCTGACGCTGGCTTCCAGCAGCATCAGGACCCGCTTGTCGTCGCGCAGTTGCAGGATCTCCCGCACGATCAGGCGGTAAATATCATCCGACACCTCAGCGGTGCGCGGAACAAGCGCACCGCAGACCGCCGAGGTACTCTCGACGGCCGACAGGCTCGACCTCTCCATCGACGAATAGAGTACGTCGCCGGTAAAGATTTGTCTCCCCTACATGTCCATAGGAGACGGCCAACACCCGAAAACATCCCCCAGGCCCGGCGGCTCACCATCGAAGCAACGATCTAGCTTTTCACGCGGCGGTCCCGCGAACAGGGCGCCGACGGTGAGGCTCGGGCCGTATTCGCCGCTGAAGGTGTCGGAGATGGTCATGCCGACCTGCCCCGGCCACGCCGAGGCCATGCACAACCTCGGGGCCCTGCTCGCGGACAGCGATCCCGGCCACGCCCGGGGGTGGTGGGAGAAGGCGACCGCGGTCGGCGACACTTTCGCCATGACCAACCTCGGGTGGCTGCTCGCCACTAGTTAGGCGACAATGCAGCAGGCCGCGACATCCGTGTCGAGGACGATCCGCGGCACCGGCTAGGCCGTGTGGTCATGCCGGAACTCGTCCAGGTCGGCCAGGAACTCCTCCAGCTCCTGATCTGATTCGAAGACGTCAGCCCGCAGCTCGTCGGCCGAGGCGATCGGGCGAACGCCCTTTCGGCGCGCCTGCTCGTCCAGCTCAGCGGCATAGTAGCCGGGCTGCGGCTCAGCGGAATCCGCAACGCTCACGGTCGGCCTCCTTATCTGAGCTGGACCACTTCTTGCATTATCGCCAGTAGCCGGAGGCAGGAAGCGTGCCCGGGAAGGGCCTAGCGTGGCCGGCCCACCGGATCGCGAATACGGGTACCGTACCCGCAGCGAGGTTACACACAGTAGCGGGAAAATGTGACGTGTGAGCCATGGGCGTGTGGGACGGTTCGTGGGACGGCGCGCCGGATAATCCCAGCACAGCGAGTGCCATCAGTACGATGATCCGTGTCATTCGTGCAGGTAGAGTACGTGTTGCACGAGGCCGTCCTTCGTGCGACGGATGCCGTCGATCGGCGCTATCGTGCCGCCACGCCCAGGGCCGCCAGGGGTTACGTAGAGCAATTGCTGAGCGGATCTTTGCAGGTCACCGTGTACGCCGGGACCGATCCGCTGGCGGTTCCGGCGGCGAGGACGACCTGGTCGCGGGCTGCCTGGAGGGCGATGGCGAATCTGGCCCGGTCGGGGTCGGGGCCGGGAACGGCACCGGTGGCGTCGGCCATGGCGGTGCGCAGGGCCTGGTAGGTGATCAGGGTCGCCGGCAGGCCATCCAGCCCGGCCACCAGGCGGCGCCAGACCTGCAGGTAGCCCAGGTCAGCGAACAGGCATCCCGCCAGCAGCAGGTACACCACCACGCGGGCCGGAAGATCCCGGACACGGCGCTGGACCCGGCAGGTCAGGGCCAGCACGGCGTCGATCATCTCACACGGCACCTGCTGGTCGGCTCGCCCAGGTGACCCGGTGCGTCGGCCTTGCCGCTAGCGGACGGTGATGTCGGGACTGGCCGAGGTGAGCGGGAGTTCTGCGCGCAGGCTAGTTCCCGCCCCGGGAGGGCTGTCAAGGACGATCCGGCCGCCGAGTGCCTCCACACGGTCCTTCAGGCCGGCCAGGCCGGTGCCGCGGCGGAGCTCGGCACCGCCGGCGCCGTCGTCGCGGACCGCGACGCGCAGCACGGTGCCGGCCGCGTCGGCGTCGATGGTGACCGTGATGGCCGAGGCGCGTGCGTGCTTAGCCGCGTTGGTCAGCGCCTCGGCGACCACGTAGTACGCGCTGACCTCGACACGCTCCGGCAGCCGCCCCTCTAGGCGCATGTCCAGGTCGACCGGGACCGTAGAGCGGCGGGCGAGCGCCTTGAGGGCTGAGCGCAGGCCCCCGTCGGCCAGTACCGCGGGGTGGATGCCGCGGGCGATCTCGCGCAGTTCGTCGCTTGCGGCGGCGGCCTCGGCGACAGCGGGGTCGAGCCGGGCAGCGTCGTCGGGCCGCAGCGCGGCCTGCGCGGCGCGCAGCCGCAGCCCGAGGGAGACCAGCCGCTGCTGGGCGCCGTCGTGCAGGTCCCGCTCGATCTGGCGGCGCGCGTCGTCGGCGGCCGCGACGATCCGGGCGCGGGAGGTCATCAGCTCGGCCCGGCTGTCGGCGTTGGCGATGGCGGTCTCCAGCAGCTGGGCGAACGCAGCCATCCGCTCTTCGGTGCCGGCCGACGGCGCCTGGTCCCGGGTCCAGTACGCGATGGCGACACCCCACAGCCGACCGTCCACCATGACTGGCGCTGCCACACTCATCCGCGCACCGCCGGCGCGAGCAAGTTGAGAAACGGTGCCGGTCGTGTCCTGGTAATGCTCCGCCCGCGCGGGCCCGCCGGAGCGGCGCACCAGCGCTGCCGCGCCTCCCCCCCGGTGGCTGAACCGCAGTCCCGGCGGCATTATCTCCGCGATCGCCCCCTGGTGGGCGACTACCGTGGCCTCCTCGCCGGGCTCGTAGCGTTGCAGGGTGACCCCGTCGGCATCAAGCAAGCGCTCGATCTCCGCCGCCACGGCGTCGAACACCGCGGTGGGAGGAACCCCTTGCGCGACGAGCGTCGCCACGCGTCGCAACGCCGCCTGCTCGTCGGCGATGCGGCGGAACTCAGCGTAGACCTGGGCGTTTTCCAAGGAGACGGCGAGCTGGCCGGCGATGAGCTTGACTGCGTCAAGCCGGGTGGCGGTGAACGCGTCACGCAGCAGCCGGTTCTCCAGCACCAGCACCGCCCGCAGCGCGCCGCGGCTGAGGATGGGCAGGGCCAGCAGCGAGCAGCGGTCGGCGTCGGCGAGGTAGACGTCGCGGGCGAAGCGGTCGTCGGCGGTGGCGTCGCCGACGACGAGCGGTTCGCCGGTGCGCGCGATGTAGCGCAGCACCGATAGCGGGGCCGCGGTCTCGTGCCCCGCGCCGACCTGCACTATTCCGGCCGGTACGGGCAGCAGCCAGTCCTGGCGGTCCTCGTCCCACAGCAGCAGGTGTACGGCGGTCGCGCCGGTCAGCGCGCCGAGCACCTCGACCACGCGGGCGTGCAGCTTCTCGACGTTGGTCTCGGAGCTGAGTGCCTGGGAGGCGGACAGGATGCCGAGCAGGTCGAGCGTGCCTGTCGTGACCGTCGACCAGCCCTGAACAGTGTTCGCGGACGGCCCGGTGCCCGGTCCTGGCGTCCCCGGGCCGGGGCGCAAGCTGGGATAGGCCCAGTCCAGCTGGGCGACTTTCGCCGTGGCGCCCCAGGCGGCGTACTGGTCACGGGTCTCGGCGAGCAGGGCTGAGCCGATGTGCTCCAACCCGTGGGTGAGATGGAAGCGGGCCGCCCGTTCGGTGATCAGCGCCCGGTGCCAGGGCCGTCGGCCATCGGCAGCTCCCTGCCGGGCGGCGTCGAAGGCGAGGGCAGCAGCCCAGGCGTCGCCGAGCGCCCAGGCCCGCTCGGCCTCGAGCAGTCGGACCAGGTGCGCGAAGTTGTCCGCGGCGTCGGTGGCGCGTGCGGCCAGCCACCGGGTCACCTCGCCCAGCTCGGACAGCACCGCGGCGCGCTCCTCACCGTCCGCGTCGCGGGCCTGTCGAGCCAGGGCCAGCCCGCGCAGCAGGCGGGCCACGGCTATCGGGTAAAGGGGCGTTGCGGCAGGTAGCAGCGGCATCGCCGCAGCGGTGTGCCGCGCGAGGCCGGCCGGATCACCGAAGATGGCGGCGGCGAGCGCGCGGGCGCAATGCGCATGGAACAGCGCCGCCGGGTTCGCGGCGTAACCCTCGGCGGGGACCGGCTCGCCCGCGACCGCGGAGCGTTCGCCCCGCAGCACATCAATCAGCCAACGGTAGCTCTCGAGCAACTGAGCGGTCTGCTCGTTGCCGGTACGCCGCAAGAAGGCCAGCCCCGCCTCCGCCTCAGCGGCGTAGCTGGCGAGTGCCGGCTCGCAGTCCAGCATGAGAAACACGGTCTGGGAATAGGTGTATGCCGCGTTGGCCAGGTCACATGCGGCGATCAGCCCGTCCCGGGCCCGCCGCGCCTGCTCGACACCGCTTTCGATCGGCTCAGCCCAGCAGCTCAGCAGAGCGAAGAGGAAGCGTACCTCTGAGGTGCCGGGCTCGTAGCCGCGGGCTTCGCCCAGCGCCAGGAGCCGCCGCCTGCAGTGATACGCCGCAAGGTAGTCGCCGCGCAGCACTATGGCAGAGGCGCCGGCCTGGCATGCCGGGGCGATCAGGGCCCGGTCCGGGCCGTGCTCAATCAAGATCCGCAGCGCCTCCAGGCTCAGCCATGCGTGCATCGAGAGATCCTGGGTGAAGTAGGCCGGCACCAGGGTCGCGTTGATCAGGCCGGAGACTGCGATCACCGCCGGGTCGACGATGGCAGGCCGGGCTAGATCGTCGGCGGCGTCGGTGTGGCCCAGCCACCGGTACAGATGATCGGACTGGTGCTCGAGCGCAGCGGCGAGGCTGTCGGCGGCCGGGACCGCGGTGCCGAGCTCGCGCAGCGACTCAATGCCGAGCCGCAGTGCCTTGGCGTGACGGTTGCGATTGGTCAGACTTCTCACCTGTACCGCGGTCGCCTTCGCGCGCCCCAGCGTCTCAGGGGACAGCTGTTCAATCGTCCGGTACTCCTCGTCTGCCTCCTCCAGCCGGCCCAGGCTGTACAGGGCGGCGTGCCGGGCCGTATGCAGCTCAGTTAGCATAGCGACCTCGCCCGGGGCGATCAGCGGCAGCGCGGCAGTGAGCAGCGTGTTCACCCGCGCGTGGTCCCCGATCAGCGAGGCCTGTTCGGCGGCGCGACGCAGCAGCCAGACTACCCGCCGCCGCTCGACCGGGTCATCGACGGCGTCGGTCACCGGCAGGTACTGCTCGGCGGCGACCGAGAAAAACTCCGGTACCGGTGCAAGGCGGCGCGCCATGCCCAGGTGCAGGTCGCGCCGCCGCGACGGGTCCAGCGCGGCCAAGATCGCCTCGCGCAGGCGGTCGTGGCGGAACCGCACCGCCTGCTGAAGTCCGGGCTCGGCCACCAGCAGGCCGCCCTCCAGGGCCGGTCGCAGCGCCTGCTCTACGCCCTGCTCGCCGGTGGCGGTCTGCAGCAGGCCGACTTCGGCCCACCCGCCCAGGCACGCCATCGCCTCCACCATCGCCCGCGACGGCTGCGGTAGGACCTCGGCCCTGGCCACCGGCAGGGCAACCGCATTGGCGTCGCCCAGGTGCGCGCCCACCGCGGCGATGTCCCACTGCCAGCGGCTGGCGGTCGCGGTCAGCTGGCCGCCGCGGCGCAGCTCCTCAAGCAGCTCCACCGTCTGGTAGGGGTTGCCGGCCGTGTGCGTTCTGAGCACGTCGGCAAGGTCCTGTGCTGCGGCCAGGGACACGTGCAGCATCTCGGCGACCATGGCGGCCAGGCTCGTCGGGGGGAGGTTATCCAAGCGCAACGTCTGCACGCCGGACTGGTGGCGCCAGCGCGACAGTGGCTCGGCCAGCGGGTGCGCCCCGTCCACCTCGTCGTCGCGATAGGTGGCCGCCAGTAGCAGGCCCTCGATCGGCTCCTCGCTCAGCACAAGATCCACGAAGCCGAGCGCGGTGCGCCCGGCCCACTGCAAGTCATCGACGACGACCACCAGCGGCCGCTTGCGGGAGGCGGCCGCCCGCAGCAGGCCCGCGGCCGTCCGCTGGGCGCGGGCCTGCGCGGTCAGTGGGTCCCCCGGATCCGGGGGCACCGCCATCAGGGCCGCCAGCTCCGGTGTGGTCGCGGCCAGCAGACCGGCGTTCGCCCCCACCGTCGCCAGGATCCGTTCCCGGACCTCGGCGAGCTCGTCCTCCGGCTCGGCCAGCAGCAGCCGTCCCAGCGCGCGGCCCGCCTGGTGCACCGCGTCGGCCTCGAGGTCCCGCCGGTACTGGTCGAACTTGCCGGCCACGAACCAGCCGTCACCGCCGGTCACGACCGGCCGCAGCTGGTCCACCAGCGCCGTCTTGCCCACTCCCGGCGGGCCGCCGATCAGCACTGCCCGGCACCGGCCGGCCAGCGCGTCGTGGAAGGCCGCCTCCAGCGCGGCGATTTCGTCGTCCCGGCCGACCAGCCGTGACGGCGGCAGCAAC
>DATJZH010000181.1:0-2325 GCA_035499215.1 Streptosporangiaceae bacterium | reverse complement strand
CGCCCAGGCCGGCCAGCAGGATCAGCCCGTACACCGTGCCCGGCAGCCACACGTACCGCTGGTAGCCCCGGATGATGCTGGCGAACGGCGAGACCACCTGGGTGAGCGGGTTGCCGTGCCCGTACGCGGCGGCGGAGGAGTCGTACGGCCCGACATCGGCCTGGACCCACGCCGGGATGGGCAGCGAGCGGTAGCCGAAGATGTACTCGTCGTAGGTCGCGGCGTTCGGGAAGATCGCCCGCTTCCAGCCGAACACCCGCCAGGTGTCGTGAAACACCGCCTGGGCGTAGTCCAGCGGCTGGGCCGTGATGGCCCGGATGGCGAAGTCCTCCGCCAGCTCGTTGGGCAGCGGCGAGAACTTCGACGGCGGGAAGCGGTCCAGCGGCGACTCGGTGGTCCAGATGTAGTCCTGCGCGATCGGCCGCTTGTCCGGCGGCACGGTGGTGCACAGCGACAACTCGTCCGGCGGCACCTTCATCTTGGCGCAGTCGGCGAACGTCATCACCCGGGAGTACAGGAACACCCCGGTGCTGTTCGTCATCGCGAACTGCCCGTGCTCGGAGTAGAACAGGCCCGCGTAGCCGAACACCGGGACCAGGCAGACCACGATGGTGGCCGCGACCTTCCGCCAGCTGATCCGCCTGATGATCATGTACACGGCGAACACCGCGAGCAGCGGCAGCCCGACCGAGCGGAAGATCTCCGCCAGGCCGAGCAGGGCGCCGATGACCACGCACCGGCACAGCGACGGCACGGGATCCCACAGCAGCAGGGTGACGGCCAGCGTGAGCAGGAACAGGAACGGCACGTCGGCCATGATCAAGTGCTCGAGCTGGATCTGGAACCCGTCGTAGAGCACCGGCACGGTGGCCAGCGTGGCCAGCCAGGCCGGCGCGCCGAAGCGGTGCCTGGCCAGCGCGTAGATCATCACCGCGACAGCCAGCCCCATCAGGTGTTGCAATATTGTTACAACGGCGTAGCTGTGCAGCGGCTCCAGGACCCACAGCCACATGGAGTACCCGGACACCCGGGTCGGGTCGAGATGGAAGTGGACCGCGTTCTGCACGTACTGGAACGAGTCGTTGAACCAGGCTTGCCACCGGTAGCCGAGCTCAGCGTCGACCCGGAGCAGCACGGCGGGAGTGAGCACGATGAGGAACAGGCGGTGCCCCGACCAGGTGCGGGCGGCCAGGTTGCGGACGCCCGCCCGGGTCATCCAGCTGGGCCTGCCGGATCGTTTTGGCCGGAATGACCAGCCTCGCCGTGCCGATGGCTCACGCGACGTGGCCGCAGGCATTACCCTCAAGCCGTGCCCTCCTGTGCTGGGTCGACGAACCCTGACAATCAACAAACGGCCAGTTCGGTGCGTTAGTGCCTCGCCTACGGTAGTACGACGCGCGACCGGGCCGCGGCCATCGAGGCGGATCCACTGACGGTGAAGGAGACGAAAAACGTGGAGCTGACCGTGGTCATGCCTTGCCTCAACGAGGCAGAGACCGTGGCGACGTGCGTCCGCAAGGCTAATGGATTCCTGGCCGAGAGCGGTATCAGCGGTGAGGTGCTGGTCGCCGATAACGGCAGCACGGACGGCAGCCAGCGGCTGGCCGCCGACGCCGGAGCCCGGGTCGTGCCGATCAGGGACAAGGGCTACGGCAACGCGCTGATGGGCGGCATCGCCGCCGCCCGCGGCAGGTACGTGATCATGGCAGACGCCGACGACAGCTACGACTTCACTCACCTGATGCCGTTTGTTAACGAACTGCGCCAGGGCGCGGACCTGGTGATGGGCAACCGGTTCCAGGGCGGGATCGAGCCGGGTGCGATGCCCCCGCTGCACAAGTACCTCGGCAACCCGGTGCTCAGCTTCATCGGCCGGCTCTTCTTCCGCAGCAAGATCGGCGACTTCCACTGCGGCCTGCGCGGCTTCAACCGGGACAGCGTGATGGCGCTGAACCTGCAGGCGACCGGGATGGAGTTCGCCAGCGAGATGGTGGTCAAGGCGACCCTGGCCGGCCAGCGCGTGACCGAGGTGCCCACCACCCTGTCCAAGGACGGCCGGACCCGGCCGCCGCACCTGCGCTCCTGGCGGGACGGCTGGCGGCACCTGCGCTTCCTGCTGCTGTTCAGCCCGCGCTGGCTGTTTTTCCTGCCCGGCCTGGCCCTGCTCATCGCGGGCCTGATCATCGGCGCCCTGGTGGCACCGCACCCGTTCAGCATCGGCAGCGTGACCTTCGACGTCGACACGCTGGTCGCGGCCTCGGCGATGGTCGTGATCGGGTTCCAGTCCGTGCTGTTCTGGCTGTTCACCCAGGTATACGCCGGCTC
>DATJZH010000180.1:0-13409 GCA_035499215.1 Streptosporangiaceae bacterium | reverse complement strand
CGCCGGGTGAGGTACCCGGAGTCGGCCGTGCGCAGTGCGGTGTCCGCCAGGCCCTTGCGGGCACCGTGAGTGGAGATGAAGTACTCCACCACCGACAGGCCCTCGCGGAAGCTGGACTTGATCGGCCGCGGGATGGTCTCGCCCTTGGGGTTGGAGACCAGTCCGCGCATGCCGGCGATCTGCCGGACCTGCATCGGGTTCCCGCGCGCGCCGGAGTTCACCATCATCCAGACCGGATTGGTCTCGGGGAAGGCGGATTCCATGTCCTGCGCCACGTCCGCGGTCGCGTGCGTCCAGATCTCGATCAGCTCCTGACGGCGCTCATCGTCGGTGATCAGGCCGCGCTCGTACTCGCGCTGAACCTTGTCGGCTCGCTTCTCGTAGGTGTCCAGGATCGTCTGCTTGTCCGGCGGCGCGACGACATCCTCGATCGCGATCGTGACCCCGGCCCTGGTGGCCCAGTGAAAGCCCGCGTCCTTGAGCTTGTCCAGCGCGGCCGCCACCTCGACCTTCGGGTAGGTCTCGGCTAGCTCGTTGACGATCGTCGACAGCTGCTTCTTGGCCACCTCGTAGTTCACGAAGGGGTAGTCACCCGGCAGCGTCTCGTTGAACAGGCAGCGGCCGAGCGTCGTGGTCAGCCGCAGCGGCTGGCCCGGTGACCAGCCCTCGAGCGCGGTGAACCCGGCCGGCGGGGCGACATCCCGCAGCCGCACGTCGATCTTCGCCTGCAGGTCGAGCTCGCCCCGATCGTAGGCCATCAGCATCTCGGACAGGCCGCTGAACGTCCGCCCCTCGCCAGGCGCGCCCGCCGCTTCCCTGGTCAGGCAGTAGATCCCGATGACCATGTCCTGGGTCGGCATGGTCACCGGCTTGCCGTCGGCCGGCTTGAGGATGTTGTTGGTGGACAGCATCAGGATCCTGGCCTCGGCCTGCGCCTCGGCCGACAGCGGCACGTGCACGGCCATCTGGTCGCCGTCGAAGTCCGCGTTGAACGCCGTGCAGACCAGCGGGTGGATCTGGATGGCCTTGCCCTCGACCAGCTGCGGCTCGAACGCCTGGATACCGAGGCGGTGCAGCGTCGGCGCACGGTTCAGCAGCACCGGGTGCTCGGTGATCACCTCTTCCAGGACATCCCAGACCACCGGCCGGGCGCGCTCCACCATCCGCTTGGCCGACTTGATGTTCTGCGCGTGGTTCAGGTCGACCAGGCGCTTCATCACGAACGGCTTGAACAGCTCGACGGCCATCTCCTTGGGCAGGCCGCACTGGTGCAGCTTCAGCTGCGGGCCCACCACGATGACGCTGCGGCCGGAGTAGTCGACGCGCTTGCCGAGCAGGTTCTGCCGGAACCGGCCCTGCTTGCCCTTGAGCATGTCCGACAGCGACTTGAGCGGCCGGTTACCAGGGCCGGTCACCGGCCGGCCGCGGCGGCCGTTGTCGAACAGCGAGTCCACGGCCTCCTGCAGCATCCGCTTCTCGTTGTTGACGATGATCTCGGGCGCGCCGAGGTCCAGCAGCCGCTTGAGCCGGTTGTTCCTGTTGATGACCCGCCGGTACAGGTCGTTCAGGTCCGAGGTGGCGAACCGGCCGCCGTCCAGCTGCACCATCGGCCGCAGGTCCGGCGGGATCACCGGGATGCAGTCCAGCACCATGCCGAGCGGGCTGTTGGTGGTGTTCAGGAACGCCGAGACGACCTTGAGCCGCTTGAGCGCGCGGGCCTTGCGCTGGCCCTTGCCGGTCCGGATGATCTCCCGCAGGTTCGCTGCCTCAGCCTCGAGGTCGAAGCTGCCGACCCGCTCCTGGATGGCCTGGGCGCCCATGCCGCCACGGAAGTAACGGCCGAACCTGTCCCGCATCTCGCGGTAGAGCAGCTCGTCGCCCTCGAGGTCCTGGACCTTCAGGGCGCGGAACCGGTTCCACACCTCCTCGATCCTGTCGATCTCCCGCTGCGCGCGGTCACGGATCTGCCGGCATTCCCGGTCAGAGCTCTCCCGCACCTTACGGCGCGCGTCGCCCTTGGCGCCCGCGGCCTCCAGCTCGGCGAGGTCCTTTTCCAGCTTGCCCTGACGGGCCTCGATGTCAGCGTCGCGGCGCTGCTCCAGCTGGCCCTTCTCGACGGTGATCTTCGCCTCAAGCGAGGGCAGGTCGCGGTCGCGCGACTCGTCGTCGACGTACGTGATCATGTAGGCGGCGAAGTAGATCACCTTTTCCAGGTCCTTCGGCGCCAGGTCAAGCAGATAGCCGAGGCGGCTGGGCACGCCCTTGAAGTACCAGATGTGGGTCACCGGGGCGGCCAGCTCGATGTGGCCCATCCGCTCCCGCCGCACCTTGGCCCTGGTGACCTCGACGCCGCAGCGCTCGCAGATGATTCCCTTGAACCGGACTCGCTTGTACTTGCCGCAGTAGCACTCCCAGTCCCGGGTCGGGCCGAAGATCTTCTCGCAGAAGAGCCCGTCCTTCTCGGGCTTGAGCGTCCGGTAGTTGATGGTCTCCGGCTTCTTCACCTCGCCGTGCGACCACGTCCTGATGTCATCGGCCGTGGCGAGGCCAATCCGCAGGTCGTCAAAAAAGTTGACGTCTAGCACGTGTTTCGTCCCCTGGGGTAGATAGGATCAGACCTCTTCGACGCTGCTCGGCTCACGCCGGGACAGGTCTATGCCGAGTTCTTCCGCTGCGCGGAAGACGTCCTCATCGGTGTCACGCATCTCGATGGCCGCGCCGTCGCTGGAGAGCACTTCCACGTTCAGGCAGAGCGACTGCATCTCCTTGATCAGCACCTTGAACGACTCAGGTATGCCGGGCTCGGGGATGTTCTCGCCCTTGACGATGGCCTCGTAGACCTTGACCCGGCCGAGGATGTCGTCGGACTTGATGGTCAGCAGCTCCTGCAGTGCATAAGCGGCGCCGTAAGCCTCCAGCGCCCAGACCTCCATCTCACCGAACCGCTGACCGCCGAATTGCGCTTTCCCGCCGAGCGGCTGCTGGGTGATCATCGAGTACGGGCCGGTCGAGCGGGCGTGAATCTTGTCATCGACCAGGTGCAGCAGCTTGAGTATGTAGATGTAGCCGACCGAGATCGGCTCCTTGAACGGCTCACCGGTCCGGCCGTCGAGCAGGCGGGCCTTGCCGCTGGCGCCGACGAGGCGGTTGCCGTCCCGGTTCGGCAGCGTGCTGCCGAGCAGGCCGGTGATCTCCTCCTCGCGGGCGCCATCGAACACCGGCGTGGCCACCGGGGTGCCCGACGCTGCCGCGTCTGCCCCGATCTGGGCGAGCCGCTTCTTCCAGTCCGCGTCCTCGCCGTCGACCTGCCAGCCCGAGCTGGCGACCCAGCCCAGGTGCGTTTCCAGCACCTGGCCCACGTTCATCCGGCCGGGCACGCCGAGCGGGTTCAGGACGATGTCGACGGGCGTGCCGTCCTCGAGGAACGGCATATCCTCGATCGGCAGGATCTTCGCGATAACGCCCTTGTTGCCGTGCCGGCCCGCCAGCTTGTCGCCGTCGGTGATCTTCCGCTTGGCCGCGACGTACACCCGCACCAGCTCGTTCACGCCCGGCGGCAGCTCGTCGCCATCCTCCCTGGTGAACACGCGCACGCCGATGACCTTGCCGGACTCGCCGTGCGGCACCTTCAGGGAGGTGTCGCGGACCTCGCGGGCCTTCTCACCGAAGATCGCCCGCAGCAGCCGCTCCTCGGGCGTCAGCTCGGTCTCGCCTTTGGGCGTGACCTTGCCGACCAGGATGTCGCCGGTGATGACCTCAGCGCCGATCCTGATGATGCCGCGGTCATCGAGATCCGCCAGGACCTCCTCGGAGACGTTCGGGATGTCCCGGGTGATCTCCTCCGGGCCGAGCTTGGTGTCCCTCGCGTCGACCTCGTGCTCCTCGATGTGAATCGAGGAGAGCACGTCGTCCTGGACCAGCCGCTGGGACAGGATGATCGCGTCCTCGTAGTTGTGGCCTTCCCACGGCATGAAGGCGACGAGCAGGTTCCTGCCGAGGGCCATCTCCCCGTGGTCGGTGCACGGGCCGTCGGCGATGACCTGGCCGACCTCGACCCGCTCGCCCTCGATCGCGACGGGCTTCTGGTTGTAGCAGGTGCCCTGGTTGGACCGGCGGAACTTGGCGACCAGGTAGGTGCTCCTGGTGCCGTCGTCGTTCGCGACGGTGACGAAGTCAGCGCTCACCTGCTCCACCACGCCGGGCTTCTCCGCCACGATCACGTCGCCGGCGTCGACCGCTGCCCGGTACTCCATGCCGGTGCCGACCAGCGGAGCCTCGCTGCGCAGCAGCGGGACTGACTGGCGCTGCATGTTGGAGCCCATCAGCGCGCGGTTGGCGTCGTCGTGCTCGAGGAACGGGATCATCGCCGTGGCGACCGACACCATCTGGCGGGGCGAGACGTCGATGTAGTCCACGTCATCGGGATTGATGTCGTCGGTCTCGCCGCCCTTCCGGCGGACCAGCACCCGGTCCTCCGCGAACGTGCCGTCGCTGTCGATGGGCGTGTTGGCCTGCGCGATGACGTGCCGGTCTTCCTCGTCGGCGGTCAGGTAGTCCACCTGGCTGGTCACCTTGCCGGCCGTCACCTTGCGGTACGGCGTCTCGACGAATCCGAACGCATTGACCCGCCCGTAGGAGGACAGCGAGCCGATCAGGCCGATGTTCGGGCCTTCTGGCGTCTCGATCGGGCACATCCGGCCGTAATGGGAGGGGTGCACGTCGCGGACCTCGAATCCGGCCCGTTCCCTGGACAGGCCGCCAGGGCCAAGCGCGGACAGCCGCCGCTTGTGCGTCAGGCCGGCCAGCGGGTTGGTCTGGTCCATGAACTGGGAGAGCTGGCTGGTGCCGAAGAACTCCTTGATGGACGCGACCACCGGGCGGATGTTGATCAGTGTCTGCGGCGTGATCGCCTCCACGTCCTGCGTCGTCATCCGCTCCCGGACCACGCGCTCCATCCGCGCCAGCCCGAGCCTGACCTGGTTCTGGATCAGCTCGCCGACCGTGCGCAGCCGCCTGTTGCCGAAGTGATCGATGTCGTCGGTCTCGACGGGCACCACGCTCGCGCCGGACTTCATCTCGTCCTCGCCGACGTGCAGCCGGACGAGATACTCGATCGTGGCGACGATGTCGTCCTCGGTGAGGGTGCCCTGGCTGATGGGCAGGCTGAGGCCGAGCTTCTTGTTCACCTTGTACCGGCCGACCTTGGCCAGGTCATACCGCTTCGGGTTGAAGTACAGGTTCTCCAGCAGGGCCTGGGCCGACTCCCGTGTCGGCGGCTCACCGGGCCGCAGCTTGCGGTAGATGTCCAGCAGGGCATCGTCCTGGCCGGTGGTGTGGTCCTTCTCCAGGGTGGCCCGCATCGACTCAAAGGCGCCGAACCGCTCAAGGATCCTGGCCTCATCCCAGCCGAGCGCCTTCAGCAGCACGGTGACGCTCTGCTTGCGCTTGCGGTCGATCCGCACGCCGACGCTGTCCCGCTTGTCAATCTCGAACTCGAGCCAGGCACCGCGGGACGGGATGACCTTGCAGCTGTAGATGTCCTTGTCCGAGGTCTTGTCGACCTGACGGTCGAAGTAGACGCCCGGCGACCGCACCAGCTGCGAGACCACGACACGCTCGGTCCCGTTGATGATGAAGGTGCCCTTCGGGGACATGAGCGGGAAGTCGCCCATGAAGACGGTCTGGCTCTTGATCTCGCCGGTGCTGTTGTTGATGAACTCCGCCGTGACGAACATCGGGGCGGAGTACGTCATGTCCTTCTCTTTGCACTCCTCGGCGGTGTACTTCGGAGGCTCGAACCGGTGGTCCCGGAACGACAGGGACATGGTCCCGGTGAAGTCCTCGATCGGGCTGATCTCCTCGAAGATCTCCTCGAGGCCGGACTGCTCCGGGAGGTCCTTGTGCCCGGCGGTTTTATCTGCCTCTAGCCGGGTACGCCAGCGCTCGTTGCCCAGCAGCCAGTCGAACGACTCGGTCTGCAGGGCGAGGAGGCTCGGTACCTCAAGCGGTTCCTTGATGCGAGCGAATGAGACACGACGTGGACCAGAAGCAGTAGCTGAGGCGCTGCGCGAGGCTGCCAACAGGGGTCCTTCCAAGCTTGTGGCGGACGGTCACCGCGCGCATGCAAAACGCCCTCCGGACACGCCGCGAGGGTTCGAGGTTGCCGAGAACGAGTTGGATGCAGCGCAAATTTGCAGTGTAGTCGAACGACACACTGCTAGTCAAGTGTAGGCCACTATGCGATTCACGTTGCAACGCAGCATTGCTCCTGCGCAGGGAAACGTCAAGCCCGCACGGCCCAGAGTCGCCAACTGGATGCAGGTGACGAACGTCACAGGCCGAGCGAGGTTTCGCCCAGTCTAGCCGGGGGGACAAAAAAACCCACGTTTTCTTTCCGTCCCAGGTCCCGGGCCCGCCCCCGCCACCGGCCGGGCAAGCCCCGCCCGCCCGGCCGGTGGCGGGGCGGGCGGAGCCTGACCGCTGACTGGCGCTGACCGGCGCTGAGTGCCTACTTGACCGTGACGGTCGCCCCGGCGCCCTCGAGGGCAGCCCTGGCCTTGTCCGCGTTCTCCTTGTTGACTCGTTCGAGTACGGGCTTGGGCGCGCCGTCGACCAGGTCCTTGGCTTCCTTGAGCCCGAGGCTCGTCAGGCTCCGGACTTCCTTGATGACCTGGATCTTCTTGTCGCCGGCGGCCTCCAGTACGACATCGAACTCGTCCTGCTCCTCGACTTCCTCGGCGCCGCCGGCCGCCGCGCCGGCCGGGGCTACGGCAACCGCGGCGGGCGCCGCGGCCTTGACGTCGAAAGTGTCCTCGAACTGCTTCACGAACTCAGAGAGCTCGATCAGCGTCATCTCCCTGAACGCGTCGAGCAGTTCGTCAGTGCTGAGCTTCGCCATGTGCTGCTTCCTCCGTGTACCTGCGTTTACGTGTGCTTACGTTTCGCTGGCGGCCTGTCCGCCGCCCTCCGCCGACCGCTTCTCCTCGAGCGCGGCTGCCAGCCGGGCCATCTGAACCGGCAGCGCGGCGAAGGTCGCGGCCGCGCCGGACAGCGACGCCTTCATGGCGCCCGCCAGCTTGGCCAGCAGCACCTCGCGCGGTTCGAGGTCGGCGAGCCTGACGATCTCCTCAGGGGTCAGCGTCTTGCCGTCCAGAACGCCGCCCTTGATCACCAGGACCGGGTTCGCCCTGGCGAAGTCGCGCAGGCCCTTGGCCGCCTCGACGACATCGCCGGAGACGAACGCGATCGCCGAGGGGCCAGTCAGCATCTGGGTAAGGTCAGCGCCGACGCCCGCCTCATTCGCGGCGATCTTGGTCAGCGTGTTCTTCACCACCGAGAACGTCGCGTGCTCGCCGAGTGACCGGCGCAGCTCGCCGAGCTGGGCCACGGAAAGGCCGCGGTACTGGGTCAGCACCGCGCCTGCCGAGACCTGGAAACGCTCTGTCAGCTCGGCGACCGCCGTCACCTTCTCCGCCCTCGCCATGGGCCTCCCTTCTCGTTCCGGGACAGCCGCGCTGGGCGGGCATTCCCGGCTTCATCCGGAGTCGGCGAAGGCCCGGGAAAGACGAACGCCCCGGCGCTGGCGCACGGGGCGTGACCGGCGCCCGGCAGCACTGCTGCGGGCCCGCGGTCGAGCTCAGTCACCTGCGCGGGCCGCCCGCTCGTCGCGGGCCTTCGGCCGCCACGCTGAGTGCGCGGCGGCAGCCGACGGTCTTTGGCAGGCATTCAGGTTACGCGGCCGCCGGCCCGGCCGCCAAATCCGATCGCCGCCGCGCAGGCCGGGCCGGAAGCCGCGCCCATCGAAGTCCGGGCCGGAGAATGTCGTGATCACGGCGTTCTCTGCCGGAGGTCCGCGACCGCGGCGCCGCAGGCCGGAGCCCGGCTAGCGTGCGGCCGCGTCGGCGAGCTCGTCCGCAATGCCGCGGGTCATGTTCGGGTCGACCTGGATGCCCGGCCCCATCGTGGTGGTGACCGTGACCTTCTTCAGGTAGCGTCCCTTGGCCGCCGACGGCTTGAGCCGGATGACCTCCTCGATCGCGGCCGCGTAGTTCTCCACCAGCGCCCGGTCGGCAAAAGACGCCTTGCCGATCACGAAGTGCAGATTGCCATGCCGGTCAACCCGGAACTCGATCTTGCCGGCCTTGATGTCGGACACCGCCTTGCCGACGTTGACCGTAACCGTGCCGGTCTTCGGATTCGGCATCAGGCCGCGCGGGCCCAGTACCCGGCCGAGCCGTCCGACCTTGCCCATCAGATCCGGCGTGGCGACCACGGCATCGAAATCGAGGAACCCGCCCTGGATCCGCTCGATCAGGTCATCGGCGCCCACATAGTCGGCGCCAGCGGCGCGGGCCTCGTCCGCGCGCTCACCGGTCGCGAACACCAGCACGCGCGCGGTCTTGCCGGTGCCGTGCGGCAGGTTGACGGTGCCCCGGACCATCTGGTCAGCCCTGCGCGGGTCAACGCCAAGCCGCAGCGCCACCTCGACGGTCGGGTCGAATCTGGTGGTAGAGGTCTTCCTTGCCAGCTCCACCGCCTCGGCAGGGCTGTGCAGATGAGCCGGCTCCACCAGCTCTTCGGCCTTGCGATATGCCTTGCTGCGCTTCATTTTCGCGTCTCCATCTTTCGCTGCGGAGTTCGTGGTCACCGGACCAGCGCTGGCCCTGCCACTGGCCGGGCCCATCCGGCCCGGCCGATCCCTGCCTGCCTGGTAACGCCGGGCAGGCGGCTCTTATGCCGCAGGTCTCATGCGGCGTCTGCCACCGGCGCGCCCCATGCCGCGGGCGTTGTGGCGCCCGCGGCCATCAGCCCTCGACGGTGATGCCCATCGAGCGCGCGGTCCCGGCGATGATCTTCTCGGCGGCTTCCACGCTGTTGGCGTTCAGGTCGGGCATCTTGGCCTGGGCGATCTCGCGGATCTGGGCCCGGGTCATCGACCCGGCCTTCGCCTTGTGCGGCTCGGCGCTGCCTTTCTGCACCCCGGCCGCCTTCTTGATCAGCTCAGGCGCCGGCGGCGTCTTGGTGATGAAGGAGAACGACCTGTCCTCGTAGATGGTGATCTCCACCGGGATCACGTTGCCGCGCTGGGAGTCCGTGGCAGCGTTGTACTGCTTGACGAAATCCATGATGTTGACGCCGTGCGGGCCAAGCGCGGTGCCGACCGGCGGAGCCGGGGTGGCCTGTCCTGCGTTCAGCTGCACCTTGACGAGCGCAGCAACCTTCTTCTTCCTCGGAGGCATCGGTCTGCAGTCCTTACCTAACTGTGTTCACTCGGGTCATGTCCGGCGGCGGATCAGCCGGATCACCGGCGTCAGATCTTGCTTACCTGATCGAAGGAGAGCTCGACCGGCGTCTCGCGCCCGAAGATGGACACGAGCACCTTGAGCTTCTGGGTATCGGGATTGATCTCGCTCACGGTCGCCGGAAGGGTGGCGAACGGGCCGTCCATGACAGTAACGGACTGGCCGACCTCGAAGTCCACCGCGGCGGCCCGCATGGTCTCGGCCTTCTTGATCGCCTTCTCCTCGGGCACCGGCGCGAGCAGGGTCGCGACCTCATCCAGGCTGAGCGGCGACGGCCTGCTGGACAGGCCCACGAAGCCGGTGACGCCGGGGGTGTTCCGCACCGCCGCCCAGGATTCGTCGGTGAGGTCCATCCGGACGAGGATGTAGCCGGGCAGCACTTTCTCCTGGACCTGCTGCCGCTTGCCGCCCTTGATCTCGATCACCTCATGCGTGGGGACCTCGATCTGGTAGATGTAGTCCTCCATGTTGAGTGACTGGGTGCGGCTCTCCAGGTTCGTCCTGACCCGGTTCTCGTAGCCGGCGTAGGAATGCACGACATACCAGTCACCGGGAAGCAGCCGCAGCTGGGACTTGAACGTGGTGACGGGATCGGCCTTCTCCTCGCCGGCCGCGCCGTCGCCGGCTTCGCCCCCGGCGGCCGCGGCGCCGTCAGGCTCGCCAGCTGCGGCCCGGACGGGCAGCGCGTCAGCTGCCGCGCCAGCGGCGGCCGCGCCGGGGTCACCGGCGTCGGTGCCGTCGGCCGCAGCCGCGGCTTCAGTCGGCGCGCCAGCAGCGCCGGGCTCGCCGTCGATGGGACGCTCGGCCGACTGTTGGCCGACCTGCAGTTCGGACTCGGACACGGTAACTCTTTCTCTCCGCTCTTGCGCACGCGCTGCCGCCGGTGCTGACGGCGGGCCACTGCTGACCGCGCACAGACGTCTTGTGATCATGCTGCCACGCTCGGCGCATGGGTGCGTCATCAAGCCGGTGCAGATCCTCAGCCGAAGACGGCAAACACCAGCTTCGTGAAGCCATAGTCCAGGCTGGTCACGATCGCCACCATGACCAGGATGAACACGAGCGCGACTGTCGTGTAGGTGACAAGCTCCTTGCGGGTCGGCCAGATGACCTTGCGCAGCTCGGCGACGACCTGCCGGAGGAACAGCGCAGGCGTCGTTCGCTCCCGCACCTGCGGCCGACCGGGCTTTGGCGACTTCTCTGCGGCCGAGCCACGTGTCTGAGTTGCCATGTCCTCACCTGAGCAGCGCTGATCACTTGCCGGCTGACGCCGCCACCTGCCCGCTGGGTTCACGGGCCGCACTCGCAGGGCAGGAGGGACTCGAACCCCCAACCGCCGGTTTTGGAGACCGGGACTCTAGCCAGTTGAGCTACTGCCCTATCAGTGCCGTCCTGTCAGGTCCGCACGGGCCAGGCCGGTGCGGGCATGCACCGGCCACCTGGGTGGACGGCCACCAGATGCTGAAGTGTACGTTGCCGGCGGCCCCGCCGTCGAACCCGCAGCCAAATCCGCATTCAGCGGGCGGCAAGGGGGCCGGGATGCCACCCGCGTCCCCGGAAGGTGCCACGATAGACCTCATGAGTTCCCCGCAGCACAGAATCTCTGCCCGGGTGGCCGGCATCACCGAGTCGGCGACGCTGGCCGTCGACGCCAAGGCCAAGGCGCTCAAGGCGGCGGGCAGGCCGGTCATCGGCTTCGGCGCCGGCGAGCCGGACTTCCCGACGCCCGGCTACATCGTCGAGGCGGCAGCCCGCGCCTGCGCCGTGCCCAAGTTCCACCATTACACGCCCGCGGCGGGCCTGCCGGAGCTGCGCGAGGCCGTGGCGGCCAAGACCGCCAGGGACTCCGGGCTCCAGGTCTCCGCTGGCCAGGTCCTGATCACCAACGGCGGCAAGCATGCCGTGTACGAGGCATTCGCCACGCTGCTTGACCCCGGCGACGAGGTGCTCCTGCCCACGCCCTACTGGACGACCTACCCGGAGTCCATCGCGCTGGCGGGCGGCAAGCCGGTCCCCGTGGCGACCGACGAGCAGTCGGGTTACCTGGCGTCCGTCGAGCAGCTGGAGGCGCACCGCACCGCGGCGACCAAGATGCTCGTGTTCGTCTCGCCGTCCAACCCGACAGGCGCGGTCTACCCGCCGGATCAGGTCGCGCAGATCGGCCGCTGGGCTGCGGCGAAGGGCATCTGGGTGGTCACCGACGAGATCTACGAGCACCTGGTCTACGGCGACGCCAGGTTCGTCTCGATGCCCGTGGCGGCGCCGGAGATAGCCGACCGCTGCGTCGTCCTGAACGGCGTCGCGAAGACCTACGCGATGACCGGCTGGCGGGTCGGCTGGATGATCGGCCCCGCGGACGTGGTCAAGGCTGCCGCCAGCCTGCAGTCGCACGCCACGTCCAACGTGTGCAACGTGGCTCAGGCCGCCGCGCTTGCCGCGGTGTCCGGCGACCTGTCCGCGGTCGCGGCGATGCGGGCGGCGTTCGACCGGCGCCGTCTGCTCATGACGCGCCTGCTGAACGAGGTGCCCGGAGTGCTCTGCCCGCTGCCCGCCGGCGCGTTCTACTGCTACCCGTCGGTCAGGGGACTCCTTGGCCGGCAGCTCGCGGGCGCCCGGCCGCAGACCTCGGTGGAACTCGCCGAGCTGCTGCTCGACGAGGCCGACGTCGCCGTGGTGCCCGGCGAGGCCTTCGGCACCCCCGGCTACTTCCGGCTGTCCTGCGCGCTCGGCGACGCCGATCTCGAGGAGGGGGTCACCCGGCTCGGCAAGCTGCTCGAGCAGGCCCGCTGAGCCTGGCAGCCCGCCGGCTCCGCCGGGCTGCCAGACTGTGCAGATGACCCGGCCGCTGCAGCATCTCCCGAAGGCGCACCTGCACCTGCATCTCACCGGCTCCATGCGGCACAGCACGCTGGTCGACCTGGCCAGGCAGCACGGCGCGCACCTGCCCGAGGCCCTCGTCGCGGACTGGCCGCCGCGGCTGCAGGGCACCGACGAGCGCGGCTGGTTCCGGTTCCAGCGGCTCTATGACATCGCCCGCTCCGTCATCCGCACCGAGGCGGACGTGCACCGCCTGCTGCGCGAGGCGGCTGAGGATGACCGGGCTGAGGGGTCAGGCTGGCTGGAGCTGCAGGTGGACCCGTCCGGGTACGCGAGCCGGTTCGGCGGCCTGACGGCCGCGGTGGAGCTGGTGCTCGACGCGGCGGCGGCGGCCGCGGCCGCGACCGGGGTCGGAATCGGCATCATCGTCGCGGCCAATCGCACCAAGCACCCGCTCGAGGCACGGACGCTCGCCCGGCTCGCCGCCAGGTACGCCGGGCGCGGCGTGATCGGCTTCGGCCTGTCCAATGACGAGCGCCGGGGGGCCGCGGCCGATTTCGCGCCGGCCTTCCGGATCGCCGCGCGGGCCGGACTGCTGGCCGTCCCGCACGGCGGCGAGCTGGCAGGCCCCGCCAGCGTCCGGGCCTGCCTGGACGAGCTGCACGCCAATCGCATCGGCCACGGCGTCGCCGCCGCGGCGGACAAGCATCTGACGCAACGAATAGCCGCCGCCGGCGTCACTCTCGAAATCTGCCCGACGTCCAACGTTGCCCTCGGGGTCGCCGCCGGGCCGGCCGACGTCCCGCTGCCTGCGCTGCTCGACGCCGGCGTCGGCGTCGCGCTTGGCGCCGACGACCCGCTGCTGTTCGGCCGGCGGCTCACCGCTCAGTACGAGCTGGCCAGGCGGGCGCACGGCATGTCCGATGCCGAGCTCGCGGAGCTCGCGCGGATGTCGGTCCGCGGCTCAGTAGCTCCCGCGGATGTCAGCACGCGGCTGCTTGCCCGGATCGACGAGTGGATCCGGGCGAGCAGCAGGAGCCCGGTCATGCCGGTCCCTGCGGCATGACCGGCTCGCCAGGACGTTGCCAGGACGTGCGGGCCCGCGCCGACGCATGTCTGGCCTCGCCGCCCGCAGCGCACTGGCTGCTGCTAGAACCAGCGGTGCAGTCCCCTGATGTTGTGCAGCCGGGTATGGAATTCGGTGTCGCCCAGATGCCGGAGGCCCCGGCGGATCCCGAAGAACAATCCGATGAGCAGGAACACTACGGCGACGGGGACCCACAGCTTCGT
>DATJZH010000179.1:0-5625 GCA_035499215.1 Streptosporangiaceae bacterium | reverse complement strand
GACGTGGCGACCAGGTCGCTGGGCGCGGCCGCGGAGGACACCACGATCGCCCAGTACCGGGCGCTGGTGGTGCTCGCCTCCCGCGGCCCGCAGCGGCTCGTCGACCTGGCCGGGGCGCTGGATGTCACGCCGTCGACGGCGGGGCGGATGTGCGACCGGCTGCTGCGCAAGGGCCTGATCCGGCGGCACCGCGCCCAGGCGGACCGCCGGGCGGTGCAGGTGTCGGTCACGGCCGCCGGGCGGCAGGTGGTGGATCAGGCCACCGCGCGCCGGCGGGCGCTGATCGCCGGGATCCTGGCCCGGCTGCCGGCGGCGCAGCAGCGCGCGGTGGCCGCCGCGCTGGAGGCGTTCGCCGCGGCGGCCGGGGAGATCCCCGACAGCCAGTGGCCGGCGGATCCGGCGGACGCGCCGCCCGCCGGGATGAAGCGGGAGCCAGCCCGCGCCAGCACCGAGCGACGGCCATGACGGACGCGGCGGCCGGCGCGCCGCCGGGGACATGGCCGCGGACCGCCGCGGCGGCCGGCTGGGCGCAGGGCTCGCGGGCCGGGCTGTTCGTCATCGGCGTGCTGGTGGGCGCCGGGTCCGGGCTGGGCGCGGTGGTGTTCCGCTATCTGATCTACTTCTTCACCTGGCTGGCCACCGGGCACGTCCAGTTCGGCCAGGACGGCTACGTGGGCAGTTCGCATCTGCCGTGGCTGGGGCTGGGGTTCTTCGTGGTGATCCCGGTGATCGGCGGCCTGGTCTACGGGCCGCTGATCTACCGGTACGCCCGGGAGGCGCGCGGCCACGGCGCCCCCGAGGTGATGATCGCGGTCGCGGAGAACGGCGGCCGGATCCGGCCGCAGGTCGCCGGGGTCAAGGCGGTGGCCTCAGCGGTCTGCATCGGGGCCGGCGGGTCGGTCGGCCGGGAGGGCCCGATCGTGCAGATCGGCTCCGCGCTGGCCTCCGGCCTGGGCCAGTGGCTTAAGATGCCGCAGAACCGGATGCGGATCCTGGTCGCCTGCGGCGCGGGCGGCGGCATCGCGGCGACCTTCAACGCGCCGATCACCGGCGTGTTCTTCGGCGTCGAGATCATCTTGCGGGAGTTCTCCGTCGAGGCGCTGTTCACCGTGATGCTGTCGGCGATGGTCGCCGACGCGGTCGCGATCCCGTTCCTGGGCAGCAGGCCGTTCCTGCACGGATTCCCGGCCGGCATCGCGCTGCACCACCCGGCCGACTACCTGCTCATCGCGGTCCTGGCCGTGCTCGCCGCGCTGGTCGCGCTGACGTTCAAGACCGTGGTCTACAAGATGGAAGACCTCTGGGATGCCGGGTGGAAGAACCGGCCGGAGTGGGCCCGGCCGGCCGTCGGCGGAATCGCCCTGGGCCTGGTGCTGCTGGCCCTGCCGCAGATGTACGGCGTCGGCTACCCGGTCATGTACAAGGCCGTCGCCGGCAGCTACGTGCTGTGGTTCCTGCTCGTGCTGGCCGCCGGGAAGATCCTCGCCTGCAGCCTGACCCTGGGCATCGGCGGGTCCGGCGGGGTGTTCGCGCCGTCGCTGTTCATCGGCGTCACCTCCGGGATGGCCTTCGGCGAGATCGCCGACCATGCCCTCGGCCCCGGCGCCGGCCAGCCCGCCCTGTACGCGGTCGTGGCGATGGGAGCGGTGTTCGCCTCCGCCGCGCGGGCCCCGCTGACGTCGGTGGCCAGCGTGGTCGAGATGACCGGCGACTTCACCCTCACCCTGCCGGTGATGCTCGCCGTCGCCATCGCCACCGCCACCTCGCGGGCGCTGAGCTACGGCACCATCTACACCACCAGGCTGCTGCGCCGCGGCTACGACGTCGACCGCGCCGCGCCCTGGCGGCCGTTCGGCGACCTGACCGCCGCCGACGCGATGCGCCCGTTCCCGCAGCCGCTCCCCGTCGCGGGCGGCCCTGACGGCGGCGGCCCGGCGACCCCCGGCCTGGCGCCGCTGCCCGGCCCCGTCACCTGCCAGACCGGCCGGCAGGCCGTGCCCGCCGGCGAGTCCCTCGGCCGGGCGCTGCGCCAGCTCCAGGCCGACGGCCGCGACGGGCTGCCGGTGGTCTCCGGCGACCGCGGCCAGGTGCAGGGCTGGATCACCGCCGCCAGCGTGCTCCGCACGGTGGCCCGCGAGATCGGCGGCGCCCCCCCGCCGCAGACCGCCCGGCCACAGACGGCCGCCGCGGCCCGGCCACAACCGGAAGCCTCCCCGGCGCCGCCCGCCCCGCTGTCCGGCTACCAGGTCCTCGAGATCACCATCCAGGACAGCTCACCCGCCACCGGCAAGACGCTCGGCACCATCATCTGGCCCCCCGGCGCCATCCCCGTCTCGGTCCTCCGCAACCGCGAACTGCGAGACCCCGACCCCGGCATCACCCTGGCCCCCGGTGACCGCATCAACCTGCTCGCCCGCACGCCGCAGCACGCGGGACCAGCGCAGCCGCCCGAGTTGCCGGCCGGCAAGACGGCCACCCCCACGACGCGGGACCCGGTCAGGCAGCCCGCGAGCAAGCCTGACGACCGCAACCGCGCGCCCGGGTGAAACCATCGGCGGCAACCCGGGCTCGCCGGCCGGGCTTCTAGGCAGCGGCAACAGCACGCTCACGCTTCGACCGCTGCAGATCCGCGCCGCCTCCTCAAGGCGTTGCGGATCCCTCCGGCTGCGACACACCGATACCGCTCGAAGATCCCGGACTTCTCCAGGCTTGCCGAGACCCTCAAAGGCGTCCGGCAGCTCATCTGGAACACCCTTGAACCCGCGTCAGCAACGCTCCCGGCGAGGCCACAAACGCCCGACCCGCGGCTGCTCACCAGACGCGCCTACGGCTTCCACTCAGCCGATGCGCTCCTCGCAATGGCCAGGTCTCACCCGCGGCGGGGCGGCCGCTGCGCCCGCAGTTGCCCCCGCGGTGACGATAGGACATGATCACGCAAACGACAGCGGAACTTTCCGGATACGGGATAGAATTAGCAGAAATTATCGCCACCGGCAAGGCCCAGGCCCGCTGGATAATGGGCGGAAATACTCAGTTGCCGGTACGGTAGCGCCATTCAAGCAGCATAGCTCGGCACTGCAAGCACTGTAGTTGTTCCATGAGCTCGCTAGTCGTATACAGCTTGCCCTGCAAGGATGTATCTTCCGAGATTTCTGCGACAAAGCCAAATACTTTTTGGCTAGAAAAAGCACTGTCAACGAAAAGCGGACGCACGGTCAGCTGATCGAGGCGAACCTGAACATCTTCCTCAAGCTGGAGCTCCCGATATACAGTCAGCTCGGCACACCGCGCCGGTTCGATGCCATCAATTCGGCCACCTGGAAAGTCAAGGGTGTGCTCGTCAATCCCCGGGCGGAATTGCGGCTCAGTGAGCACGAACTTTCCCGCTTGGCGCACGAGTACGATGACAGAATCTGAGCGATCGGCGCGCAAATATTCCAGTTCATAACCGCCATTACTCAGGAGATGGTCCCTGTACAGGGTTATCCACTTTGACTGCAAAACGACAGTGCTATCGATCCTTTCACGCGGCTGTGATGCCACATTGCCAGTCATGTTCGCACTCTAAGCCGATACACTGAGTATGTCAATAATATGAATATTGAAGAACCCGATAACTGAGATCTGACACCTGCACGGACCTGCTGCTCGGTGGTGTGCGGCCGGCTGGCAGCAGGGCGGAACCGGCGCAGCCGCAGGCTGTTGGACACCACGAACACTGAGCTGAAGGCCATCGCGGCGCCGCAGATCAGCGGGTTGAGCAACCCGAAGGCCGCGAGCGGGATCGCGGCGACGTTGTAGGCGAAGGCCCAGAACAGGTTTCCCTTGATCGTGCGCAGGGTCCGGCGGGACAGGCTGATCGCGTCGGGCACCGCGCGCAGGTCACCGCGGATGAGCGTCAGGTCGCTGGCCTCGATGGCGGCGTCGGTGCCGGTGCCCATCGCCAGTCCGAGGTCAGCCTGGGCGAGCGCGGCCGCGTCGTTCACGCCGTCGCCAGCCATGGCGACCACCCGGCCAGCGCCTTGCAGCCGCTTCACCACGTCCGCCTTGCCGGCTGGAAGCACCTGCGCGATCACCTCGTCGATGCCGACCTGCGCGCCCACTGCCTGGGCTGCGCTGGTGTTGTCGCCTGTGAGCAGCACCGGCCGCAACCCCATGCCGCGCAGCCTGGCGATGGCGTCGGCCGAGGTCGGCTTGACGGTGTCGGAAACGGCGAAAACGCCCCTGACGCGGCCGTCCCAGCCGGCGTAGACGGTGGTCTGGCCGGCGGCCTCGGCCTCTTCGGCCCGCGCGGCCAGACCGGCCGCCGCCGGCTGCGCCCACTGCGATTCCAGCCAGCTGCGGCGGCCGACCATCACGGCGCGTGCTCCGACGACGCCAACGACGCCGCGGCCCTGGTGATTGGTGAAGCGCTCCACGGCGGGCAGGCCGGCGCCGAGCCGTTCGCGGGCGCCGGCGGCTATGGCCGCCGCGATCGGGTGCTCGGAAGCTTGCTCGACCGCGCCGACAAGGCGCATCAGCTCGCGCCGGTCTTCGCCGGGGGCGGCGATGACGCCGGACAGGCTGATCCGCCCGCTGGTGATGGTGCCTGTCTTGTCCAGCACCACGGTGTCAATGGCGCGGGTGGACTCCAGCACCTCCGGCCCTTTGATCACGATCCCGAGCTGGGCGCCCCGGCCCGTGCCGACAAGCAGCGCCGTCGGCGTGGCGAGCCCCAGCGCACACGGGCAGGCGATAATCAGCACGGCGACCGCGGCAGTGGACGCGGCCGCTGCGGGCTGCCCGGCGGCCAGCCACGCCAGCAATGTCACGACGGCGACGGCGATCACGACCGGCACGAAGACCGCCGACACCCGGTCGGCTAGCCGCTGTACCGGTGCCTTGCCGCTCTGCGCTTCCGCCACCAGCCGGCCGATCTGGGCGAGCTGGGTACCGGCACCGACCCGCGTCGCCCGGACCACCAGCCTGCCGCTAGCGTTCACCGTGCCACCGGACACCAGGTCGCCGGCCGTGACCTCGGCCGGCACCGGCTCACCGGTGAGCATCGAGGTGTCGACCGCGGAGCTGCCTGATTCGACGACGCCGTCGGTCGCGATCTTCTCCCCCGGCCGGACCACGAACCGGTCACCGATCGTGAGCTGCTGCACTGGGATCAGCTCCTCGCGGCCGTCGCGCAGCGCAGCGACGTCCTTTGCGCCCATCGACAGCAGCGCCCGCAGCGCAGCGCCCGAGCGCCGTTTGGCGCGGGCCTCGAAATAGCGGCCAGTGAGGATCAGTACCGTCACTCCGGCGGCCACATCGAGGTAGATGGCGCCCGCCGTAGCGCCGTGCGCCAGCAGGGCAAAGCTGGTATGCAGGCCCGGCTGCCCGGCGCTGCCGAAAAACAGCGCGTACAACGACCAGAGGTAGGCAGCGCTCACCCCGGCCGAGATCAGGGTGTCCATGGTCGCCGCGCGGTGCCGGGCATTGGTGACGGCGGCGCGGTGGAACGGCCACGCCCCCCACACCGCCACCGGCGACGCGAGTGTCAGTGACAGCCACTGCCAGTTGCGGAACTGCGCCGCCGGCACCATCGCAAGCACGACCACAGGTACCGCCAGCGCAGCAGACACGAGCAGCCGCCGC
>DATJZH010000178.1:0-4508 GCA_035499215.1 Streptosporangiaceae bacterium | reverse complement strand
GAAGTTGATCGCAGCCTTGCTGACCAGGGATGATGCCGTTATGCCTGGAGCGGCGGGCGGCGGTTGAGTGGCTACGTGAGGGTGAGCGGGACAAGGGTGTCGAGCAGTTTGAAGGCGCGGCGCTGGACCGGGGTAGGGGTGGTGAGCTCGTCGATCTTCTGGCCGCCGCAGCGCCGCAGACCTTGCCGTCCTCGACGTCCCCTGGCGGTTCGCCTTCGGGAACGGGCTCATCGCGATCCGCTCCGGCCAGGCGGTCCCCAGGGCCAGGCCTGCCCGATCCAGACGATGCCGACCAGCTCCTGTCCTGCTGGCAGTAGGCGTTCGAGGAGGAACTGGGCGCGCTGGATGCTATGGGCAGGCGCATCCCGCCCGGCATGCTGACCATGCTCGGCGAGCAGTTCGACAGCGTCATCTTCCCGCTGATCGAGCTCCTCTACCGGCTCCCGGGTGAACAGCGGCCGGAGATTGGCGGCCTGATGTCATCCCTGGGCGTCGCCAGCCATCCTGCCACGTCGATGGCGCGCATCTTCATTATTGAGAGCATGGCCCGGCTGATGAAGATCCTTGCCGACTTCGGGGCGGCCGACGTGGACTGGGGAACCTCGAACTGGCGCAGCGATCACGCCGCTCCCCATGGCGCTCTTCACCGACAGCTCCCATGCCGAGCCCGACTACCGGATACGGCTGACGCCGCTGGGCCGATGCGGCATCCGGGCCATCCTGGTGGAACGGGTAGTCGTGCGCAACAGGGCCGCGAACGGGCCGGACGGGTGGCGTCGTGTCGCGGCGGGCGTGCTGGCCAACCTTGGCGAAGAACCGCCGCTCCACCGGGAGACTACGCAACAGCGGCTGCTCATCGAGCTGCTCACCGCACTGCGCGCCGGTAACCTGCGCGAGAATCTGACCCAGGGCCTGATAGAAGCCATCTCCTCGCAGGCCGACGACCTGTGGCGCGACGGCCACCCGGCGGCGGCCGACACCATCGAAGCGACGGCGGCGGCGATCCGGGGCACCGACAAGGCACTGGCGAAGCAACTGCGCCGCTCCGCGCACCAGGCAAGCACCCGCTCGGCTGAAACGCGCGGCGGTCTGGCCTGCGGCCTGGTGCGCTGACAGACCGCGGCCGGAGATGGCGCACTGGCCGCCGGCGGGAGGGTCAGCGCTTCATGATGACGGTCGTGACCGGGAGCCTGAACTTGCGCTCGGCCTGGTGCGGCAGGTCGGTCCCGAGCCAGCGCGAGATGGGCTGGGGCAGCGTGGCCACGATGATCTCGTCGAACTGATGATCGGCGACAACCTTCTCCATCGCCTCGAGCGGCCGGGAGCTCCCCAGGTCGCCCTCGGCGGCGGCGCCGTGCGCAGCCAGGTCAGCCAGCGTCTCGCCGAGCCGTTCCCGGGCCTGCGCGCTCGCCTCCTCATCGGTGGCGGGGCCACGATAGTCCGTCGCCCACCAGGCCAGGCTGGGCGGGAGAACGCCGCTGTCGGCGGGAACCTGGTAGTCCGCGGCGCTGGTGTTCGGGACGAGCACGTAAAACGACGCCGGTCCTGATTCGATCCGCTGCCGAAGCTCTTCCCGCAGTTCCGCACTCAGCAGTGTCCGGTTGGCGACGACAAGGCACCGGCGCATGACTACCATCCAGTTGGTCTTGGCCTGCCGCGTGATACGCGGTACCAGATCAATGTAGCTCTCTGCCGGACGGCGCTCTACCGGCAAAACGGCGGGGGCCGCCAGCCGGCCGGCTCGCAGCGGCCCGCGCGGCCGGGTACCTCGCACGTCCTGGCCGCTCCGCGGGCAGCGGCAGACCTAACCCATCCCGGACCAGCCAGCACCCTCCGCCGGCGCGTGTACCAGCCGTACCGTTCTGACCCGATAGTCCCGGTTCGTCGGCCCGCCACTGCCGATCCCGACCAGCCTCGCCGCCGGGCCCGGCACGAAACGAACATGCGGGAGTACGGGCCTCGATGCCGCGATCGTCGATGACCGGGCGGCCGCGACGGGGCCAGGACGCGGGCGGCCTCCTGCAGCACGCGGGTCCCAGCCGCCACCGGACGCAAGATGACATTGATCTCGTTGAGGGCGAAGGTGTTGGTTGCCCGTGAACCGGATCACAGTGTGATCAGTCATGACAATCTCCACGATCAGATAGCTCTCCGTGTTAGTGTCTGGTGCGTTCGCGACAACGATGGGGCGACCAGTGAACCTGCTGCCGCTTAGCAAGTTCGGGGCACAAGTAACCGGACAAAAGCTGACCTTCGGGCTCTTGCTGCCGTGGGTGACGCCCGTGAACGGCCAGTCCGTGTCCGTGAAAGTGATACACGAGAACGACCAGTTCCGCCAGCACGTGCCTCCGGTCGCCTCGCCGCTCAGTTACAGCGTCCTCCCCACTTACGGCTACTACTGGTCCGGCACGGTCGACTTGACGACCGGCGCGCCTCCTGGCTCGTCCTGGGGGCAGAACGGGCGCTACCTGTACCGTTTCTGCATCTCGCGTGCCGGAGGCGTCCCGGACATCGACTGGGTCGCAGACCCCTTCGCTCAGGGCTACGGCGCAGGCAAGATCTCGGCCATATCCGTGCCCGCGAACCCCTACACGTGGAGCGCCGCCGAAGCGAGCTGGCGTACCCCGGCACTGTCCGACCTGGTCGTCTACAAGCTCAACCTGGCCGAGTTCGCCCACGGAATCGACCAGGCCATGAGCCGCATACCCTACCTGGCCGATCTCGGGGTCAGCTGCGTCGAGATCATGCCGGTAACCGACGCCGACCCCGAGGTGGACCGGGGGTACCTACCCAATGGCTACTTCGGGGTCGACGAGCGGCTGGGCGATGCGGCGCAACTGCAGCAATTAATCGACCTGGCTCACCAGCACGGGCTGGCGGTGGTGGTCGACGTCGTTTACGGCCACACCGGCGACAACTTCCCCTATTACTACGCCTACCAGCAGCTCGGTTACGCCAACAACCCGTTCATGGGATCATTCGGCGCCCGCCAGTTCGGTAACGGCGTCAACTACCAGCTGCAATTCCCTCGTGACTACTTCTATACGGTTAACAACTACTGGCTGGACCATTACCACGTCGACGGCTTCCACTATGCCGACGCGCCGGACTTCTGGGATGGCCCGACGGGAGTCGGCTACTCCAATCTCGCGTCCGCGACGTACCAGCTCGTGGCGGCCAAGTCAGGCGGCGGCTCCTACTGGGCTCGTTTCTTCGACGGCGGCCAGGTCAACCTCATCCAGTGCGCGGAGAAGCTCGATGATCCCGTCGGGATCCTGAGCCAGTCGTTCAGCAACTGCTGCTGGCAGGACGGCACCCTCACCGCTGCGGCCGACCTCGCGGCGGGCCGCGCATCTGACCCAGGCGCCTTCGGGCTCGATCTCGCCCTCTTCGGGTACCCCGATCAGGTCACCCAAGGCGCGGGCACAGCCGTCACGACGATGTCGAAGACCGCAGTGCAGTACCTTGAGAACCAAGACCACCCGAGGTTCCTCTGCAATTTCGGGACGATCAATCCTGACACAGGCAATCCCCAGCCTGACCCCATCTTCCTCGAGGGAGACCGAAGCCTGTGGTATAAGTTGCAGCCTTATCTCATCGCGCTGCTTACCGCTTCGGGCATTCCGCTCCTATGGCAAGGCCAGGAATTCGGCGAGAACTATACGCTCCCGCTGCGGGGAATCGGTCGAGCCCAGCTCCTCCGACCGGTTCGCTGGGACTACTTTTACGACACCGGCGGCCAGTCCCTCGTCCATCTCGTACGAGCACTCCTGCAGATACGCCGATCGCTCCCGCAGTTCCGAACCGGATCGCAGAACTTCTACAACGAGGTGTCCTACACAGCCCGACATCTCGTCCTTTTCTCCCGCGGGATTGGCAGTCAGTTCTCGCTCGTCGCGGTGAACCTGAGCGAAACTGACGTTCTCACCAGCTTTGCCTTCCCGCAAGGCGGCGTGTACGAGGAGCAGCTAGCACGGGCACTGGGCGATCCCAGCCCTCAGGACCTAACGGCGGTGAGCGGCACGCCGACGGCGTTTCGCGTCCCCAGCAACTACGGCGTTGTGTGGACCGCCGCTGGAACGTCGCGAGTCGTTGCGGTCTAACCGCTCTGGAATTCCGGCGCGCTGGGGTGGCCGTCCACGGCGGCCGGGAAAGTCAACGCCACCCGCGGAGAGACCTGGCGGCCGCGGCGCCGCAGCACAGCCCACACACCGTCATGTGACTTCCCCGCCCCGCTTGGCTGCCAGCCGGACTACCCGTCACTGGGCCGCGCTACGGGTGACGCGGCGTGTAAACAGGGCGCTGCGCGCCGGCGGAGGGTGCTGGCTGGTCCGGGATGGGTTAGGTCTGCCGCTGCCCGCGGAGCGGCCAGGACGTGCGAGGTACCCGGCCGCGCGGGCCGCTGCGAGCCGACCGGCTGGCGGCCCCCGCCGTTTTGCCGGTAGAGCGCCGTCCGGCAGAGAGCTACATTGATCTGGTACCGCGTATCACGCGGCAGGCCAAGACCA
>DATJZH010000177.1:0-65156 GCA_035499215.1 Streptosporangiaceae bacterium | reverse complement strand
TTGCCAGGCGTGGCCTGCGGTCCCCGCTCATGCAGCCGCCGGACTTCCAGGACTTGCACGCCGAGTGTCTCGAGCCTGGCGAGAAACCCGTGCAGCGCCGCCTGATCGGGCAGCGGACCGTGCACGACGGTCTCGACCGGTTCCACCGATGCGGTAAGGCGATCGAAGTCCAGCAGCGCCTCGCTCGGGAGGACTCCCATGACGCGGATCTCGTAGTAGGACGGTGTCACCCTGGGGCCCCCAGCCGATCGGAAGTAGGCATACCTATCTCCACCGTGCTACTGCCGGGTTCGTCGTGCGCCACTCATGGCGGGTGACTTCCTCACCCTGGTGAGATCGTTGTCAGGTGTTGACGGGTCACCCGAATTAGCGGGAGATCGTTTACTGGCGAATCGAGCAGCCCGCTCCCGGACCCTGGCTGGCAGGCCGTTAGCCGGGGCCGGCCGGAATCGCTGGCGGGCGGCCGAGGGAAGGGTGGGATCATTAGTGACCAGCACGAGTGCTCGTGGCCCGGCCCGGCTGCACGGGGCTGCCGTCGACGACCCGGTCCTGACGTCGAAGATAACCGCGCCGAGCGTGCCGGGCTGGGCCGTCCCGCGGCCGCGCATCAGCAGGCTGATCGCGCATGGTGCGGGCAGCCCGCTGACCGTTGTGACCGGCCCTCCCGGAGCCGGCAAGACGATGGCCATCGCCCTGTGGGCAGCCGCCGACCCTGGCGTGATCGCATGGGTCAACCTGGACGAATACGACAACCGGCCGAAGGCTTTCTGGTCCACTGTGCTCGCGGCGCTTCGCGGCGCCGGCGTGACCGTGCCGAGAGCCCTGTCGGCCATGGCCCGCGGGCATCCGGTGGATCATGTTTTCCTGCTGCAGCTCGCGTCGGCGCTGGCGGCGCAGGACCCGCCGGTGGCGCTGGTGCTCGATGACCTGCACCTGCTGGCGGACTCCAGGCTGCTGGACGGGCTGGAATACGTCGTGCGTAATTCGGGTCCGGGACTGCGCCTGGTGGTCTCGTCGCGGCTGGACCCGCTGCTGCCGCTGCACCGGTACCGGCTTGCCGGCGAGCTGACCGAGATCCGCGCCGACGACCTGGTTTTCAGCATCTCGGAGACCCGCCTGCTGCTGGCGCAGCACGGCATCACGCTGTCGGCGGAGTCGCTCGGGTGCCTGAGCCAGAAGGCGGAGGGCTGGGCAGCGGGCTTGCGCCTGGCGGCGATGTCAATGGCCGGGCACCCCGACCCGGAGCAGTTCGTCAAGGAGTTCGTCGCCGAGGACAGCGCCGTGACGGCCTATCTGGTGGACGAGGTGCTCAACGCTCAGCCCGCGAGAATCCGCGAATTTCTGCTCAGGACAAGCATTCTGGACCGGGTCAATGCCGATATCGCCGGCGAGCTCGCCGGCGACGAGTCCGCCGCGGCCGCGCTGTGGGTGCTGGCGAGGGCGAACGCGTTTGTGCTCCCGGTCGGGCATGGCTGGTACCGCTACCATGCGCTATTCGGCGCGGTCCTGCGGCTGAAGCTGCGGCGGGATTATCCGGACCTGGTGCCTGACCTGCATCGCCGGGCGGCGCGCTGGTACCGGCGGCACGGGTCGCTGGCCGAGGCGGTGCGGAACGCCGCGGCGGCAGATGACTGGCCGCTGGCCGCCCGGATGGTCCTCGATGAGCTGGCCGTGGGCCAGCTCATCGAGCCGCGCGGCCGGGAGCAGCTCGCCGACAGCTTCCGCGACATGCCAGACGGACGGGCGCTCGCAGAGCCGCAGCACCTGCTCGTGGATGCCGCCATGGAACTGTCCCGTGGCCGGGACGACCCGAGCCCGGCCTCGCTCAGGACCGCCGAAGGCATGCTTGAGGTTCTTCCCGCCGACGCGGAGATTCCGGCTCGCCTTGCCGCCGCGCTGATCCGCCTGGCTTTTTCCCGGCGCACCGGGGATCTCGAGGCCGCGACGACCGCTGTCGGCCAGGCCGAGGATCTGCTCGCGGCACTTCCCGCAGACCTGCTCGCCCGCCATCCTGAGCTGCGAGCGCAGGTGCTGTCCGGGCGCGGCGCGGTGGAATTCTGGTCCGGCGATCTCGATGCGTCCGCCGCGGCCCTTGATACGGGCGCGGCCGCCGCTCGCGCCGCGCAGGGCGAACACGAGCGAGCTGACTGCCTGGGACAGCTCGCGCTGGTGGAAGCCCTCAGCGGCCGACTCAACCGCGCTGCGGCGCTGGCCGCCGAGGCGGCCCCGGCCAGCGGCGAGGACGGCCTGCCAGATCCTTTCAGCCCGGCGGTCGAGGTAGCGCTCGCGTGCGTGCATACCGAGCGCAACGAGTTGTCCAGCGCCCGCGGTCGGCTGAAGCGGGCCGACGAGGCCCTGCGGGCTCGCCCGGACCGGCTCCTCAGCGCGGCGGCCTGCCTGGTCGCGGCCCGCCGCAGCCTGGCCGAGGGCCGCCCGGGGGCGGCATCGCAGTTCGTCGGCCGCGGCCGTCATGGCTGGTCGCTGCCCCCCTGGCTCGACCGCAGGCTGACCCTGGCCGAGTCTCGGGGGTGCGCAGCGCGGTCGGACATCCGGTCAGCGGTCGACATGGCGGCGAGCGCCGGATCCGGGTCCCGGCTTGACGCGGCTGTCGCGCTGGCCCGCGCCTGGCTCGCGGCCGGCGACCCGGACGCTGCCCGGCACGCACTCGCCAGCGTGGCGCCAGGCGCGCAGCCGCCCGACTGGATCAGCCTGGAGCGCATGCTGGTCGATGCCCAGCTCAGTTATGCCCGGGATGACCGCGGTCGCGGCCGGCGAGCACTCGAGCATGCGCTGAGGCTTGGCGAGCCTGAGCTGCTCCGGCTGCCGTTCGCGCTGGAACGGGCCTGGATCCGGCCAGTGCTCCGGCGCGACCCCGACCTGGCACAGGCCTACCGGCAGCTGCTCGAACCGGACCTCGTCAGCCCGGCCACCATCGCGGCCGGGCAGCCCGCGGCCGGGCCGCCGGCGGGACAGCCAGCGGCCGCGCAGCTGCCGGCCGGGCAGCCAGCGCCCCTGATCGTCGAGCGGCTCAGCGAGCGCGAGCGCGAGGTGCTGCGGCACGTGTCGGTGATGCTGAGCACCGCGGAGATCGCCGCCGAGATGTACATCTCGGTAAACACCGTCAAGACCCACCTCAAGAGCATCTACCGGAAGCTGGCCGCTACTCAGCGCGGTGAGGCGGTGCGCCGCGCCAGGGAGCTTGAGCTGCTCTGAGACTCAGTTCTGGGCTGGGCTGGCTGCTCCGCCGCCGGCGCTCGGCAGGCGGCGTCCGTGGCCGCGGGCTAGCCCGGGTCGGGCCCGAGCTCTTTGAGGCTGACCATATGCAGCGCGAGGTCCTGGAACCGGTCAAGCAGGCCGTAAAGCTCGGACTCATCCCTGACCCAGACGAGCACGCGCGTCAGGCCCCGACCGGACTCGATCGTGGCGTGGCCGAGGATGCCTGCCAGCAGCGAACGGCACTCGCCGCGCAGGATGATCCGGTACCGGGAGCCGGTGTCGCTAAGCGTCGTCATGGTCAGGCATCCCCTCCGTGCGGACCCGGGCCCGAACCGTCGTCCGTGCGCGGCGGCGCCGGCGGGCGGGGCCGGACGCTGCTACCTTCGTCCCCGAAGAAGGGGTGAGACGTCGTCACCCGTTCTGGCTGGTTCATCCGGGTGATACCCGGGGGTCACCTGGCGTGGCCTACAGGATGTCGATGTCCTGGCCCCTGGCGATGGCATCGTGCCGGGTGGAGACGCCGAGCTTCCGGTAAATCGCCCTGGTGTGCGTCTTGATCGTGTTCTGCGACAGGTAGAGTTCCTGGCCGATCTCCCGCAGCGACAGCGATCCGCGGAGCATCCGCAGCACCGCCGTCTCTCGCTCGGTGAGCGGCTCGGCAAGCGAAACCTGCCGCGGCCGGCCCGCGAGCCGCCGGTCGAGCCGGTCCAGTCTGGCCAGCTGCGGGCCGGCGCCGTCCGGCGACGAGGTCAGCAATTGCCTGGCCTCCTCGAGAAGCGCGACGGCACCCCGCCGGTCGCCCGTGTCGAGCAGTACCGGCGCGAGCCTGAGCAGGACCTCCATAGTGACCCAGGGGCTGATGCCAAACTGCCTGCGCCGGATCCGGAGCGCGTGCTCGAACTCCCGGCGAGCCTCGGTGAGCCGCCCGCGGCGGGCGAGTACCGCGCCCGCGGCCGCATAGGCGAGGGCGCTCTGCGGGGCCGCGGCAAGACCCGGGCCAGCATCGCCCACAATTTCGCTCGCCGCCCTGGCAAGCTGCTCTGCCCGGCCGAGGTCTCCCTCATCGGCCTCCGTCAGCGACGAGATGGCGAACGCCAGCATGCGGATGATCCCGACGGCTGACCCGCTGGACAAGGCGTCCTGCGCCTGCTCGACGGCGGCGTCCAGCTCCCCGCTCCAGTAGAGGGCGGTCGCGTACGCGGACCTGGCCAGCGCGTACCACGGGGATGCCGGGTCCGTCTCCAGTGCGACGGCCTCGGCTGCGGCCTCGCGCATCGGGCCGATGCCATCGAATCCGAACGTGCCTTTCAGCAGGGCCGCCGACGACCGCATCGACGTGATGCCGTCCGGCAGCGCCCCGGCATGCGGGCCCGTCTCGACGATCGGCAGCCAGCGGCGCAGGGATTCCCGATCGCCGGACAGCGCCGCGGCCCACGCCGCACAGTGCGCCGCAACCGGGTCTGCGCTGACCGCGCTCTCCCCGAGTGAGCTCAGCCAGCCGCGAACGGTCGCCACCCGGCCGGAATCGACGTAGGAATACCAGTGTGTCGCGATGAGATCGATGACCTCCGGGACGTCACCGGCGGCGTGCGCGTGACTGATCGCCTCGTCGGCCGAGCCCGACAGGCGGTGCCATGCGCTGGCGCGGTCATGCAGGGCGGGCACGATTTCCGGTTCCGTCAGGGCGAGCTCGCTGCGCAGTACCTGCGCGAAGAGATGATGATAGCGGAACCACTGCCGATTATCGTCCAGCGGCACGACGAAGAGATTTTCCCGTTCGAGAATGTCGATGATCTCTGCCGAGTTTGCCGACCCGGCAACCGCGGCGCACAGTGGCGCGCAGAACCGGCTGAGAATGGAGGTCCGGGCGAGGAACTGCCGGATTGCCGTCGGCTGGCGGCTGAGCACCTCCTCGGCCAGGAAGTCGACGACGAATCGGCTGTCACCGGTGAAGTGGCGGATGAAGGCACCTGGCGACGGGTGCTCGCGCAGCGAGAGCGCGGCGAGGTAGAGCCCCGCCGCCCAGCCCTCGGTCCGCTCGACAAGATCAGCCAGATCGGGTTCGGTGAGCTCGAGTCCGGCGATAGCGGCGACGAGCGCCGCCGCCGGCGCCGGCCCGAAGCGCAGTTCGCGCGCCCGCAGCTCGACCATCTCGCCGACCGCCCGCAGGCGCGGCAAGGGCAGCGGCGGATCGATCCGCGTGATCAGCACGAGCTGGACAGCGGCGGGAAGGTGCGACAGCAGGAACGCGATCTGGTCGTGGCAGCTGCGTTCCTTGATGACGTGATAGTCGTCCAGCACCAGGACGACCGGTTCAGGGAGCTTGGTCAGCTCATTGACCAGGAGCGGGAGCATCGTCCCGGCGAAGTCAGGGATCCGGGCCCGGACTGCGGCCAGGATGTCGCCGGCGCCGAAATCGGGACAGGCTCGCTGCAGCGCGCACACGACGTGCCACCAGAGCCGGCCGGGATCATTATCGCCGGGATCGAGTGAGATCCAGGCGTAGGGGCGGCTCTCGGCCGCGCTGGACAGCCACTGCGCGACCAGCGTGGTCTTTCCGAACCCCGCGGGGGCGTCCACGAGCACGAGTTTCGCGGTGACGCCCGCGAGGTGGTCGACGAGTCCCTCGCGCTGCACCCACTCCTTCCGCGCCGGCGGGGCATGGAGCTTCGTCTCGACAGGCGCGTCGAAGCTCGCGCGCCGCGGTACCGAGAAGGCAGGTATGGCCGGCCTGGCCTCGCCCGCCATGGCTGCATCCGCCATGGCTCTTTGCGGCACGGCGCTTCCGGGCACGGCGCTTCCGGGCACGGCGCGTTCTCGCACGGCTTCTTCCGGCCCAGCGTGTTCCAGCATGGCTTCTTCCGGCCCAGCGCGGCTTCGCCGGCTCGCCCGGCATGGCCTCTTCCGGCCCAGCGTGTTCCAGCAAGGCTTCTGCCGGTTCGCCCTGGACGGCTTCCGCCGGCCCGGCTTCCGCCGGCAGCGGTTCCACCGGGGTGCCGCTGAACCCCAGCAATTCCCCGCATACAGCGGCCCGGCAAGAATATCAGTACCCGCTGTTAGGCGCACAGACTACTGAATTGAGCTACTTCGTGGTGGAGTCGAGTCCGTGCGCAAGGTCAGCCGGGTTCTCGCTGCAATCGGTTGCCGGCCAGCCCGGCCGCGGAGATGTCAGCAAGCTCCCGGTCACCCGCTGTCGCGTGGCAGGCCGCTGCGACGGCGGGAACGGCACGCATGTCAGTGATCTCGGGCCGATCTTACGGAATGGGCAGGCCAGGCGCTAATGTTACCTTCGGACCGCGGCAGCGGATCCGGACAGCGAAAGGCGGCGGGTCCGTGACAATCGGCGGCAGCATCGCGCTCATCGTCATCGGCGCAATTCTGCGATTTGGCATCACCTGGAAGCCCGCGCACGTGGACCTGCAGATCATCGGCGTGATCTTGATGATCGCCGGCGTGGCCGGCCTGATCATCTCGATCGCGCTCCTGGCTACCCGGCGCCGCGGCCAGCCGCCGGCCGAGGTGTACGAGGAGCGCCGCTACACCGAGCCGCCGTCCTGACCCGGCGGGCAACGCGCGCGGCCGGGCCGGATCACCCGCGGGGGGTGGCCCGCGACGTTGTACCGGCCTGATGAACTGGACCGGACCGAGTTTCGGCAGGAAAAGAGAGAGCTCAATGTCTGACCTGATCGCCATCGGATATCCCGATGAGGCCACCGCTGAGGACGCCGCCGACGAGGCTCGCAGGCTTGCCCGGGACCTCATTATCGAGCCCGACGCCATCGCGGTGATCGTCCGGGACAAGGACGGCAAGTACCATGTCCACACCAGCCACCACCCGGTCGGCGCGGGAGCGAGCTGGGGCATGTTCTGGGGACTGCTGTTCGGGCTGCTGTTCTTCGTCCCGGTGTTCGGAATCGCGATCGGAGCGGGCCTGGGCGCACTCATGGGCAAGGTCGCCAAGACCGGCATCGACAAGCAGTTCCAGGACCAGGTGCGCGACATGATCCAGCCAGGCACCTCGGCCCTTTTCCTTATGGTGGAGAAGGTGACTCCGGACAAGGCCGTCGAGGCGATGAGCAAGTACGGCGGCACCGTGCTGAAGACCTCGCTGTCCAAGGAAGGCGAGAAGGAGCTCCAGGACGCCCTGCACGGCGACGCCGCATAAGGAGGCGCACAGCAGGCGCGCCGCATAAGGGGCGCACAGCACGGGCGACGGCTCGCCCGTCCGAGCGTGCCCGCAGACGGAGGGTTCGTGACGCAGGGATCCGTGGCCGGGCGGGCAGCGAGCATCGGGCTCCGTGCCGGTCCGTCAGACTCCGGCAGCCGGTACGGCCTGCTGCTGATCTTGCTGATAGTGACCTACCTGCTTTCCGCGTCCCCGCTCAGCACCCTGGCCGACGGCATCTCGGCCGTGCTGTTCCTGGGCGTGCTGCTGCTGGCCCTGCGGACGGCGCGGGTGACCCGGCGGGCAGCGCGGCTGGTTGCGCTGGTGGCGCTGGCGGGGTCCGTTGCGGCCACGATTGCGGTGCTGAGCACCAACGAGGACGCCAGAGGGGCAGCGGACATCTGGAGGGGCCTGGTCCTGCTGGTGACGGCGGTTCTCATCGTCCGGCGCGTGCTGGCCCGCCCTGCCGTCACCGAGCAGAGCATCTATGGAGCCCTGAGCTCCTATCTGATCATCGGCCTGATGTTCGCCGCCTTCTACGCGGCGATCTTTCATTTTGGCGGAGCTCCGCAGCACGACTTTTTCGCCGACAAACAGCCCGCGAATACCCAGACTTTCCAGTACTTCAGTTTCACCACGCTGACCACCCTCGGGTACGGGGACTTCACCGCCGGCGGCGACACCGGCCGGGCCCTGGCCGTCCTCGAGGCACTGGCCGGCCAGATCTTCCTGGCCGTCCTGGTTGCCGGCCTCGTCGCCGCCTACCGGGCGCCAGCGACAGAAGGGGCGCCCGGCGGCGGCAGCGACAGCAGCAGCCGCCGCCTGCCGCCGAGCACCATCCGCCGCGCCGCGATGACCCGCCGCACGAAACCAACGGCCACCGTCAGGAAGACCGTGTCCCGCCACGAGTCACCGGCGAGCCGGGCGCCGTGATCCCCGCATTGCGGCGTCGACCGGTTGCCCAGCCGTCGCCGCAGACCGCGCACGCGGCCGGTGACTGGTCAGGCCGGGCCTGCCGGCGCTCGGCGCGTCAGCTGCCTGGAACGTATACCGCATGCTCACGCCCTGGATCGGAGCCTGCCGACAGCCGTTCACACTACGGGGCGAATCGATGCCGGCACAGTCGAGGATCGTCGGCACTATGTCCGCGGCGTGATGATACTGATCACGCACACCGCCGGCCGCGTCGTTCATCTCCCGCGGCCAGCTGATGATCAGCGGGCTGGCGGTGCTGCCGCCCGGCGAGGACTGCCGGGACACGCGGTACGGTGTCCCGAACGCCCACGCCCAGGCGGCCGAATAAGCTCTGCCGTCCGCGGCGGCAGCCGGGTAACCGGGCCCGGGACCGGGCCTGCTGTCGTCAGGCCAGCTGACGGCGAAGTCGGCCGGGCGCGGCGGTCCGTGCGGAGAACCATCGGCGTCCGCCGCATTGGCGGAACAGGCCACCACGATGGTGTCGTCGAGCTGACCGGATTCCCGCAGGTATTCCAGCACGCGCCCGATCTGGTGATCGGTGAAGGAGCACAGGCCCGCCTGCGATTCAGCGGCGCGGCTGCTGATCCGCTTCTGCTCGCCGCTCAGCGACTGCCAGGAAGGCGCCGCGGGGCCCCGCGCCATCCTGGCGCACTGGCCTGTCGGCGCGAGCCCGGCATCTCCCGGCACCAGGCCGAGCCGCTTCCGATGGCCGAGCGCCATCTCCCGGTAGCGGTCGTAACCCATGTCGAACCCGCCGCGGTACCGGTCGGCCCACTCGCGCGGGGCGGCTCGCGGAGCGTTGTTACTGCCGAACGACACATAGCAGAACCAGGGCTGCTGCGGGGCAGCGCGGATCCCGTCCCGGATGAACTCGATGGCCATATCGACCAGGTCGCGGCTCAGGTGGTAGCCGTCCGCTGGCGAATAAGGCGCGTCGACATACTGGTTGTCGTAGACCAGGTCGGGAGACAGCTGGCTGGTCTGGGCGCCCAGGAAGCCGTAATAGTGGTCGAAGCCCCGGCCAAGTGGCCAGGACTGGCGTGAGCCGCCAACGGCATACCGCTCTGCCGGGCTGAGATGCCATTTGCCCAGGCAGTAGCTGCGGTAGCCGGTACCGCCGAGGATCTCCGCGAGCGTGCCGACTGCTGCCGGGATGGTCACGCCCTGCTCGGGTCGGCCGCGGCCTCGACCGCCCCGGCCGGCCCGGGCCATGCCGGCGGCTCCGACGTTGCGCCCGGTCAGCAGGCTGTAGCGGGCCGGCGAGGAAAGCGCCGGGGTATGCCACTGCGAATACCGCAGCCCGCGTGCCGCGAGCCAGTTCATCTGCGGAGTCTCGATCAGCCCGCCGTAGCAGTCCCAGGAAGCCAGGCCGGCGTCATCCCACACCACGTAGAGCACGTTGGGAGCGCGGCGGCCGGCGGCCGAAGGCAGGCAGCGCCGGCGCCCGCGCACCGGTTCGTCCGCGACGATTCCGGCCGGATCCGTGCGGAACGCCCTGGCCACGATGATCCCTCTCCCTGTCCCGCTCCGTCAGCGGCTGGCTCGGCCCGGCGGATGCCGGACGCCCCGCCGCGGGCGCCGCAGGCCGCAGTGCCGCAGCGGGCCGCAGCGGGCCGCACCCGGCCGCATCCTATGATCATCGGCGCGCTGTCGCTGGGCGTATCGCTCTCGCCGGGTGAACTGCGCGCGGCGGCCGCCCGCCCGCCAGGCTCACTGTGCCGGCGGACTCGCGGGCCGGATGGGCACGACCGGAGCCGCGCCGCCGGCGGGCTGGTGCTCCGGGGCAGCCGGGGTCGCCGGAGCCGGGCTCGGGGCGAGCCTCGCCGAGATCACGTAGGCCACCACGACAGCGACGATCACCAGGGGCATGACGGCCAGGCCGTCCGACGCCAGCAGCAGGGAGGCCAGCAAGACTGAGGTCAGCGGGAGCCTGAGCATCACGACGGACATCGCGCCGATGCCCATGGCGACCCCGTCGACAACTGGCAGCCCCGGCAGGTGCGACAGCGCGACACCCCCCGCCGCCCCAAGGAACAGGGCCGGGAAGGTAGGACCGCCGCGGAAGCCGCTCAGCGACACGCCGTAGGCGAGTCCCTTGCAGGCGATGAGCAGGATGAGCGCTCCGACGGTATAGCTGGCGCTGTTAGCGATGAACGGGCCGAGGGCGGACTGCCCGGAGAACAGCACCTCGGATGAGCTCTTCCCGGTGGCTGCGGCGAACGCGATTGCCAGGCCCGCGACTGCCAGCCCGATTGCCGGGGTGATCAGCAGCCGCTGCCGCTCGACGTGCGGCTGCAGAAGCAGGCCGAGCCACCGGATCGCGCTGCCGACCGGGACTGCCAGTACCCCGACCGCCAGCGCCCACCCGAACTCGGCTGCGGTGGGCGACCCGACGGGCGGAAGGCCGGGAATCGCCAGCGAAAACGTGCCGAGCCCGGTCCAGGCGTCCAGGCCGATGAACATGAGCGAGCCGACGCCGGCCGCCAGCAGGCCGGGCACCAGCACGAGCTCCATCATGGATCCGCCCAGCCCCGACGCCTCCATCAGCAGGAACGCCCCGGTCAGCGGCGAGCCGAGCAGCGTGCTGATGGCGGCGAAACTGCCCGCCGCGGCCACCACGGCCTGGGTCCTGGCCGGAGAGTCCCGCTTGAGAAGGCGGATTGCGAGCACCCCGAGTCCGCCGCCGAGGGCGATCAGCGGTGCCTCGGGTCCGAGCACCACGCCCAGGGTCAAGGTCGCGAATGCCGCGAGCACGATGCCGGGCAGCTCGATCGGGGACACAGGACCCCCGCCGACCTTGAGCCCTTCCGCCGGAGAGTGCCCGCCCTTGCCGGGCAGGTACCGGATGGTCAGGGCAACCAGCACCCCCGCCAGCAGCAGCGGGGGAATTGGCCACCACAGCGGCTCGGCGTGGAAGCCCAGATCCTTGGGCAAGTCGGTGAAGATCCAGCCCTGCAGCTTGCTGACCAGCGCGAGAAAGAAGTAGGCCGCCGCCGAGACGGGCACGCCGATGATCGCGGCAAGTACCAGCAGGGCCACGTAGCTCCGTGACCGCAGCAGCGCCAGCGGATCGGCCGTCGTCATCGTCACGGGCGTCCTCCGCGGCCTCGGGCCAGACAGACCGCGCGGGCAGCACGCGGATTTGCCTGCACACTTCCTCCCGCCCGGCACGCGGCCAGGCGGCACAGCAGCCCACGTTCCTGAGTGCCGTCGGCCAAGCGTCCCGCGGGACGAACGCGACCACCTCACCTGAACCGGGTGATGCTACCGGAGGGTATCCACGGCGCAGGCCGCCATCTGGCCCGCGGACCGGCAGCCGGCACGGGCAGCGCCATCGGCCAGCGCTGCTGCCGGGCCAGAGCCGGCCGGCCGAAGCCAGGGCCGCCGGCCCTGGCGGCACATCGCGGGTCAGCCCACCAGCAGGTAGATGCTCTTGCCTGCCAGCCAGAAGCCCAGCAGCAGCGAGATCACGATGATCACCTGGTCGCGATGGGTGTCCAGCCAGGTCCGCAGCGCCTTCAGCCGGGCACCGGCCGAGGCCGGGCTGAATGCCGCGTACAGCTCCAGGTACAGGAAACTGGAGGTGGCCAGCAGGCAGAACAGCAGCAGCGTCAGATAGCTCGCCGGACCGGAAAGCTTGGCCTGGACAACCGTAGCGGCGCCAGCCGCGACCAGGGTCCAGGGCTGGAGGAAGGCGGCGAGGCCGGCGGCGGTCCAGAGCGAGAGCCTGTCCAGCCGCGCCATCCAGGCCGGCGGCTTGCGGGGGCTGCCCATCCGGCGCCACTGCCGTGCGGCGAAGAGGATCAGCACCACGCCGAGGGCAAGCTTCACCGCGAGGACAGCGGTGGACGGCGCGGTGCTCGGCGCCGGCGGCTTGCCCCCGGTCATCAGGACGACGGCGGCGATCACCAGGACCAGGCACGCCAGCCAGCCCAAGATGAACGCCAGGCCCTTCCTGGTGCCCTTCTCCGCACTCAGGATCAGGATGAAGCCGGTCAGCGGGAAGGGCTCGAGGGTGATCCCGAGCCCGATGAGCATCAGGTCAAGTACCACCCTGCACGACTCCCGATGTCAGCGCCGCGAGCGCCGGGGGCAGCCCCGCCGCCCGGGCCAGCCGGGATCTCACAGGCCGCGCTCGGCGGTTATCCGCCCCGATGCGACGGCGTCGACGAGAGAGTTGTAGTCGCGCTCGTTCTGGTCGGCGTACGCGGCGGCAAACTGGGTGATGGCCTTGTCGAACACGTCCGAGCCGCCCAGGTAGGCGGCGATGGCGATCCTGTCGCCGGAACGGGCGTGTGCCCGCGCCAGCGTCCACCCGCAGAGCTCGCCGTACGTCCGCATGCCGCGCGGGATCATGATCTCGACGGGGACGGAGAACTTCCAGTCCCGCAGCTGGCGGACATAGAAGTCCCGCTGCTTCCCGTCCAGTCCTGCCTCGGTCCGCTGCCAGCCCAGGAAGATGTCGCTGGACGCCTGCATCAGCCGCTGGCCCGCAACGACCCGCTGGCCCTGGTTGGTGAACTTGCTGGCACCGACAAAGCTGGCCAGGACCGAATTCTCGGCCTCCTTGACCTGCAGGAACAGCGGATCGGACGCGTCGCGGCCGAGCATCAGGATGATCCAGCACCGGGTCCCGACGCTGCCCACACCGACAACTTTGCGGGCCATGTCGCAGAACTGGAACTGCTCGAGCAGGAACCTGCGGTCGGTTTCCAGCGTGCGCCGGTAGCTGGCGAGCAGTCCCTTGATCTGCGCCTCGAAGGCCTGCTGATCCACCTCCCTGGGCAGCAGCTCTGTGACCGGGACCAGCAGCGGCGGGTCCGAGATGATCCGCGGCCGGCCATCCACCAGATGGGTCAGCTTGGCCACTTCCTGCATGCTGTCCCTGGTTCGCGCCTTAGCCAGGCTCTTGTCGACCATCTTGCGCTGCCGGGCCTTCAGCTGGCTGTCAAAATCCGCCCGCATCTGCTCTATGTCGGCATGCGCGTACCAGACATCCAGGTTGCCCATCCCGGCGAAGGTGCGCATCGCCTGCCGGTACCGGGAGACCGCGGCCGCGACGATCTCGCGGCGGTCCCTGCCGGAGTACCCGTTGTCGCGCCCTGCCACCTCCAGGCTGGCGGCAAGCCGCTTGACGTCCCATTCCCACGGGCCGGGCAGGGTCTCATCGAAATCGTTGACGTCGAACATCAGACGGCGCTCGGCCGAGCCGAAGATGCCGAAGTTCGACAGGTGCGCGTCGCCGCATGCCTGGACCGGCAGCCCGGACACCGGAGTGGCGGACAGGTCGCTGGCCATCGGCAGCGCTGCCCCGCGGAAGAAGGTGAACGGGGATACCATCATCCGGCCCCACCGGATCGGCACCAGCTCAGGCACCCGCGACTCGGCCTGCTTCGCCAGCAGGCCGATCGGGTCCAGCCGGTCCGAGGGAGGGTCGAAAACGGCATGGCTGGCACGCGGCACCTCAGCGCGCGCCGCTCTGCCCCGGGCGATGCTCTCGTCTGGAGTCAGATCCCCGAGCGTCGTGTCAAGCTGGTACCGCTGCGCACCCCGGGGCGGAGCCTCTGCCGTCAGCTCATTCATCATCGGCTCCTCTCTGTCCACGACCGGGCCACGAACGCGCCACCCAGGCGAAGCGCTGCCGCCCGCCCGCCCGCCGTGTCAGCAGGCCCGCTGGGCCGGCCGACCGCGCCGGTGCACTCGACCATGCCCCGTCAGCGGTGCCGCGGCCCCACCCGGGCGGGGTGACGCACGCAGCCGCGCGGTACCGCTGAGCATATCTCCCAGCTGCACCACCCACCTGGGGTGATGCGCCGCCCCCGCAGCCGGCGTGATGCTCGTGATGCTGCTGCCAGGGAGGTCCGGATCGGGTCTACCGGCGGCTCAGGGCCCGGCACCCCGCCGGACAGGCCAGCCGACGAGGGCCGGCCGAGCATGCGAAAGGGCAACGAACATGGCAATCGGACCTGTGCAGCTACTCGTACTGGGGTTCAGCCAGCCCAGCTTCCACGGCGAGATCATCGCCGAGCTGGAGCGGCTGCGCGAAAGCGACCTGGTGCGGGTGATCGACTCGCTGGCCGTGTACAAGGACGCCGACGGGGAGCTGGAGATAGAGCACCTCAGCAACCTGACCGAAGACGAGGCGATTGAACTCGGCAGCAAGATCGGCGCGCTGATCGGCCTCGGTGTCGAGGGCGAGGAAGGGGCGGAAGAAGGCGCGATCGCGGGCGCCGAGGAGGCCGCCGCCGAGGGCGGGGTGCATGTGTTCACCGAGGAGGAGGGCTGGGATGTGCTGGAGGACATCCCGAACGACTCAGCGGCGGCGCTCATCCTGCTGGAGCACCACTGGGCGGTGCCGCTTCGGGATGCGATCGCCCGCGCGGGGGGCTTCCGCATCAGCGACGGCTTCATCAGCCCGCTCGACCTGGTCGAGATCGGGCTGCTCTCCGCCGAGGAGGCGCGCGAACTGCACGAGCTGGAAACGTCGGCCGCAGCGCAGACGCCATAACCTCTAAGCGAGGACCAGAACCAGGAGGCATGAGATGTTCGGAGGACGCAGGGTAGCCAGGCGCACGTCACGGCGCACCGCGCGGCGCGTTTCCCGCCGCTAGCGGCCTGAGGCGTTGTTCGCCAGGGCGCCGGCTGGCCAGCAGTGCTGCCAGCCGGCGCCTGGGTCTGCCTCAGTCAAGCCCGGCATGCCGTTCGCCGGCCCGGGCCAGCCGTGGCAGAGCTAACTGAGCGCCAGGCCTCTCAGTCGCATGAACGCCGGAGCCCGCAGGTAGCACAGTGAGCACATCCGACCTGGCGATCGTGGCGGCGCTGGTGTTCGCGTGGGGGACGCTGTCGGCGCGGCTTGAGCGCTTCGACGTTACGGCGCCGATCATGTTCGTCCTGGCCGGGCTGGCGCTGACGCACGACCCGCTCGCGGTCCTGGGGTACACGCCCTCCCGCGAGCTGATCAAGAACCTGGCGGAGATCACGCTGATCCTGGTGCTCTTCGCGGACGCCTCCAGGGTCGGGCTGCGGGACCTTCGCGCCGACATGGGCCTGTGCGTGCGGCTGCTCGGCATCGGCCTGCCCCTGACCATCGGCCTGGGGGCCATGCTCGCGGCTGCCCTGTTCGGCGGAATGAGCATCTGGCTGGCCCTGCTGGTCGGCGCCGCCCTGGCGCCGACGGACGCGGCCCTGGGCGCGGGCATGATGGTCAATCCGGCGGTCCCGGCGCGCATCCGCCGGCTGGTCAACGTCGAGAGCGGGCTCAACGACGGGATCGCGACGCCATTCGTGCTGATCGCCATCGCGGGCGCGAGCTCCGCGCACGCCGCAAGCGCGAAGCTGGCCGAAGCTGTCGCCGAGGTGGCGATCGGCCTGCTCGTCGGCGCGGCAGTCGGCGGCGCTGGCGGCTTTCTGGTGCAGGTGGCCCGGCGCCGCGGCTGGGTCGCGGGCGGCTTCGCCGGCACGGCGGTGCTGGGGCTGGCCGTATGCGCCTACGCCAGCGCGCTGGCCCTGCACGGCAATGGCTTCATCGCCGCGTTCGTTGGCGGGCTCGCGTTCGGCGCCACCGCCGGGCGGCGCGCCGAGGGGCTGGTGCCGTTCGTGGAGGAGACCGGCGCTGCGGTGTCGCTGCTGGTCTGGCTGGCGTTCGGCGCCGTCGCCGTCGTGCCCGCGTTCCGGAGCCTGAGCTGGCAGACGGTTCTCTACGCCATCCTCAGCCTTACCGTTATCCGGATGGCGCCGGTGGCGATCGCGCTGGCCGGAACCCGGCTCGGCCGGGCTGCCACCGCGTTCGTGGGCTGGTTCGGTCCGCGCGGCCTGGCGTCGGTGGTGTTCGCCCTGCTCGCGCTCGAGGAACTGGGCGAACGGGTAGCCGGCCGCGCCGTCGCGGTGATCGCTTTCACCGTGCTGGTCAGCGTGATCGCGCACGGCGCGACGGCCGATCCGCTGGCCCGGCGCTTCGGACCGCGGCTCGCCGCGGCCGCGGGCGCAGCCGACGACGCCGGGATGCCCCAGCTGCCCGCGCGCCGGCTCATTCGCGGTGCGTCCTGACCTGCCCCTGGTGCGGCCGCACGGGATTCGGCGCTCGGCAATTTCCCGGTCATCGGCGAGCAGCTGAGCTCGGGCGTGCATCCGCTGGCGGGAAGCAGGACAGCGCTGATCACCGGCATCGCCGGCACCGTGCAGGGCATTCTCGGCACGTGGCCCGCCGGTACCGGCTGTGGCCCCGGTCGGTTACGCAGCGGCGCTGACTGCCGCCGACCGGCGGACGTTCCAGTGGCTGGCACTGATGGAAGTCCGCCGGCCTGAGGTGGAAACCAGCGCGTCCTTCGCCGATGCCGCCGACGAGGACCCGCTGGCCGGCTGAGTGCCGGGCTCCCCTCTCGCGGGTGAGCACTGCGCAGCGGCCCGGGCAGAACCTGATGGTGATGCCGTTTGCCGGCGTATTCTCTGCAGCACAACGCGAAAGGCTGGAGCATGCGGCGCCTGACCAACAGCCTGCTCCTTTTCGCAATGATGTTTCTCGTCGCATTCGTCGCAGCGGGCTGCGGGCGGGGCGGCGAAGCCGCGACCGGCGGCCTTACGCCCGCAGCGAACGTGCACGCCACGCTCAGCCCGGGCCTGAGCCTGTCACCCAGCCTCCCGGCAACGGCCACCACCCATCCGCCGGCGTCTTCCAGCGCCGGGCCGGCGGCGCCGCGCAGCGCCGCCAGCCCGGCTCCGACGTCCCGCAGCGCCATGACCCCGACGCCGACCAGTTCCCCCGCGGCGACCGGCGGTCCCGCGGACATCTGGCCGCTCGTCATCATCGGCGCGATAGCGATCATCGCCGTGGTCGTGTGGGTGTTCCGCGCCGAGGGCCGCCGCGGCGCGGCCGCCGCAGCCTGGCGGTCCACGGTCATCGACGCATACGGGCGCGGCTCGGCTCTCCATGACGCTATGAGCGTCGCCGAGAGGCCGGCTGCCCTGGCCGGTCACGACGCAGGGCGGCGCTGGCTGGAGATCCAGCGCCGGGCAGATGACTTCGCCCAGATGCTCTATGCGCTGCGCGAAGCCGCTCCGGATGAGAACAGCCGCGGCCGGGTTACCGATGTGCTCGCGACGCTGCAGGCTGTTCGCGCCGCGATGGACGCTGAGCGGGCTCCCGGCGCCTCTGGCGACCGGCACGCTGAGCACGTCCGGAGCCGCATGTTCTCCTTCGACGCGGCGCTGCGCGCGCTGAGGGCGTCAGACCAGCTGATGGCGTAGCGGGCGGCAGCCAGGACTGTGGCGCGGCAGCCCGCCGCCGCGTTCTGCGGCGAGGGGCCGTGCTGATGGCGGCGGCCGGCGCTACTCGCGGGCCAGCATCGCCTGGGCCTCGCGTTCCATATCCACGTATGGATCGCCGCTCACGTCGACAGCGACCCGCTTGATCGTGCCGCCGGTGAACCGCCACGGAGCCTGGCCGGGGTAGTCGCCGGTAACGGGCGCGCCGCTGTCCCGGCCGACGCACAGGCCCTCGCCCGCGAGGCTGAAGTTCCCTGGCTGGGTCCTGATCCGGCCCTCGCCGACCTTTCTCTCGCCATGGTAGAGAGAAAGGATCCCGGTGGACACGCCAGGGGGATCCTCGCCATCCTTGTCGAACGAGGCCGACAGGATAAGGTCCTGCCCGGCCGGCACGTCCTCGGTGCCGTCGATCTTCTGCTCCAGCATGCCGACGAAGTTGTAGACGTAGTGCAGCCGGTTGTCCTTCAGGTAGAGGGAATGCCCGCCGAACAGCGCCCCTTGCGCGAACAGCACGCCCTGCGCGCCGGGCGCGGGGATGTCCACCAGGGCGCCGATCGTGTAGGACCGGTTGCGGATGTTGACGGCCTGCGCCTCCGGTACCTCGGCGGTGTCGGGGAAGTAGGCGTAGCGGTCGCGGGGCGACGCCAGCTGCGGCCGCGGCGTCAGGATGATCTCGAGCGGTGACCGGTCGTCGAGCGGGAAGGCCCCGTTCGCGCCCGCCTCGGCGAACCAGATGTTGACCAGCTCGCGCAGCTTGTCCGGGTGCTCGGCCGCCAGGTCGTGCAGCTCGGCGCGATCGGTGTCGGTGTGGTACAGCTCCCAGGCGTCGCCGTTGAAGTCGCTCCAGCCGCTGATCGTCGGATGCGTTGTGACGGCCTTCCAGCCTTCGTGCCAGATGCCGCGCGAGCCGAGCATGGAGTAGAACTGCGTCTTCCTGGCGGACGGCGCCGCAGCCATCTCGACGCTGTAGCGCATGCTCACCCCGTCGAAGCGGCTCTGCACGTGGCCCTTGATCGTATCCGGGGCCTGCACGCCGAGGGTGTCCAGGATGGTCGGCACGAGGTCGATCGCGTGATGGTACTGGTGGCGCAGTTCGCCCTTGCCTGTGGCGGCGCTGGCCGTGGCCGACGGACAGGAGATGATGCACGGGTCGGCGGTGCCGCCGTTGAACTCATACCGCTTCCACATCTTGAACGGCGTGTTGAACGCCATCGCCCAGCCGTTCGGGTAGTGGTTGTAAGTCCTGGTCCCGCCGAGCTCGTCGAGCATCGCCAGGTTTTCCTGCAAGTCATCGGGGACGCCATTGAAGAACTTGTTCTCGTTCACCGAGCCGTGCGGGCCGCCCTCGCCGCTGGCGCCGTTGTCCGACACCAGGATCACCATGGTGTTCTCCCGCTGCCCGGACTCCTCCAGGTAGTCCAGCAGCCGGCCGATGTGGTAGTCAGCGTGTGCCAGAAACCCCGCGTAGACCTCGGCCACCCGGCAGAACAGCCGCTTCTCCTCGGCGGACAATGAGGCCCACGGCCTGGTGACGTCCAGCGGCGGGAACTGCTGGCCTGCAGGCCCCGTGCGAGTCTCGGGCGTGCCGATCGGGTTGACCGGGGGAAGCTCGGTGTCGGCCGGGACAATGCCCATGTCCTTCTGCCGGGCCAGGATCTGCTCCCGGATCGCCTCGTAACCCATGTCGAAGCGCCCGGCGAACTTGGCGATCCATTCCTTCGGGGCCTGATGCGGCGCATGGGCGGCACCGGGGGCGTAGTACAGGAAATACGGCTTGTCCGGCGCGATCACCTTGGCGTCCTTGACGAACTCCAGCGCCTTATCGGTCAGGTCCGCGGTGAGGTGATAGCCCTGCTGCGGTGACTTCGGCTGGTCGACCGGGTGGTTGTCGTAGACCAGGTCGGGGTACCACTGGTTGGTCTCGGCGCCGAGGAACCCATACCAGCGCTCGAAGCCCCGCCCCGACGGCCAGTTGCGCCGGGTGGAGGCAACGTTCATCTCGACGGTCGGGCACAGGTGCCACTTGCCCACCATGTAGGTATTCCAGCCGAGTTCCCCGAGGATCTCCGGCAGCATGCCGTTCTCCGGCGGTATGGTCCCGCTCGCGTTCGGGAAGCCGACCGCGGCCTCGGTGATGCAGGCCATCGAGTTGCGGGTGTGGTTGCGCCCGGTGAGCAGGCACGACCGGGTGGGCGAGCACAGGGCCGTGGTGTGCCACTGGGTGTAGCGGAAGCCGTCGGCCGCGATCCGGTCAATGTTCGGTGTCTCGATGGGGCCGCCGTAGCAGCTCATGGCCGAGAAGCCCACGTCATCGAGGACGATGTAGATGACGTTGGGCGCGCCCTCGGGCGCTTTCGGCGGCTCGAACGGCGCCCAGTCGGGCGTCGAGTCGCGGATATCTATGTTGATCGTGCCCCTGAACTGCTCGGTCACCCCTTGACTCCTTCGTCCACGAGGAAAGCGGATGCCAGTTCTCACGATTGCCTTGTTCGACCCAGCCCGATGGGTGCGGCCAGTTTGCTGACGGCTGGGCTCCGCCAAGGCGCGGCATCCGCAGTACCGCTCGCCGCGGGACTCCGGATGCGCCGCTGCTGCGGCAATGGCGTCAGCTGAGCTGCTCCGCTCTGAGCCGCTGCTGAACCGAGCAGCCTCGCTGCAGCTAGCCGAGCAGCTTGGCCTTGGCCGCGGTGAATTCGTTATCTGTCAGGGCGCCCTGCTGATGCAGGGTGTCGAGCTGGTTCAGCTGATCGAGCAACGACGGCCCGGCTGCCGGGGCGGCAGGCTGCTGGGGGGCCTGCTGCTGGGGGGCCTGCTGCTCGAGATTGTCTATCCGCTCGTTCTGCTCGTCCTCTTGCTGAGCCTGTGCTGCCGATTTATTGGCCATGTGGTGGCCAACGGCGTAGGCGCTGCCGCCCACTACCGCCGCGCGCATCAGCGGGCGTCGCCGCATGAACATGCTTGCCTCCTGTGATCGACCCTTCGGTTCCGCGGATTCGTCTACTGCTCGTCGGGCAGTTCAAGCCCCAGCGCGACCATCAGCTCGGGTGCTGCCGCTATCGCTCTGGGACCGCCCACCTGAGGAAGCACCGCGCGCAGCACGCCGATCAGGTCCTGCGGCGTGACGCCGGCATCCAGCGCGTTGGCCACCTGCCACAGATAGGAGGCCGGCGGGGCGTCGAGCGCGATGAGAGCAGCGATCTTGACCAGCGAGAACGTGCGGGCATCCAGGCCGCTGCTGGCTTGCTCGCTTTCGCGGAGCGCCAGAGCTTCCTGCAGAACTCCCAGGTCGCCGACGGCCAGGCCGGCCAGAGCCTCCCGGGTTGCGGCATCGACATCGGCCTTGGCGGGCGTAGTCATAATCGGACTCCTTAGGTGCTGATGAGCGTGCTGACAGGGTGGCCCGCAGAGCCACCGAAGTCCATTGTGGCGCTCGCGCGGGCGCGGCGCGTCACCCGTAGCGGATGGTCGCGCGGCCAGCTCGGCAGCAGGGTCTGGGCCCGGGTGGGCAGCAGGGTCTGGGGCCGCGTCGGCGGCCCGGGTCAGCGGCGGGGTCCCCCGCCGCTGGTCAGGTCAAGCCGCAGCGCTGGCGCGTCGACATCCGGGACCTCCGACGACGAGGTCGATGACGCGCTCTGCGACGCGCTGGGCAAGGCCCGCTGCGGACCGGCGATACGTTTGCCGGCTGCCCGGAGCCGGCTCAGTGGGTCCACGGCTTCCAGTATGGGCACGCCGGGTTTGCGATAATCATCCGCTGCGGGTGAGGCGGTCCTCAGCCGGGAGTGTATGGCGGGCGCTCGGCCTGGGGCCGGCCAGTTCAGCCGGCTACCAGGCCGTAGGTGCCGTTGCCGATCATGATCGCGCCGGCCGCGATCAGCACGGCGATCAGTATCTTGTTCCCGTTCGCCCGCAGCCAGCTGTTGAAAGCCGTCAGCTTGCGTGCCGTTAAGCCGGGCGCAGCCAGGTGCAGCACCAGGGGCAGCCAGACGAGAGCGACATTGATCACGACCACGACGATGATGGCAACGGCGGTGAGCTTGAGGCTGGCTTGCGCCGTGGCGATCACCTGAAGCGCGGCGATGAACGTGATACCGGGCGCGAACAACAGCAGGCCGACGGCGAACGCGCTGGCCGGCGCGGGATTGGCGATCATTCTCGACACGAGCCCCGGCTTGGCTTTGCCGGGATCGGGCGCCTTCGGCTTGCGCTTCGCCAGCACGATGCCTGCCGCGAGTATCACTACCCCGAGGCCGAGCCGCAGGCCATAGCGAGGCTCGCGCTGACTGTGATGGCTCAGGCCGGTGTTGCGCAGGATCGCCAGCACCACCAGGCCCATCACCAGGCTCATCAGGATCGCGCCGGCCAGGTAGAGCGTGCCGGTAAGCCTTGGCCGGGCCGAGCCGAGGTAGACGGCGGCCACCAGCAGTGCCGTGGGGGACAGCGCCGCGAGCAGGGCCAGGCCTGCGGCTTGCAGGATCACCGGGCCGACTCTACCCGCGGCCGAAACTCAGCGAAGACTCCGGCCGTGCAGGTACGGCGCAGGTACGGCGGGCATCACGGGTGTCCGGCAGTCTCCGGCTGAGCGGGCGGTGGTGCGCCGATCAGCTCGATCAGCCCGAGAACCACCAGCAGGAGGACGACGATCACGATGACGACGGCAGCGGTGGGCCGGCCCCAGAACACGAAGATCAGCGCGGCCAGGGCCACCGCGGACACGCGCAGCCCCTTCCGGTGCGCGTAGGTCCAGGTGCCCACCGGGCCGGTGCTCACGCCGTGGCGTGCACCGCCCTGCCGGACCCAGCCAAATCCCTGCGCGAAAGCCCCCCGGATCCGGACCGCGGTAGCAGAAGGCCCGGTCAGGAACGCGCCCGCGGCGATGACCAGGCCTGCCACCAGGATCGTCCGCAGCCCCTCCTTGATGAACCGGACGAGCGTATCGAACAAGGCGGCAGCGGCGTCGGCGGGCAGCTTGCTGTTCGGCACGCTGTTCAGGTAGATGCCGCGGAAGATCAGCAGCCCGGCGCCGAGCACCAGCATCGACGCGGCCAGCCCGAGGCCGGCGCCGATCAGCGCGCGCCGGTGGCCGCGGGCGACGTATACGCCGAGGGCCAGCAGCAGCAGCGTCAGGATCGGCAGCACTATCTTGAGGGCGTTGATCAGCCGGTAGGCAGTCTGTGCCTTCACCAGGTACTTGGCCGAGAACAGCGTCAGCGTCGGGTTGACGTACGGGATCTTGCTGACCAGGGTGAAGCCGCGCTTCACCAGGTCCTGCTTGACGAGGTTGATGAACGGACCGAGGCCGAGGACGACCTGGCCGTTGCTGATGCTGATCGAGCCGCCGCCCTGGCCGGAGAGCGCCTTCACCAGCTCCTGGTGGACCACAGTGTTGGCCTTGACCCAGGCCTGGGCGAACCGGGGGCTGGTGACGATCTTGTGGACCTCGCTGTGAATGAACCCGGCGACCGCGCCGCTGATCGACGGCGCGAATGTCTTGAGCAGCGCGCCGACCCGCGGCAGTCCGTGGCTCGAAATCAGGCCCGCTGCCTGATCGGCGTACGAGGTCACATTGAGGCGGGTGGTGATCTCGTTGGAGATCTTGTCGGTGAGGGCATTCTGAACTGAGGGATTGTGGACCAGGGGCTCCACGTTGGCCACGTAGCGGCTGGTATCCGAGACCTGGTTGGCGGTCCAGACCGCCAGCACCGAGACCGGTGCGAGCAGGCAGCCGATCACGATGAGTATCGTCGCGAGCGGGGCTCGCCAGCCAAGGCGCCGCCGCGCTGGCTTGGCCTTCCCGGTGCGCAGCTCGTTCACCTCAGCCCGGAGCCGGTCGAGTTCAGCTTGCTGGCGCTCGAGTTCGGCTCGCTCGTCTGCTGTGCGGTCTGGGCCTTCGGCGGCCGGCCCTGTGCGGTCTGGGCCTTCGGCTGCCGGCGCCGCCTCGCCTCCGGCGTCAGACAACGGTTACCTCCTGCGGATTCGCGCCGTGACCGGCTGCTGTCACGATGGCCAGCACCAGTTCTCCGAGTTTGAGATCTGCTTACGTTCTCGCACGCTGGCGCGAATGCACTTCACCCGGCCGGGGTGAATAAATCGCGGCTGGCTCGCTGCAAGCTCGGCAGCATGAGCATCGGCGGAAGCACCGCGCTGATCATCATTGGCGCAATTCTCCGATTTGCGGTCACCTGGCAGCCGAAGTATGTCAATCTCCAGGCTATCGGGGTAATCCTGATGATCGGCGGCGCGGCCGGGCTGGTCGCGTCGCTGGCGCTGATGATCATGCGCCGGCGGGCTCGCGCGTCCGCCGAGGTGTACCAGCAGCGCCGTTACGTCGAGCCGCCGCGTTGACTCCGGCAGCAGGTCAGCGCGGCGCGCGGCCCGGTGCAGCCGGCCGCGGCCCGGTTGACCCGCGGCTGCTGCGTCATGCCCGGGCCGCTCGCGGCCATCTGATCGTTACGGTCGTGCTCGGACTCGTCGCGACCGCGGCGATCCTCGCCCAGGCGGGCCTGCTCGCCCGCGCGCTCGCCGTCGCCGCGCGCGGCGACGGCGAGGCCGCGCTGTCGGGCACCCTGGCGGCGCTGCTCGTGGTGGTGGCGGTGCGGGCGGCAGTGAGCTATAGCGGGGAGGTGGCGGCGCTGCGCGGGGCCGCGACGGTCAAATCGCAGCTGCGGCGTGCGCTCACGGCTCGCTCGCTGAGCCTGGGCCCGGTGTGGCTGGGCGGGCAGCGGGCGGGCGAGATCGCCACGCTGAGCACCAGGGGCCTGGACGGGCTGGATTCCTACTTCGCCCGCTACCTGCCGCAGCTGGTGCTCGCGGTCCTGGTGCCCGTGGCGGTGCTGACCCGGGTGGCGGCCGCAGACCTGACCTCCGCGCTGGTCATCGCCGTGACGCTGCCGCTGATCCCGGTGTTCGCTGTGCTGGTGGGCTGGCACACGAAGGCGCAGACCCGGCGGCAATGGAGGCTGCTGGCGACCCTGGGCGGGCATTTCCTCGATGTGGTGGAGGGACTGCCCACGCTCAAGGTGTTCGGCCGTGCCAGAGCGCAGGAAGACGTGATCGCGAAGGTCACCGATGACTACCGGACAGCGACGATGTCCACGCTGCGGGTCGCGTTCCTGTCCGCGCTGGTGCTGGAGCTGGCCGCCGCGATCGCCACCGCGCTGGTCGCGGTCGAGGTCGGGCTGCGGCTGCTGTACGGGCATCTGGGGTATGAGACGGCGCTCCTCGTGCTGCTGCTGACCCCGGAGGCCTACCTGCCGCTGCGGGCGGTAGGCGCCCAGTTCCACGCGAGCATGGAAGGTGCCGCCGCGGCCGGGCGCGTCTTCGAGATCCTGGACGCCCCGGTCCCGGACGAGCCGCAGGCCAGGCCACCGCCGTCCCGGCGCAGGGCGAGCGCGGACCTGCGGAGCCGGCAGATCAGGCTAAACGGGGTCACCGTGTCCTATCCCGGCCGGGCTCGCCCGGCTCTGGACGGGGTCAGCCTGACGATCGCGCCGGGGGAGCGGGTAGTGCTCACCGGGCCAAGCGGCGCGGGCAAAAGCACGCTGCTGGCCCTGCTGCTGCGTTTCGTCGCGCCAGCAGCCGGGACCATCGAGGTGGGCGGCACCGGGGCAGTCGGGACTGGCGGCGGCGGCACCGACGTGGCGGCAATCGACGTGGACTGGTGGCGCGAGCAGGTCGCCTGGGTGCCGCAGCAGCCGTACCTGTTCACCGGCAGCGCGGCGGACAACATCGCGCTGGGCCGGGCAGGCGCGAGCCGCGGTGCCATCTGCCGGGCCGCCGGGCTGGCCGGGGCCGCTGACTTCATCGAGGCCCTGCCGGCCGGCTACGACACGCCGCTGGGGGAGCGCGGCCTGCGGCTCTCCGCGGGCCAGCGACAGCGGATCGCGCTGGCCCGCGCGTTCCTGCGGGACGCGCCCCTGCTGCTGCTGGACGAGCCGACCGCTCATCTCGATCAGGCCAGCGCCCGCCTGACCGCCGCAGCCATCGACACGGTGCTGGCCGACCGCACCGTCATCCTGGTCAGTCACGGCCAGGGCTGGTCCGGCGGCGGCTGCCGCGTCATCAGCCTGGACAGCGGAAAGCTGGTGCCGCCGGCGCCCGCCGGGCCGGCCGGGCTGTGCGCGCCGGCCGCGTCGTCGGGCTTGCCCGATCTGGCCGGCCCGGGCGGGGCGGCGGTGATTGCGTGACCAGCGAGTCGCTGGCCGGTGCGCCGCAAAGGCTGGGTGCCGCGCCGCCCGGGCCCGGCGCTGTTCGGTCGGCGCTCAGCGATACGCCGCCAGGCACGGACGCCGGGCGTCGCCGGCCCCTGCTTCGGCTGCTGTGGCTTGCCCGGCCGCTGCGCGGCCGGCTCGCGCTGTCGGTCCTGGCGGGCGCCGCCGCTACCGGCTGCGGCGTGGCCCTGCTGGCCACCTCGGGGTTCCTGCTCGCCCGCGCCTCCGAGCACCCCAGCATCCTGGCGATCTCCGTGGCGGTCGTGGCGGTCCGCGCGTTCAGCGTCGGCCGCGCTGCATTCCGCTACCTCGAGCGTCTGACCTCACACGATGTCGCGTTCCGGGTGCTGGCTGACATCCGGGTGGCGGTCTACCGGCGGCTGCAGCGGCTCGCGCCGGCCGGGCTGGCCGCCTTCCGCTCCGGCGACCTGCTCGCCGCCCTGATCAGCGACGTGGACGCCACCCAGGACCTGTTCATCCGGGGCATCGGGCCGCCGCTGGCGGCCGCGCTGGTCGGCGCGGGCGCGGTGACCGCAGGCCTGCTGATCCTCGCGCCGGCCGGCGGCGTGCTGGCTCTCGGGCTGCTGGCAGCCGGGGCCGCGGTGCCGCCGCTGGCCGTCGCCGCCTCCCGCCGGGCAGCCAGGGCGACCGCGCCAGCGCGCGGCGAGCTCGGCGCGACGGTCACCGACCTGCTGTCCGGCGCGGCCGAGCTGCACGCGTTCGGCGCCCAGCACGCAGCCCTGGCCGGCGCCGCCGAGGCGGATGCGGAGCTGACGGCACTGGCCAGGCGCTCTGCCGCCGCGACCGGCCTGGGCAGCGGCCTGATCACCGGCCTCACCGGGCTCACTGTCTGGGGAGTGCTCGTCCTCGGGGTGGCCGCCGTGGGCCACGGCGCACTCACCAGGGTGCCGCTGGCGGTGCTGACCCTCACAGCGCTCGCGTCCTTCGAGGCGGTCACCGTCATGCCGGCGGCCGCGCTCCAGCTCGGTGCGGCACGCGCCTCGGCCGACCGCATCGGCGCGATCCTGGACGCGCCGGACCCGGTCGGCGAGCCGGCGGCTTCCCGGCCGCGTCCCGCCGGGCCGGTGCAGGTTCGGCTGCGGGGGGTCCAGGTCCGGTACGAGCAGGATGGCCCGCTCGCGCTGGACGGGCTCGACCTTGACCTGGCGCCGGGCCGGCGAGTCGCGCTGATCGGCCCGAGCGGAGCGGGCAAGTCCACCGTGGCCGCCGTGCTGCTGCGCTTCCGCGACCCCGTCGGCGGCAGCGTCACCCTGAACGGAGCCGACCTCGCCAGCTACGCCGCCGACGACGTCCGCGCGGTGATCGGCGGCTGTCCCCAGGACCCGCACATCTTCGATGCCACCATCCGCGACAACCTGCGCCTGGCCCGGCCGGGGGCCGGCGACGACGAGCTGGTGGCGGCCGCCCTGCGCGCCCGGCTGCTGCCCTGGATCCAGTCCCTGCCCGGGGCCTGGGACACCCCAGTCGGCGCGCACGGGGCGGCCATGTCCGGCGGCGAACGGCAGCGGCTCGCCCTGGCCAGGGCGCTGCTCGCGGACCCGGCCGTGCTGATACTCGACGAGCCGACCGCCCACCTGGATCCCGGCGCCCGCGCTGCCCTGACAGCCGATCTGCTCGCGCTCACGACGGGCCGGGCCACCCTGCTCATCACCCACGAGCTGGCGGGACTCGAGCAGGTTGACGAGATCATCGTCCTAGCGGACGGCAAGGTCGCCCAGCGCGGCTCGCATGAGCAGCTCATCGCAGCTGACGGGGCGTACCGGCAACTGCACGAGGCGCCATCGCTATGGCCCGCGCGGGCCGGGCCTGTCAGCTGAAAGCGACGCCAGTCGCCCGGCGAGCACGCCGGGGCGGCGGTGTCGCCGCAGCGCAGGGCCGGCCGCGTCCCGCTGATGCGGGACGCGGCCGGCCGCAGCATGCGGTCAGCCCGGCTGGCGTTGCAGGCCGGTCACCAGCGCCCAGATGATGAATACGTCGAGAGCGATCACGATGAGCGCCCATACCGGGTAGTACGGGATGAACAGGAAGTTGGCCAGGGCGCTCAGCGCCGCCAGCGCGACGCCGATCACCCGCGCCCAGACCATCCCCACCAGCACACAGATGCCGGCAGCCAGGACGACGATCCCCAGGATCAGGTGAATCCAGCCCCACCCGTGGATGCTCAGGCGGAAGGTGTAGTTGGGCACCGTGGTGTAGAACTGCCTCTTCACGATGGCCGTGAGTCCTTCGACGAAGCCCCACAGGCCGGCGATGATCATCAGAACGCCGGCCAGGACCGTGCCCACGACCACGCTGGCGCCCGACCTCGCGTAGTCGACAGGCTGCTCGTACCCGGCTGCCCCGGGCGCGCCGGGCTGGTAGCCCGCAGTGCCGGTCGTGCTGGCTGTTCCGGCAGCCCCGCTTGCTCCGGTACCGCCCGGTACTCCCCCCGGACCTTCCTGCGCGGTAGTCATGCAGCAGCCCCCTCTCGTTGCCTGCGGGACAGGTGCCCCGCAGCTCGGCTCGCCGCCGCCCTTGCGTTCCCCCGGGCGCCGGCGAGTTCGCCAACCGCCTGGTGTTATACCCACGTGATCACCGAGATCGCACCGGGCGATGGAATCATCCGGCTCGGGTGAGAGGACCTTGCGCGCTCAGACCGGCGCCGGCGGGGCGCGGGCCGGCGGCGCGCTCGCCAGTGCCAGCCGCGATTGGCCGCGGCAGACCATGGGTATTCCCGTCGCAGGGCTGCGAGCCGCACGTTCACCCCGCAGGGTGAGGACGCCACCGTCCAGTTGTGCGTGTCGGCCAGAGGCCCGGTCGGGGGACCAATGGCAAGCACCACCAGCCTGGCCACCGCGCGCCGAGCGCGGGCGGCTGTGAACGGGTCGCAGCTGCTCGGCAAGGCTCGGCTGCTCGGGGACACGTCGCTGCTGCTCGGCGAGACGCACCTGCCGCCCGGCGGCAAGCCGCCGGCGCTGGGCGGCAAGCCGCCGCCCGCCTGCGCGAAGCACCAGCCGGTTGCGGACGCCTCGCAGCTGCTCGGCGACAAGCTGCGGATACCGCAGCTGAGCCTCGCCGTGCTGCGCCGCCGCCGGCTCATCGACCTGATCGGGCAGGCCGCACGTCATCGGGTGACCGTCGTGTCCGGCCCGGCCGGCGCCGGGAAGACCATCGCCTGCGCGTCGTGGGCGGCGGCCGCGGCCGGGCCGCGGCACGTCGCCTGGCTGACGCTCGACGCATGCGACCGGGAGCCGGACCGGCTCTGGGCGTGCCTGCAGGCCAGCCTCGCGGGTGCCGCGGCGGGCCGGGCCGGAGTCCTGCGCTCGCTGCAGGACGTGCCAGCCGACAGCGGCTTCCCGCTGCGCCTGGTGGAAGCTGCCCAGCAGTTCACCGACCCGGTCACCCTCGTGCTCGACGACATGCACGAACTAGCCGACAGCCCGGTACTGCCCGGCCTCGACCTGCTAATCCGGCACGCGCCGCCCGCGCTGCGGCTGATCCTGGCCGGGCGGTGCCCGCCGCGGCTCCAGCTCGCCAGGCTGCGCGTCGCCGGCGAGCTTGCGGACGTGGGCTCGCCCGATCTGGCGTGCACCGTCGAGGAGGCGGATGCGTACTTCGCGATGCTCGGCCTCGAGGTCGCGGCGGCCGAGCGGGACGAGCTGCTCCGGCGCACCGAAGGCTGGATGGCCGGGCTCCGGCTGGCGGCCATGAACGCGCGGACCAGGCCGCAGGAGGCCGGCCGGATTACCCGCATTGCCGGCGATCAGCCGATCGTCACCGATTACCTGTGGGATGAGGTGCTCGGCAGGCAGCCGCCGGAGACCCGGCTGCTGATGCTGCGCACCAGCATCACCGAGCAGACGTCCGGTAGCCTGGCCGACGCATTGACCGGCCAGCAGGGCGCCGGCCGCACACTGGAGCGGCTCAGCAGGGAGAACAGCTTCGTCGAGGCCGTCGGTCACGACCACGCCGCCTACCGGTATCACCCGCTGCTGCGCGATGTGCTGACTGCCCAGCTGCGCAGGGAGATACCCGACGAGATCCCGGTCCTGCTGGGCCGGGCGGCGCGGTGGCATGCCGCCAACGGCGAGACCCTGGACGCGGTGCGCGCCGCGGCCCGGGCCGCCGACTGGGACTACGCGGCGGACGTGCTGACGCAGACCGGACCTGGCGCCCTGCTGTGCGCCGACGCGGCGGCGCTCGAGCAGGTGCTGGTTCTGTTCCCGCCCGAGCGCTGCGCGAGCGATCCGGCTGTGGCACTGGCCCTCGCCGCGGCCAGGCTGGGCGATAATGATCCGGACGGGGCCTCGCATCACCTGGACTGCGCTGCGCGCGCGCCCGGCAGCCGCGCGCCGGGCGGCGGCCGGGTGATCGGGCCGGCGCTGGCGGCACTGCGGCTCATGCAGGCCGCCGGCAGGCCTGATGCCCAGACCGGCCTGCTCGCTGAGGGCCGGGAGCTGGCCGAGCAGGCCCAGGGCAACTGCGCTGCAGTGCCCGAGCACCGGGCTGCCGGGTTGCTCTGGTTCGCACTCGGGACCGCGCAGTTGCGGCGCTGGGATACCGGCGCCGCCCGGCATGCCCTGCAGCAGGCGGATCGCCGGCTCGCCGCCGGGGGCCTCGGCGAGCTGCGGGCCAGGGCGCGCGGGTGGCACGCGCTGGCACAGGCCTGGGATGGCGACCTGACGGCCGCGCAGCTGGCGGCCGATGAGCTCGCGGCGGCGGGCCCGGCCCGGGTCCGGCCCGCCGACCCGGCGGCCTCGTGCCTGGCCGCACTCGCCGCCGCCCAGGTCTGCCTGGCGCGCGACGACCTGGCAGGCGCTCGCAGGCTGCTTGACCTGGCGGACGAGAGCTCCTTCGGCCAGCTCCCCGGCGAGCCGCAGGCCGCCGTGATGATCGCGCTGATCCGAGCCCGGGTCGCGCTGGCAGACGGGGATGCCGCCGGTGCCCGCGGACTGCTGCTGCGGCTGCGGGACACCACTGCCCGGGCCGACCAGCGGCTGCACGGGCTGCTGACCGCCCTCGACAGCGCGATCGCGCTGCACACGGGCGACGCCGAGCGGGCCAGGTCGGCCCTGGCCGGCCTTGATGAGAGGGCACAGGGCGGCCGCGGCGATATCGCGGTGCTGCGGTCCAGGCTGCTGCTGGCCGAGGCCGACTTCGCCGGCGCGCTGACGGCCATCGGACCGTGCCTTGATGACAAAGCCGCGGCCGTGACGCCGCAGATAAAGATTGCCGCCCTGGTGACCGCCGCCATCGCCAGCCGGCGCCAGGGCGACGCCGGGACGGCCGCCGACCAGCTGGGCCGGGCTCTCGCGCTTGCCGAGCCGGATCAGGCGTACCGGGTGTTCCTGGACGCCGGGCAGGCGGTCAGGTCGGCCATCACCGTGCTGATCCCGCCGACCAGCCGCAGCGCTAGTTTCGCCGTCCGGATCCTGGAGCGGTTCGACACTCAGCTGCATCGCGCCCGCGCGGCGCCCAGGCAGGCGGAGGCGCTGACCCAGAGCGAGGTCGCGGTACTGCGGTTCCTGCCATCGCAGATGACCAATCAGGAGATTGCCGAGGCGCTGTTCCTGTCGATCAACACGGTCAAGACGCATTTGCGGTCGGTCTACCGCAAGCTGGATGTGACGTCCCGCCGCCAGGCCATAGCCCGGGGGCGCCAGCTTGAGCTCCTCTGATCCGGATCGGGCTGCCCGGTAAACTCGGCCGAGCGTCGCCCGCGCCGGGTAACGAGCGTCGCCCGCGCCGGGTAGGCGGCCCGGCGCTGCCCTAGACTTGGCGGCCGTATCCGTGAGTGACCATCCGTGCCCGGCCCGCCGCTGGCGACTGCCCGCGCTCGGGAAAGCCCGAGGGAGTGACCCTGCCGTGAAGACCGACGTCGAAGAGCTGAACCCGACCAGGGTCAAGCTCACTGTCGAGGTTCCGTTCGAAGAGCTAAAGCCCAGCCTCGACCACGCGTACCGCGAAGTCGGCCGGCAGATCCGGGTGCCAGGCTTCCGGCCTGGCCATGTGCCGCCGCGGGTCATCGACCAGCGGGTAGGCCGGGGGGCGGTGCTCGAGCAGGCAGTCAACGACGCCGTGCCCGAGCTCTACGGGAAGGCGCTGGCCGAGCACGAGGTCGTCGCCCTCGGCCAGCCAGAGCTGGAGATCACCAAGCTCGATGACGGCAAGGAGCTGGCCTTCACCGCCGAGGTGGACATCCGGCCCGCCTTCGATATCCCCGATATCGAGGGGATGCCGGTCACAGTCGACGACGCCGAGGTGACCCCTGACGACGTGGAGGAGTATCTCGGCACGCTGCGGGAGCGGTTCGCCTCGCTCAAGGGCGTTGACCGTGCGGTCCAGGACGGCGACTATGTCTCGGTCGACCTGGCGGCTTCAGTGGACGGCAAGCCGGTCGAGGACGCGCAGGCCAGCGGCATCTCCTACGAGGTCGGCAGCGGCAACATGCTGGACGGGCTGGACGAGGCGCTGGCCGGGATGACCGTCGGCGAGACAAGGACGTTTTCCGCTGAGCTGACGGGCGGCGCGCTGGCCGGCCAGACAGCGGACGTCAGCGTGACCGTTGACAGCGTCAAGGTCAAGGAACTGCCCGACCTTGACGATGAGTTCGCGCAGTCCGCCAGCGAGTTCGACACGATCGGCGAGCTGCGCGCCAGCACCAGGGGCCAGCTCGAGGAGATGCGCCGGGCAGGTCAGGCGGGCCAGGCGCGCGAGCGGGCGCTGGACGCGCTGCTGGCCAGGATCGAGATTCCGCTGCCTGACCGGGTCATCGACGCCGAGATCGAGCAGCGGCGGCAGTCGCTTGCGGAGCGGCTGGAGCGATCCGACGCCACGCTGGACTCCTATCTTGAGGCCATCGGCAAGACCGCCGAGGAACTGGAAGCCGATTTTGGCGAGGATGCGCGGCGCTCAGTCAAGGCAGGCTTCATCCTGGACAAACTCGCCAGGCAGGAGGACCTGGGCGTGACGGAGGGCGACCTTGGCGCCTACGTCACCGAGCAGGCCTACCGGCTCGGCGTCCCGCCGGACCGGCTGGCCAAGGAACTGACCGACCGCAGCCAGCTTGGCGCGGTCGTTGCGGACGTCCTGCGGTTCAAGGCGCTGTCGCTGATCGCGCAGCGGGCTAGCGTCGTCGACGAGTCCGGCCGCGAGGTCGACCTCGGGCCGGCGCCCGACGACGATGAAGCGGCTGCCGGGCAGGCCGGCGACGGCGCCGGCGAGGGAGCGGAGCTGGTGCCGGCCGCCGCCGGGGCCGGGAGCGCCGGGGCCGGGAGCGCCGGGGCCGGCGAGTCGCCGTGACCGGCCAGGCGGCCTCGGCCGGAGCGCGCCTGCGCCGACAGCGAACAGGCGCCAGCAGCGGACTTAGCGCCTGTGGCCGCGCGTTATCGTCACTGTCAAGACAAGCCGCGGGACAACAGAACGAGGAGGGCATCGTGATGACGCCGGCCCACGACCAGCGGCCCGCGAGCATACTCGCGCGGACCGCTGAGCAGGTCCTGCCGCTGGGAGACCAGCTTTTCCAGCGTCTGCTGCGGCACCGGATCGTTTTCCTGGGCCAGCAGATTGACGACGAGCTCGCGAACCGGATCTCCGCCGAGCTCGTGCTGCTCGCCGCGGAGGACGCACACCGCGACATCAGCCTGTACATCAACTCGCCCGGCGGGTCGGTGAGCGCGGGCCTGGCGATTTACGACGTCATGCAGTACGTGCCCAACGATGTCGCGACCTACGCGATGGGGATGGCAGCGTCGATGGGCCAGTTCCTGCTCTGCGCCGGCACGCCCGGCAAGCGCTACGCCATGCCGCACGCGCAGGTCCTGCTGCACCAGCCGCACGGCGGCATCGGCGGCACGGCCACCGACATCAGGATCCAGGCCGAGCAGATCCTGTACCTCAAGCGCATCCTGGCCGAGCGGACCGCCATGCATACCGGCCAGACCGTCGAGCAGATCGAGATCGACTCCGACCGGGACCGCTGGTTCACCGCGGACCAGGCCAAGGAGTACGGATTCGTCGATCACGTGGTGCGCAGCGCCACCGAGGTGCCCACCGAAGGGCCGGTCTCGTGACGCTGTTGCACCAAATCATGGAGGCCAAGTTGGACGCAGGTAACCGATCGGCAGCAGGCCAGGCCGAGGCCAGGTACGTGCTGCCGTCGTTCGTCGAGCGCACGTCGTACGGCATCAAGGAGATGAACCCGTACAACAAGCTCTTCGAGGAGCGGATCATCTTCCTGGGCGTGCAGATCGACGACGCGTCGGCCAACGACGTGATGGCGCAGCTGATCACCCTGGAGTCGATTGACCCCGACCGCGACATCCTCATGTACATCAACTCGCCGGGCGGGTCGATGACGTCGATGATGGCGATTTACGACACGATGCAGTACATCCAGCCTGAGATCCAGACATTCTGCCTCGGCCAGGCCGCGTCGGCGGCCGCCGTGCTGCTTGCGGCCGGCACCAGGGGAAAGCGGATGGCACTGCCGAACTCACGGATCCTGATCCACCAGCCCGCCGTCGAGAGCGGCTACGGCCAGTCCAGTGACCTGGAGATTCAGGCCAGGGAGATCCTCCGCATGCGCACGGCGATGGAGCGCGTGCTGGCCAATCACACGGGCCGGGACGAGGAGGAGATCCGCCGTGACATCGAGCGCGACAAGTTCTTCACCGCGCAGGAGGCGAAGGACTACGGCATGGTGGATGAGGTTCTGACGATGCTCAAGCGCAAGTCCGAGGTAGTGTCGTCTTAACCGGTGGGCTAGGTTGCGCCGGCGGCGCGCCGGCAGCGGGGCCCTTCGGCCACAACAAGGGCCGCTTAGGCGGTACGGTCTAGGTTCTACGCGGAGATGTTCCGCTGAAGCCGCCCGCCGCAGGCGGTCAGATCTGGCCGCCGGCAGGCGGCCCGGGCAAAGGAGTATCTGGGTGGCACGCATCGGCGATGGCGGTGATCTGCTGAAATGCTCATTCTGCGGAAAGAGCCAGAAGCAGGTGAAGAAGCTGATCGCCGGGCCAGGCGTGTACATCTGCGACGAGTGCATCGACCTCTGCAACGAGATCATCGAGGAAGAGCTCGCCGAGCCACCGGAACTGAAATGGGACAGCCTGCCCAAGCCGCGTGAGATATACGAGTTCCTTGACTCGTACGTGATCGGGCAGGAGAAGGCCAAGAAGGGCCTGTCGGTAGCCGTCTACAACCACTACAAGCGCGTGCAGTCCGGCGGTGAGCGGCCCGGCGAGGACGGCGTCGAGCTGGCCAAGTCCAATATCCTGCTGCTCGGGCCGACGGGCTCGGGCAAGACGCTGCTGGCCCAGACGCTCGCCCGGCTGCTGAATGTCCCGTTCGCGATCGCGGACGCGACCGCGCTGACCGAGGCCGGGTACGTCGGCGAGGACGTCGAGAACATCCTGCTCAAGCTCATCCAGGCCGCTGACTATGACGTCAAGAAGGCCGAGACCGGCATCATCTACATTGACGAGATCGACAAGATCGCCCGCAAGAGCGAGAACCCGTCGATAACCCGTGACGTTTCCGGCGAGGGCGTCCAGCAGGCCCTGCTCAAGATCCTCGAGGGGACGACCGCCTCGGTGCCGCCACAGGGCGGCCGCAAGCATCCGCATCAGGAGTTCATCCAGATCGACACCACCAACGTGCTGTTCGTCTGCGGCGGGGCCTTCGCAGGTCTGGAGAAGATCATCGAGCACCGGGTCGGCCGCAGCGGGATGGGCTTCGGGGCGGTCCTGCGGGTGAAGACCGACAAGCCATCGGCTGATCCGTTTGCCGAAGTCATGCCCGAGGACCTGCTGAAGTTCGGCATGATCCCCGAGTTCGTCGGCCGGCTGCCGGTTATCACCAGCGTGCACAACCTGGACCGGGAGGCGCTGATCCGCATCCTGACCGAGCCGCGCAACGCGCTAGTCCGGCAGTACCGGCGGCTGTTCGAGCTGGACGGCGTCGACCTGGAATTCACCGACGACGCGCTGGAGGCGGTGGCAGACCAGGCGATCCTGCGCGGTACCGGCGCGCGGGGCCTGCGCGCGATCCTCGAAGAAGTTCTGCTGTCGGTCATGTACGAGGTGCCCAGCCGTAAGGACGTCGAGCGCGTGGTGATCACACGCGAGGCAGTGCTGGAGAACGTCAATCCCACCCTCGTGCCGCGCGACGTCGCCCGCCGGACACCGCGCGAGAAGTCAGCCTGACCCGGCTCGCATCCGTGCCACGCGGCGCTGCCCGCCGCCCGGCCGGGGTTGACCATGTCCGCGACCCGGGACGCCCGCCTGGAAGCCCTGGCCAGCGCGGGATCCGGCGACTACGTAGACTCACCTGACGTGACCGACGCCCGGGACGCCCAGCGCGCCCGCTACGCCCAGCACGCCCGGCTACCGCCGCAGTACTCGCCCCGCGATGTCGAGACGCGCCGCTACGAGGGCTGGGTAGCGGCCGGTTACTTCACCCCGGATTCCGCGTCGAGCGCCCCGCCGTTCACGATTGTCATCCCGCCGCCCAATGTGACCGGCTCCCTGCACATCGGCCACGCGCTGGACCACACGCTGATCGACGCGCTGACCCGCCGCCGCAGAATGCAGGGTTACAACGCGCTGTGGGTGCCCGGCACGGACCACGCCGGGATCGCGACCCAGAACGTGGTCGAGCGCGAGCTTGCCAAGGAGGGCCTCAGCCGCCACGACCTGGGCCGGGAGGCGTTCGTCGAGCGGGTCTGGCAGTGGAAGGCGCAGTCCGGCGGCGCGATACTCGGCCAGATGCGCCGGCTGGGTGACGGCGTGGACTGGTCCCGCGAGCGGTTCACCATGGACCAGGGACTGTCTCGTGCCGTGCAGACGATCTTCAAGCGGCTGTTCGACGACGGTCTCATCTACCGGGCGCAGCGCATCATCAACTGGTGCCCGCGGTGCCTGACGGCGCTGTCGGACATCGAGGTCGATCACTTTGACGACGAGGGCGAGCTGGTGTCCGTCCGGTATGGCGACGGCGCGAACTCGATCGTCGTGGCCACCACCCGGCTGGAGACGATGCTCGGCGATACCGGCGTCGCCGTGCATCCCGACGACCCGCGGTACATCCATCTAGTCGGCCGTGACGTCGAGCTGCCGCTCACCGGCAGGATGATTCCGGTGGTGGCCGACCCGCACGTGGATCCGGAGTTCGGCACCGGCGCGGTCAAGGTTACGCCCGGGCACGATCCCGACGACTTCGAGATCGGCCGGCGGCACAACCTGCCCGCCATTATGATCATGGATGAGCGCGCCGTCATCGTCGCGCCGGGGCCGTTCCAGGGCCTGGACAGGTTCGAGGCACGTCCCGCCGTGCTGGCGGCGCTGCGTGCAGACAGCCGGGTAGTGGCCGAGCGCCGCCCGTATCTGCATGCCGTGGGACACTGCGACCGGTGCGGGACCACGGTCGAGCCGCGCCTGTCGCTGCAATGGTTCGTCAAGGTCGGGCCGCTGGCCAAGGCGGCCGGCGACGCGGTCCGGGACGGACGGGTGCGAATCTACCCCCGCGAGATGGCGGCGCGCTACTTCGACTGGGTCGATGACATGCACGACTGGTGCATCAGCCGCCAGCTGTGGTGGGGCCACCGGATCCCGGTCTGGTACTCGCCAGATGGCGAGGCCGTCTGCCTCGGCCCCGACGACAAGGCCCCCTCAGCGGGCTGGCGCCAGGACTCCGACGTCCTCGACACCTGGTTCTCCTCTGCTCTGTGGCCGTTCTCCACGCTGGGCTGGCCGGCCGGCACCCCGGACCTGAGCGCGTTCTACCCGACCAGCGTGCTGGTCACCGGCTACGACATCCTGTTCTTCTGGGTGGCCAGGATGATGATGTTCGGCCTCTACGCGATGTCCGACGCCGGGCCGGCCGACGCGGTGCCGTTCCGGCAGGTTGCCCTGCACGGCCTGGTCCGGGACCAGTTCGGCAAGAAGATGTCCAAGACGCGCGGCAATACCGTCGACCCGCTGGACTGGATCGACAGGTTCGGCGCGGACGCGACCCGGTTCACTCTCGCGCGCGGGGCCACGCCCGGCGGCGACGTCTCGGTCAGCGAGGAGTGGGTGGCCGGCTCGCGGAACTTCTGCAACAAGCTCTGGAATGCCACCAGGTTCGCCCTGCTGAGCGGCGCGATCACTGGGCAGCCGCTGCCCCCCCGCGAGGAGCTGTCGGTCCCCGACCGGTGGATCCTGTCCCGGCTCGCCGCGGTAACGGCGGAGGTGGACGAGCTGTTCGAGCGGTTCGAGTTCGCCAAGCTCTGCGAGGTGCTGTACCACTTCGCCTGGGACGAGTTCTGCGACTGGTATCTCGAGCTGGCCAAGGCCCCGCTGAACGGCGCGGACGAGCAGGCGGCCACGGCCGCCCGGCTGGTCCTCGGCCATGTGCTCGACCGGCTGCTGCGGCTGATCCACCCGGTGATGCCCTTCGTCACCGAGGAGCTGTGGACCGCGCTGACCGGCGGCGAGTCGGTCGTGGTCGCGCGCTGGCCGGGCCAGCTCGCGGCCGGAGCGGCAGCGGGCCGGGCCCAGGCAGACCCGGCCGCCAGCCTGGCGCCAACGGAGCCCGGCCAGCCGGCTGGGGCCGGCCGCGAGTCTCGGCGCAGCCAGGCGGCTGGGGCCGGCCACGCGGCTGGGACCGACGCGGCCGCCCGGGCTGACCCGGCCGCCGAGGCCGAGATCGGCGCGCTGATGCGCCTGGTCACGCAGCTGCGCCGGTTCCGCTCTGATCAGGGCCTGCGCCCGGCCCAGCCGGTGCCCGCCGTCCTGGCCGGGATCGGCGCGACCCGGCTGGCCGCGCACGAGACCCGGATCCGCTCGCTGCTGCGGCTCAACCCGCCGGGAGACCGTTTCGCGCCGACTGCCTCGGTCCAGGCCGAGGGCGTCACCGTGCAGCTGGACACTGCGGCGGGCATCGACGTCGCCGCCGAGCGCCGGAGACTGGAGAAGGATCTTTCTGCCGCGCGGCGGGATGCGGAAGCAGCAGAACGCAGGCTCGCCAGCCAGTCCTTCGTCGAGAAGGCGCCTGCGGCCGTGGTGGCCAAGAACCGGGATCGGCTGGCTGCCGCCCGGGCCGAGATCAGCCGCCTGGCCGGGTTGCTGGCGGCGCTGCCGCCGGCAAAACGGCCGCCACCAAGCTGAAGCTCCGAGGCCTTCGCCGCAGCGCTGGTGCAATAGGCTCGGAGGAGTTCCCGATCCTGCCGAAAGGGCCGCCCGGCTGGTCGGGCGAGCGGCCCACCCGAGCGGAGGGTGAAATGCCTGCGAACTCGATCGACGATTCCGGGCTTGACCATGCCGGGCTTGAGACTCTGCCGTTTGACGCGTGCCTGCGGCTGCTCGCCTCGGTCCCGCTGGGCCGGATCGGCTTCTGCGCAGACGGCGAGGTCGTGATCCTGCCGGTGAACCACGTCATGGACGGGCAGGATGTGATCTTCCGCACGGCCAGCGGCTCGAAGCTCACCGCGGCCGGAGAGCAAGACCGCGTCACGTTCGAGGCCGACGACTACGATAAGCGGACCCGGTCCGGGTGGAGTGTGGTGGTGACCGGCCGCGCCGCGCTGGTGTACGAGGAGGCTGAGATCCAGCGGCTCAGCTTGCTCGGCCTGGACCCCTGGGCCACCGCCGTCGAACGTCCCTACTGGGTCCGGGTGCGTCCCACCTCGATCAACGGGCGGTGCACCCCGGGAACGATCTCCTCGCCCGGTTAGGGCGGGCCGGCTCCGGCCTGAGTAGGCTGCGATGGTGACCGCTGCCAGCCGCACGATGCCATGACCGGCGATGCCCGCGGCCGGCTGCCGCGGATCAAGGCCGCCATCCTCGCGCGGCGGCCAGAGCATTCCATTGAGCCGTCTCTGGACCGGATCAGGGCGCTGGTCACGCTGCTCGGCGACCCGCAGCGTGCTTTTCCGGTCATCCACATCACCGGCACGAACGGCAAGACGTCCACGGCGCGGATGACGGAGACCCTGCTGCGGGCCCGCGGCCTGCGGACCGGCCTGTTCACCAGCCCGCATCTGTCCTCAATGCGCGAGCGGATCTGCGTGGACGGCCAGCCGCTCAGCGCCGGCCGCTTCGTCGAGGCATACGAGGAGATCGAGCCTTACCTGGGCGTGGTGGACTCCGGCCAGCCGGTCCGGCTGTCGTTCTTCGAGGTCTTCGTCGGCATGGCATTCGCCGTATTCGCCGACGCCCCGGTCGATGTCGCCGTGATCGAGGTCGGCATGGGCGGCACGTGGGACAGCACCAACGTCGCCGACGGCGCTGTCGCCGTGGTAACCCCGGTCTCCATCGACCACCAGCGCTACCTGGGCAGCACGGTGGAGGCGATCGCAGCCGACAAGGCGGGGATCATCAAGCCCGGCGCGGTCGCGGTGCTCGGCCGGCAGCCGCCGGGCGCCGCCGCAGCGCTGCTGCGCCGGTCCGCCGAGGTCGGCGCCGCCGTGGCCCGAGAGGGACTGGAATTCGGGATACTCAGCCGCGAGCTGGCCCTGGGCGGGCAGCAGCTGGCGATCCGCGGTCTGCTCGGTGACTACGACGAGCTCTTCCTGCCGCTGTTCGGTGCGCACCAGGCGGAAAACGCCGCCTGCGCGCTGGCGGCCGTAGAGGCATTCGCCGGCGCCGCACCGGCCACGCCGGGGCCTGGCCGGCTCGAGAGCGAGGCCGGCCAGCCCGGCGCGACCGGGCCAGTGCCGGGCGCGGCTAAGCAGGCGGAGCCGGCCATCTCGCGGCAGCGGCTCGGCCCGCTCGATCCGGCTCTGGTGCGCGAGGCCTTCCGCACGATGTCGTCGCCCGGCCGTCTGGAGATCGTCCGGCGCGGCCCGGCGGTGATACTCGACGCCGCGCACAATCCGGCCGGGATGGCGGCCACCGTCGCGGCGCTGACCGAGGCGTTCTCCTTCTCCTCGCTGGTCGCCATCCTGGCGGTCAGCGAGGACAAGGACGTGCCGGGGATCTTGGACGAGCTGGAGCCGGTGGCGGACCAGCTGGTGGTCACCCGCAATTCCTCGTCGCGGTCGATGGCCGCGGAGAAACTCGGCGAGCTCGCCAGCGCCGTGTTCAGCGCGGACCGGGTCACCGTCGCGGCCAGGCTGGATGATGCGATCGACATCGCCGTGGCGCTGGCCGACGAGCCGGCGGGCGCAGCCGGCCGTGACATCGGGGCTCCCGGCGGCGCCGCCGTGCTGATCGCCGGCTCGGTGGTGACGGCGGGTGATGCGCGGCTGCTGCTGGCTGGCCGCCCGGACGTCGCGGCAGACAGCGAGTGAAGCGGCTATGCGCGACGGTCCTTCTCATGGAAGCGATCGTGATCGGACTCTCGATCCCCGTGGCCGTGCAGATCAGCCGCGCCTCGCCGCGGGCGGCCGGCATCGCGGGCGGCGGCGCGGCCGTCGCTGCGGTGCTGCTAGCCGTGCTGGCCAGGAAGCGGCTCAGCTGGACGCTGGTGGGAGGGAGCCTGCTGCAGCTCCTGGTGATCGCGGCTGGCGCGATAGTGCCCGTTATGTATTTTCTTGGTGCCATTTTCGCGGCGTTGTGGATCATCGGAATCCTGCTTGGCTACCGCTGGGAGCGGGTCACCTAGCCGGTCGCCGGCGGCAGCGGCGATCGCGTGACCAGATAGCGGCGTGCCTTCCCTGCCGCTGCGCCGCGACGGCCTGTAGGCTCTAGCTGCGGGTGAGTTTCGGCCTCGCCCGTTTACTGCGGGCGAGCATGTGGTCGCCTCAGGTGAAGGAGGTTTATTGTCCCCAGCGCTTCCACCCCATCCTGGCACCATCAGGGGCGGCCGGGCGTTGGAGCAGATGCAGGACGACGCAGTGCACCGGTCCGGTGCCCGGCACCGCGCCGACGGGGAGTTCACGAACGGCATTCCGTACGTCATCGAGACAGCCGTGCGCTGGCCGATGAACGGAGCACGGGGTTGCCAGGGGGAATCTGACGTGCGGCAATACGGATCACCCGGTCGAACCATTTTGGAAGGTCTTCGTCCCACATGAGCAACGCGCTTGCCTTTCTCGGCCGTGACATGGCCGTCGACCTTGGCACCGCCAACACCCTGGTCTACGTCAGGGGCCGGGGGATCGTGCTGAACGAGCCGTCTGTCGTTGCGCTGAACACCAATACCGGGCAGGTCGTGGCCGTGGGGCTAGAGGCCAAACGCATGATCGGCAGGACGCCCGGTAACATTGTCGCCGTCCGCCCGCTCAAGGACGGCGTCATCGCGGACTTCGACGTGACCGAGCGGATGCTCAGGTACTTCATCCAGAAGGTGCACCGCCGCAGCCACCTGGCCAAGCCGCGGCTTGTCGTGGCGGTGCCGAGCGGTATCACCGGGGTGGAGCAGAGCGCAGTTAAGGAGGCCGGCCACCAGGCCGGCGCCCGCCGCGTCTACATCATCGAGGAGCCGATGGCCGCGGCGATCGGCGCCGGGCTGCCCGTCAACGAGCCGACCGGCAACATGGTCGTGGACATAGGCGGCGGCACGACCGAGGTAGCGGTGATCTCGCTCGGCGGGATCGTAACGTCGCAGTCGATCCGCGTCGGCGGGGACGAGCTGGATCAGGCGATCATCCATTTCGGCAAGAAGGAGTACTCGCTGATGCTCGGCGAGCGCACCGCCGAGGAGATCAAGATGGCGCTCGGCTCTGCGTACCCGCAGTCAGACGAGCCGAACGCGGAGATCAGGGGCCGGGACCTGGTGAGCGGGCTGCCCAAGACCATTGTCATCTCGGCTGAGGAAATCCGCCGCGCCATCGAGGAGCCGCTGAGCGTGATCGTGGAGGCGGTCACGAGCACGCTGGACAAATGCCCGCCCGAGCTGGCCGGCGACGTCATGGACCGGGGCATCGTGCTGACCGGCGGCGGCGCATTGCTGCGCCGCCTGGACGAGCGGCTGCGCGAGGAGACCGGCATGCCCATCCACCTAGCCGACAATCCGCTCGACTCGGTAGCCCTTGGCACCGGCAAATGCGTCGAGGATTTCGACACGCTGCGCGAGGTCCTCGTACCCGAATACCGCCGCTAGCATCGGCAACCCGGTTACCGGGCAGTTATTCGGCCAGGGCAGCAGGCGGATGGCGTCAGCGCAGGCGCCGCCTGACGCGGCGCGGACGAGGTGATCGCAGTGCACGACACGCGGCGGACCCGCATGGTGCTTGGCGTGCTCCTGGTCGCTGCGCTCGGGCTCATCACGATCAACTACCAGGATGGCGGCTCGTCCGCGCTGAGCGGGATCCGGCGCGTCTCCGACTCGGTGTTCGGCGGCATCGAGAGTGCCGCGAGCGCGGTCACCAGCCCGGTGACCGGCTTCTTCACCAGCCGGGCCGGCTCGGGCAGCAGTGCGCAGGTGACGGCGCTGGAGGAGCAGATCGTCAGGCTCCGGGCAGCCCTCAGCCACGCCATGCTGAACCGGGCCGACTACGCTCAGCTCTCCAGGCTGCTGCAGCTGTCGGGCAAGGGCGGCTACCGGGTGGTGGCCGCCAGCGTGATCGCAACCGGCCAGGGGTATCAGCAGACCGTGACTCTGGACGCGGGCAGCAGGGACGGCGTGCAGCCGCAGGAGACAGTGCTGAACGGACAGGGCCTGGTGGGCGAGGTCGTCTCGGTGACCGCGCAGACAGCCACAGTGCAGCTGGCCACCGGTCCCGGCTCGGTCGTCGGCGTCCGGCTCGCGCCCAGCGGAGACGTCGGCTGGGTGACCGGGCAGGGCAAGAGCGCGGGATCACAGCAGCTGAAGCTGCAGGTGCTGGACACCGGGGCGGTGCTCAAGGCCGGCCAGCAGCTGGTCACATCGGCGTCGGTCAGGGACCGGCCGTACGTGCCGGGCGTTCCGGTCGGGGCAATCGCCTCGGTGCAGAACAAGGCAGGATCGCTGACTCCGCTCGCGCTCGTCCGGCCCTACGTCGACTTCGGCGCGCTCGGCGTGGTCGGCATCGTGATCGCGCCGCCGAGTCATAACCCGCGGTTCTCCGTGCTGCCGCCGAGTCCGGCCGCCCGCCCGACGCCCACCGTCACCGTGACGGTAACGCCCAGAGCTGCCCGGACGGGGACGGCGCCAGCACCATCGGTCTCGGCGGTACCGGTGACCTCGCCGAGCACGGGGGGCTGAGGTGCGGCGTGCTGCCCTGTCGGCCATCCTGGTAGCTCTTGCCGTGGTGCTTCAGCTGACGGTCATCAACCGGCTGCCGCTGCCCGGCGGCGGCTCGCCCGACCTCGTGCTGCTGGTCGTCATCGCGCTGGCGATGTGCGGCGGTCCGGTGCCCGGCGCGATCACCGGCTTCTGCGCCGGGCTCTGCCTGGACCTGGCGCCGCCCGGCAGCCAGCTGATCGGTGAGTATGCGCTGGTGTTCTGCGTTGTCGGGTATGCCTGCGGGAAGCTGCGCGGAACGCTCGGCCGGCCCGCCCGGCTGTCCTTGCCGGCGCTCATCTGCGCCGCCGCCGCCGCCGCGGCCGGCGAGGTGCTGTCCGCCGGGCTAAGCGTCGCGCTGGACCCGTCCGGGGTAAGCCTGGCCTCGGTGCGGCAGGTGCTGCCGAGCTCAGTGCTGTATGACGTCCTGATCAGCTCGTTCGTGCTGGCGGCGATCGTGGCGGTGAGCCGGTGGGCCGTCGGCCGGCAGGCGCAGGGAACCCGCGACTCCGCGCGCCCTGGCGGCTCGCCGCGGTCGCAGGCAGCCCCCGGCGGCGCGGCAGCGGGCGGCGGCACCGTGGGCCTGTCGAGCGGTGCCGGCTTGCTCGGCGGCGTCGGCTGGCTGGCTGGGCCAGTGTCCGCGCGCGCGGCCAGGAAGTCGGCCAAGCGCGGCCTGCGGCTGGGCGAGAAGTCGGTGCGGCCCGGCGACGGCTGGATCGGCCGCAGGCCGCCTTCCTGGCACGGGCCGGCTACCGGATACCGCGCCGCCGTGCCGCTGCACCTGTCGCCGGGCAGCGGAGTCGCCGGGACCGCCGCTCGCAGGAGTCATGGCTCCCGCCGGCTGGCCCGCCCGGTCAACCTGCGGCTCGCCGCGAAGCGGGGCACGGGACGGCCAGTCGCCGGCCGCGGCAGGCAAACTCGCCCGGGCCTGCCGCACATCGCCTTCTCCGCGGGCAGCGCGCGGCCCGGCGCAGGAAGCTGGTCCTCGGGGCAGCGCCGTCCGGGTACGCAGCCGGGCGCCGCCAGCCGCTCCGCGCGCGGTCCTTCCTTCCGGCACGGTCCTTCCCTCGGGTACAGTCCCGGCGTCCGGCGCGGTCCCTCGTCTGGACATCGTTTCGGCTCTGGCCGCGGTCCCTCGTTCCGGTCAGGTCCGTCGCTGCGCCCTGCGGCGTTCCGGCCGGGCCCCTCGTTCCGGTCGGGTCCCTCGGCGTTCCGGCCGGGCCCCTCGTTCCGGTCGGGTGCCTCGTCGCTGCGTCCCTCGGCGTTCCGGTCCGGGTCCGGCTCTGCTGGCCGGCTGGCGGCCGGCGGACGCGGCCGGCCCGCCCGCGGGACGCTCACGGGCCGGCCGGTCAGCCTGCGGCTGCGGGCGGGCCGCCGCCGTGACGGCGCGGTCGGCGGCCGGGCACCGGGCGGGGTGCTGCCGCGCGGCCGGCGTGTCTTCACGACCTCGCGGCCGGCGGCGCCGCGATTCCGGGCGCGTCAGCGGGGCTCGGCCGCGACGACCGGGGGGCCCGGCTTCCGGCCCGGCGCGGGCGGCTCACGGCGCGGCAAGATGGCGCGGCTGCAGTCCGGCCGCCGGTCGGTCCTGTCGCTATGGACCCGCCGCCGGCGGGGCGGCCGCTCGGCCGTCTGGCGGATCGGCAGCAGCCGGACGGGAGGCTTCCGATGATCCCCGCATCCCGGCGGCGGCTCGCTGTGCTGTACCTAGTCCTGGCGGGGCTGCTGCTCGGCCTGGGCGCCAGGGTCTGGTACCTCCAGGTGCCGACGCATGCCTCCTACGTCGCGCTGGCCAACCAGGACCGGGTCAGGAACGTGATCCAGCCGTCGGTGCGCGGGCAGATACTCGATGACACCGGCGCTCCCATGGTGGACAGCCAGTCGTCGATGGTCGTCTCGGTCAACATGGCCAAGCTGTCCCAGCAGCCCGACGGGGGAGCGGCCGAGATGAAGAGGCTCGCCGGCCTGCTCGGAATCCGGGACTCGGTCATGACGGAGAAGGTGCGCCTGTGCACGGCTGGCGTGCCGCAGCCTTGCTGGCCCGGGTCGCCGTATCAGCCCATTCCGGTCGCCCAGGACGTGCCGGCCAAGGTGGCGCTTCAGGTGCTGGAAAGCCAGCGGGAATTCCCCGGTGTCACCGCGGAGGTCCAGCCGATCACGCACTACGCGCAGCCGGTATCGTCGGCCGCGGCGCAGGTTCTGGGGTACCTGCAGCCGATCACGTCGCAGGAGGTCAAGAATCTCGGGGCTCCGGTAACCGGCATCTCCAGCGTGGACCTCGTCGGCCAGTCAGGCCTCGAGCAGCAGTACGACCGTCAGCTGCGCGGACAGCCGGGCCAGCAGGAGGTCGCGGTGAACGCAGGCGGCCAGGTCACGCAGACAATCAAGCGGGTCAAGCCGAGAGCCGGCGATGACCTGGTGACCAGCATCAACGCTCAGCTTCAGCAGGACGCGGAGAAAGTGCTGACGCAGGCAATCCTGAAGACGCAGGCTGAGGGCAACGCCAGGGCCACCACCGGCGCCGCGGTCGTTATGACCACCACTGGCCGGATCGTCGCCATGGCAAGTTACCCGACCTACGACCCGAGCGTCTGGACCGGCGGTATCTCCGCCGGCGAGTACCGGAGCCTTTTCGGGAGCAGTCAGGGAGAGCCGATCCTGAACCGCGCGACCCAGGGTCAGTACGCGCCCGGCTCGACCTGGAAGGTGACCACCGCCGCCGCCGCGGTGGCCGCGGGATACTCGCTGTACGGCAGCTACGACTGCCCGGCTTCGGTGAACGTGGGCGGCCGCGTCTTCAACAACGACTTCGGCGACGGCGGCGTCATGTCCCTGCATCAGGCGCTGGTGCTGTCCTGCGACACGATCTTCTACAACTTCGGCTACGACATCTGGCAAGGCGATGACCGGAAGGCGGATGTGGTCACCAGCCCGCATGCGCCGGTGCAAGAGATGCAGAAGATGGAACTGGCCTGGGGATTCGGCAAGGACACCGGCATCGACCTGCCCGGCCAGAGCCCGGGCAGCGTGCCTACCCGCCAGTGGCTGTACTACTTCTGGAAAGATAACGCGCATACCGGGCAGGACTGGTGCAAGTACGGCCGGGCGAACGGATCATACGTTCAGCAGATCGACTACGACAACTGCCAGACGGGCAATGTGTGGACGCCGGGGCAGGCGGTGAACGCGGCGATCGGCCAGGGCTATGTGTCCGTTACGCCGGTGCAGCTGGCCCGCGCGTACGCGGCGCTCGCCAACGGCGGCAGGCTTTACAGCCCGCGGATCGGCGAGGCGCTGCTCGGCCCGGACGGCAGCGTGGTGCAGAAGATCAACCCGCCGGTGGCCCGCCGCCTGCCGGTGTCCCAGACGGCGCTGGCCTACATCAGGAGCGCGCTGGCCGGCGTGGTGACGCAGGGCACCGCCGCCGGGGCGTTCGGCGGGTTCCCGCTGAGCAAGGTGTGCGTCGCCGGCAAGACGGGTACCGCTCAGGTGGCAGGCAACCTGGCAACGTCGGTGTTCGCGTCCTTCGCGCCGTGCGCCAACCCCAAGTACGTCGTCGTCATGATGATCCCCAACTCCGGTTACGGCGCAGACGTCTCGGCGCCGGCCGTCCGGCAGATCTGGGATGACATCTACGGCCTCGAGGGCCACAAGGCGGCCCTGCCGGGCGGCACCCTGCCCGGCCTGCCGCATGGCAATACGGCTGGCCAGATTGTGCCTGCCGCCGGATCGTCGAACGGAGGGCGCAAGAAGTGAGCTCGCTGCCCGGCCTCCAGCGCCTCTCCGGGAGACCCGGCGCCGGACGCCCCGGTGACATCCGGCTCGGACGGCGCCGGACGGCATCGTCCTACGGCAGGCTCGCCCCGGTCCGTCCCACCGGACCTGGCGCGCGCGGCAGCCGCTCAGCGCGCCGCTGGACCTTCCGCTCACTGCTGCGGCGGGTTACCGCCAGGCAGTCCATGCTGCGGCATTTCGACTGGATACTGCTGCTGGCGGTGCTGGCGCTGAGCCTGGTCGGCACGCTGCTCGTCTGGTCGGCGACTCAGCCGGCCCTGCTGCAGTCCGGGGCCAACCCCCGGACCTATCTGATGAAGCAGCTGCTCAACATCGTCCTCGGGCTGATCTTCATGGTCACGGTGAGCGCACTCGACCACCGCCAGCTCCGGCTCTGTGCGCCGATCCTTTACGCCGTATCCATCGTGGGACTGCTGGTCGTGCTCACCCCGCTGGGCAGCATCGTGAACGGTGCCCACTCGTGGATCTCGCTGCCCGGCGGCTTCCAGATCGAGCCATCGGAGTTCGCCAAGCTCGCGGTCATCTTGCTGGTCGGGATGGCACTGGGCGAGCTGAAGGTGGGCGAAACCAGGCCGGGGCCGCGGGCCGCGCTGGTGGCCATCGCGGCCGCCGGCGTGCCGATCCTGCTCGTCGTGGCCGAGCCCGACCTGGGCGTCGTCATGCTGATGCTGGCCATCCTGGCTGGCCTGATCGCGATCTCGGGGATCCGGCTGCGCTGGCTGGCCGTGCTGACGGCCGGGGGAGCGCTCGCCGTCTTCGCCGTGGTCAACGTGCATCTGCTCAAGTCCTACCAGGCCAGCCGCCTGACCTCGTTCCTGCACCCATCGGCCGATCCCCGCGGCACCGGCTACAGCGCTGCTCAGGCGAAGATCGCCATTGGCTCAGGCGGCCTTTTTGGCCAGGGGCTTTTCCACGGCCAGCTGATCGGTGGGAACTTCGTGCCCGAGCAGCACACCGACTTCATCTTCGCGGTAGCGGGGGAGGAGCTCGGCTTCGCGGGGGCCGTCGTGATCATCTGCCTGCTGGCGGTCGTGCTAGTCCGCGCGCTGCGGATCGCGGCCAGGGCGGATGACCAGTTCGGCATGCTCGTCGCTGCGGGAATCGCGATCTGGTTCGGCGTGCAGTCGTTCATCAACATCGGGATGACCGTCGGCATCATGCCCGTGACCGGCCTGCCGCTGCCGTTCGTGTCCTATGGCGGGTCAGCCATGTTCGCCGACATGATCGCGATCGGGATCCTGCAGGCGGTACACCGCCGCCGGACGGTATTCGCGGGCTGACCGCCCGCCTGCCCCGGCCGGTTGCGCCAGTCCAGCTCGCGGGCGGGTCAGCGGCGGGTGCCGCCCGATTTCGCTCGGCGGTCGGCGGTGCCTGGCAGCTCCGGGGCGGCCCTGAGGGCCGCGGCTTTCCCGTTGCGCCACGGCTGCGCTCGCGCCAGCCACACGCCCGCGCCGGCCAGCAGGATGGCGCACAGCACCCAGCCGAGCGCGCTGCTGCCGACACCCACGTACTTCAGGCCTGAGGCGAAAATGACGAAGGTGATCATCGGCCGGATGTAGCGGTCGGGCGCGCGGGAGGACAGGAACGAGCCGACCAGGACCGCCGGGACGCTGCCGATGACGATCGAGGCTGTCACGGAGAACTCGACATGGCCGAACGTCAGCGCGCCGAGCGCCGCTGCCAGCGTCAGCGGGACCGCCTGAGTCAGGTCGGTTCCGACGAGCTGGCTGGCGCTCAGCATCGGATACAGGAAAAGCAGCAGCACGATCATCAGCGAGCCCGAGCCGACCGACGTCATTCCGACGATCAGCCCCCCGACCATGCCGATTGCCACCGTGGGCAGCGGCCGCGCGACGACGTCGCGAACACCAGCCCGGCGCTCGTAGCCGCCGCGCAGGTCCAGGACGTACCGCAGCACCATGGCGGCCGCGCCGACCAGCAGTGCCACGCCGAGCGCGACCTCGATCTTGCTCTGGGCCGCGCCCGCATTGCCGAACAGGTGCAGCAGGTATGCTCCGGCGAAGGCCATCGGAACCGAGCCGAGCACCATCCAGCCTACCAGGCGCAGGTTTACCGTGCCTTTGCGCAGGTGCACGGCCGCGCCGACGGGCCGCATCAGGACGGCCGCGACCAGGTCGCTGGAGATGGCGGTCGATGGCCGGACGCCGAACAGCAGGATGAGCATCGGCGTCATCAGCGCGCCGCCGCCGGCGCCGGTCAGCCCGACGAGCAGGCCGACGACCGCGCTGCCGAGCACGATGTAAGGATCCACGTGCAATTGCCTGGCCACCTCCCGGCGCCCTGGTCGGCAGGCGCGGCGGGTCCCTGACGGCGACGGCCCGCCGGCCAGCCGAAGTCCCACAGCATAGCCTGCCGACCCAGTCTGCATAGTCGAAAATACCGTGCGACGCCGGAAGCAGCCTGCGCCGGTCAGGGAGCAGCCGGGGCCGGTCAGGGAATTTGCCGGGGCCGGGCGCGGATATGCCGGGGCCGGGCGCGCCGCCACCGCCGGCAGCGGACGCTTCAGCCCGTCGGTAGGCTGTGGTAATGCCCGTGCAGTCCATCTACCCGCAACTTGAGCCACTCCTGCCACTGGTCCGCAAGCCGGTCCAGTATGTCGGCGGCGAGCTGAACTCTGTTGTCAGGGACTGGGACGCAGCGGACGTCCGCTGGGCGCTGATGTACCCGGACGCCTACGAGGTCGGCCTGCCCAACCAGGGCATCCAGATTCTGTATGAGGTACTCAACGAGAGCGACGGGGTGCTCGCCGAGCGCACGTACAGCGTCTGGCCGGATCTGGAGGGCCTGATGCGCCAGCATCGGATCCCGCAGTTCACCGTCGACGCGCACCGGCCCGTGCGCGCATTCGACGTGCTCGGCGTGAGCTTCGCGACCGAACTCGGGTACACCAACCTGCTGACCGCGCTCGATCTGGCCGGGATACCGCTGTCGGCTGCCGACCGCGGTCCCGGCGACCCGCTGGTTCTGGCCGGCGGGCACGCGGCCTTCAATCCGGAGCCGATCGCCGAGTTCATCGACGGCGCCGTGCTCGGCGACGGCGAGCAGGCTGTGCTGCGCATCAGCGAGCTGATCAGGCAGTGGAAGCGGACCGGCCAGCCGGGCGGCCGGGACGGCCTGCTGCAGCTGCTCGCCGCCGAGGGCGGCGTTTACGTGCCCCGCTTCTACGACGTCGAGTACCTGCCGGACGGCGCGATCGCGGGGGTAATCCCTGGCCGGGCCGGCGTGCCGAGGGCCGTCGCCAAGCACACCGTCATGGACCTGGATTCGTGGCCGTACCCGCGCAAGCCGCTGGTGCCGGTCGCTGAGACAGTGCATGAGCGGTTCAGCGTGGAGATATTCCGCGGCTGCACCAGGGGCTGCCGGTTCTGCCAGGCCGGGATGATCACCCGGCCGGTCCGCGAGCGCTCGATCACCACGATCGGCGACATGGTGCAGACCGGCCTTGCGGCCAGCGGCTATTCGGAAGTGGGGCTGCTGTCGCTGTCCAGCGCCGACCACAGCGAGATCAACGAGATCGCCGTGGACCTCGCCGACCGGTACGAGGGAACCAACACCAGCCTGTCGCTGCCCTCGACCAGGGTCGACGCTTTCAACGTCACCCTCGCCAATGAGCTGAGCAGGAACGGGCGCAGATCCGGGCTGACTTTCGCGCCGGAAGGCGGCACCGACCGGATCCGGAAAGTGATCAACAAGATGGTCACCGAGGACGACCTGATCAGGACAGTCAGCACGGCGTATGCCAGCGGCTGGCGGCAGGTCAAGCTCTACTTCATGTGCGGGCTGCCGACGGAGACCGACGAGGATGTGCTCGCCATCGGCCGCCTCGCGCGGCGGGTGATCGAGGCCGGCCGCGCCGCCACCGGCCGCCGTGACATCCGGTGCACGGTGTCGATCGGCGGCTTCGTGCCCAAGCCGCATACGCCGTTCCAGTGGGCGGCGCAGTGCGACCACGAGACCGTGGACGCGCGGCTGCGGGCTCTCGGCGCGGCGCTGCGCGCCGACCGGGCCTACGGCAAGTCCATCGGCTTCCGCTATCACGACGGCAAGCCGTCGGTCGTCGAAGGACTGCTGTCCCGCGGCGACCGGCGGGTCGCCAAGGTGATCAGGGCCGCCTGGGCGGACGGGGCCAGATTCGACGGCTGGAGCGAGAACTTCTCCTACGAGCGGTGGGAGCGCTGCGCCCAGACGGCACTGGCTGACGACGGCGTAGACATGGCCTGGTACACCACCAGGGAGCGGCCCTACGGCGAGGTGCTGCCATGGGACCACCTGGACGCGGGCCTGGACCGGGACTGGCTCTGGCAGGACTGGCTGGCTGCGATTGACCCGGCCGGGGCCGCGGAGGTGGAAGACTGCCGCTGGACGCCGTGCTTCGAATGCGGCGTCTGCCCGGCGATGGACACCGAGATCGAGACCGGGCCCACCGGAGCCAGGCTGCTACCGCTGACCCCCGTCAGCGGCGGCCCGGCCGCTGGCGGCGGCCCGGCCCCCCGAGTGCCCTGTGATGGTAATTCCGTTCTGGGCGCGGGCACAGGAAGAGGGGCGTAGCGCATGTCACGGCCCGTGCCCGCCGGACCGCCGAGCGCGCCGGTCGCTCAGCGTCTCGCGGTCCGGTACGCTAAGCGGGGAAGGATGCGTTTCGCGAGCCACAGAGACGTTGCCCGGGCAATTGAGCGGGCAGTGCGGAAGGCGGGCCTGCCGGTCGCCTTTTCGTCAGGATTCTCGCCGCATCCGAAGATTTCATATCCTGGCGGCGCTCCGACCGGTGCCGCCAGCGAGGCCGAATACCTCGAGATCGCCCTCACCGGATCACGGGCTCCGGCCGAAGTACGGAACCTGCTTGACGCAGCCCTGCCAGACGGGATCGACGTGATCGAGGTAACCACGCTCGACGCAGAGCGAGGCGGCATGCGGCTGGAGGCGTCGCACTGGCAGGCTGTCCTGCCAGGGGTGGCGCCCGCCACGGCACAGGCGGCGGCACAGGCGTTCCTCGCCGCGCCTGTCGCAGAGGTAGAACGCCTGACCACAAAGGGAATCCGGCGGTTCGATGCCCGCGGCGCCGTGATCACCCTGGAGCTTGACCGGCGTGCCATGGAAGATCAGGACGCCGGATGTGCGATACTTCGAATGGTTGTTCGGCAGATGACGCCTGCCGTCCGGCCCGATGACATCCTGGCCGCGCTCCGCAACGCGTCGGCCCTTGCGCCATCGTCGCCCCCGCTGGTGACCCGGCTGGCGCAAGGACCGCTCGGCGCGGGGGCCGCTGCTTCCGGGACCGGCATGCCCGGGGTTTCCGGGACCGCCGAGTCCGGACCCCCGCGGCCCACGGCGCAGGTGCCCCAGCCGACTGGGCGGGGCGCGGCACAGGCACACGAAAAGGCAACGTGCCTGGAGGCGGGAGACGCCCGAGCGGCGTGCGCTGCCCCAGTGAGCGCGTACGAACAGTTCCCGCGCGGCGCGGAAGATCCGGAATCGGACCTGGGCGCCCGGGAGCCTGACGGGAGAGATTGCCCGGATGCTCGAGATGGAGCGACACAACGCAGAATCAGAACCTGATGACCCGGCAGCAGCCGGCCAGGAAGCCGGAGGCCAGCGTCGCGGGCTGTTCCGCAGGGGCCGTAAGGCTGTGACGCGGCCCGCTGGTCCGCCCTCGGACGAGGCGGGTGCCGCCGAGGAACAGGGCGGCCCCGCGACCCCAGGGTCAGCGAGCAGAGAGCCGGCCGGCACGGCGTCGGCCAGCACGGCGCCAGCCAGCACCGGCCCAGCCCGCACCGGCCCAGCCCGCACCGGCCCAGCCAGCACCGGCCCAGCCAGGACGGACCGAGAGCCGGCCGGTGATCCAGCTCTCGCGGTTCCGCCGGTGCCGTTCCAGCCGCCAGTCGTGATCTTCCAGCCGCCGGAGATCGCTGCGCCCGCGGCCGGCGGCAATGACAGTGGTCGCCAGCAGGCCAGCGACAGCGGGCCGGACAAACCGGCCGGCGGCGAGACCAGGTCGTCATCCCGGCGCAGGAATTCCCCGCGCGGCGGCGCGGCAAGCGACCCCGCCGAGTCCGGTGACGGCCCGGATAAGGCCGGCCGGGGCCGCGATCGTCCGGCTGGTGACGGCCAGGCTGACCAGCACCGGCCTGGCGGCGAGAGCCAGGCAGCCGCCGATCAGGATGGCGACGCCGAGCAAGTCGCGGCGGCCGGCAAGCGCCGCCGTCGCGGCGGCCGCGGCAAGGGCCGGGGCGAGGGCGATGCCGCCGGGTCGGGCCCGGACGCGGCCGGCCCCGAAGGCGATACGGCAGGCGGCAGGGCGGGCGGCGCGCCTGCGGCGGCAGGCAGCGGCGGCGACGCGGCGGAGAACGGGGACGACGACGGCGAGGCCGGCGATGGCGGCCGGGCCGCGCGCCGCCGCCGGCGCCGCCGTCGTAGCGGCCCGGGCGGTGACGGCGACGCGATCGCGGCGGACGACCCGCCCGACACCGTGGTGCATGTCCGGCCGCCTCGGCAGGCGGACTCCGACGATGTCCGGTCGATCAAGGGATCCACCCGGCTGGAGGCCAAGCGGCAGCGGCGCCGGGAGGGACGGGACTCGGGCAGGCGCCGCCCGCCGGTCATTACCGAGTCCGAGTTCCTGGCCCGCCGCGAGGCAGTCGAGCGGGTCATGGTCGTCCGGCAGACTGGCGACCGGACTCAGATCGCGGTGCTCGAGGACAGCGTCCTCGTCGAGCACTACGTGGACAAGGCCAGCCATCAGTTCTACGTGGGCAACGTCTACCTCGGCAAGGTGCAGAACGTGCTGCCTTCGATGGAGGCCGCCTTCGTCGACATCGGCAAGGGCCGCAACGCCGTCCTGTACGCGGGCGAAGTCAACTTCGACGCCAGTGGCCTGGAGGGCGAGTCCAAGCGGATCGAGTCGGCGCTCAAGTCCGGCCAGTCGATCCTGGTCCAGGTCACCAAGGACCCGATAGGGCATAAAGGCGCACGGCTGACCAGCCAGGTCAGCTTGCCGGGCCGGTACCTGGTTTACGTACCGGGCTCCTCGATGACCGGGATCAGCCGGAAGCTGCCGGACATCGAGCGCTCGCGGCTCAAGCAGATTCTCAGGAAGGTCATGCCCGAGAACGCGGGCGTGATCGTCCGGACCGCGGCAGAGGGCGCGTCCGAGGAGGAGCTGGCCAGGGACGTCGCCAGGCTGGCGGCGCAGTGGGAGGCGATCGAGCGGAAGGCCAGGACCGCTACCGCGCCGGAGCTCCTCTACAGCGAGCCCGACCTGACCATCCGGGTAGTCAGGGATATTTTCAACGAGGACTTCATCAAGCTGGTCATCGCCAGCGACAGCGACTGGGACCTGGTGGACGAGTACGTCCGGTTTGTCGCCCCGACCCTGGCTGACCGGCTGGAGCGGTGGGCCAGTGACGAGGACGTTTTTGCCGCGTACCGCGTTGACGAGCAGCTCGCCAAGGCGCTCGAGCGGAAGGTGTGGCTGCCCAGCGGCGGCTCGCTGGTGATCGACGCTACCGAGGCCATGACGGTCATCGACGTCAACACGGGCAAATTCACCGGCCAGGGCGGAAACCTCGAGCAGACCGTCACGCGCAACAACCTGGAGGCCGCCGAGGAGATCGTGCGCCAGCTGCGGCTGCGCGACGTCGGCGGCATCATCGTCATCGACTTCATCGACATGGTGCTGGAGAGCAACAGGGAGCTAGTGCTCCGGCGGCTGCTCGAGTGCCTGGCGCGGGACCGGACCAAGCACCAGGTCGCCGAGGTCACCTCACTCGGCCTCGTCCAGATGACCAGGAAGCGGGTCGGCTCCGGTTTGCTCGAGGCGTTCTCGGTGCCATGCGAGCACTGCAATGGCCGGGGAGTCATCATCTCGCTGGAACCCGTTGACCATTCGCCGCCGCGCGGCCGGGCCGGCGACAGCGACAGGAACGGCAAGGACGACGGCAGGGCCAGGAGCGGCGGCCAGACTGGCGACGACGCGGGCGGACCGCAGCGGTCCAGATCATCAAGATCCCGTTCCGGGCGCGCCAGGACAGCCGATCCGCTGGCGGCAGGGGCCGCGGCAGATGCTGACGATAACGCGGCGTCACCGGGCGGCGAGCCGCCAGTCGGCAGCGGGGCACTCGACGACCAGGTCGGCCCTGGAGCCGGCCGTACCGGGGAAAGCGGTAGCGGGGGCGGCGGCGCCGCGGACGGCGCTAGCAGGGACAGCGTGGAGGGCACTGGCGGGGACGCCAGTGCCGGGGACGCCAGTGCCGCGGACGCCGGTGCGGCGGACGGCCGGCAGCCGGATGCGCCGGCGGCAGAGCCGGCCGCACTCTGAGCCCTCGAGCAATCTGATACTCTTTGTGGTCGGCGCACGAACGGATCTGGCTGCGGGTTTGGCGGCTGGCGGGCGGTGCGCACAGTAGGCAGGCCCGATCCCAGCGATGCGCACTGCCGTGCTCCTTTCGCGGCGGGCTAGCACAGGCGGGCTAGCACAAGGAGAGAGAGTTCTTGGTGTATGCGATCGTGCGCTGCGGTGGCAGGCAGGAGAAGGCCTCCGTCGATGACGTCCTGACGGTGGACAAGCTCGGCGGTCCGGTCGGCTCCAGCGTGACGCTGCCCGCCCTGCTGGTGGTTGACGACGAGACGGTTATCAGCGACCCGGCACAGCTGGGCCGCTACGAGATAACCGCTCAGATCGTCGGCGCGGCCAGCGGCCCCAAGATCAACATGATCCATTACAAGAACAAGATCGGCTACCGCCGCCGCGTGGGACACCGGCAGAAGTACACGCACGTCCGGATCACCGGCATCACCGAGGGTACGGCCCGCGCCAGTTCCAGGGAGAAGGGCTGAGATGGCACACAAAAAGGGCGCGTCCTCCAGCCGGAACGGCCGCGACTCCAAGGCCCAGCGGCTCGGTGTGAAGCGCTTCGGGGGGCAGGCCGTCGGCGCCGGCGAGATCATCGTCCGCCAGCACGGCACGCACTTCCACCCCGGCATCGGCGTCGGACGCGGCGGGGATGACACGCTGTTCGCCCTCGTCAGCGGCAAGGTTGAGTTCGGTACCCGGCGCGGCCGCCGGGCCGTGAGCGTCATCGAAACACAGCCCGCTGCCGCGGAAGCCGGCTAACGGCATCGTGCGCGGCGCTCTGCATGTTCGTGGAGGCTTTGCCGCGCTTTCTGACAGAATATCCGCGATCATGGAAATGAGCTCGGGTCGGCTGCGCGAGTCACGGCGGAAGGAAGGACCATGCCGTGGCAGAATTCGCTGACCAGGCTGAGCTGCGCGTGCAGGCCGGAGACGGCGGCCACGGCTGCGCCTCGATTCACCGGGAGAAGTTCAAGCCGCTGGGCGGCCCCGATGGCGGAAACGGCGGCCGCGGCGGCGACGTGATCGTGGAAGTCGACCCGGGTATCAGCACGCTGCTGGACTTTCACCGGCGACCGGTGCGCCGCGCGGGCAGCGGCAAGCAGGGCTCAGGTTCCCATCGCAGCGGCGCCGAGGGCGCCGACCTGATCCTGCGGGTGCCTGAGGGCACCGTGGTGCAGACCGGCGACGGCGACGTGCTCGCCGACCTGACCGGGGCGGGAACAAGGTTCGTGGCGGCCCGCGGCGGCCGGGGCGGGCTCGGCAACGCCGCACTGGCCTCGGCCAGGCGCAAGGCACCCGGCTTCGCGCTGCGCGGCGAGCCGGGCGAGCAGCGGCAGCTGCGGCTGGAGCTCAAGACGGTCGCGGACGCCGGTCTCGTCGGATTCCCGAACGCGGGCAAGTCCTCGCTCGTCGCCGCCCTGTCAGCGGCCCGACCGAAGATCGCTAACTACCCCTTCACCACGCTCACCCCGCATCTCGGCGTGGTCGAGGCCGGGGACGTGCAGTTCGTGATCGCCGACGTGCCCGGCCTGATCCCGGGCGCCAGCCGCGGGAAGGGCCTGGGCCTGGACTTCCTGCGGCACGTGGAACGCTGCACCGTACTGGTGCACACACTCGACTGCGCCACCGACGAGCCAGGCCGCGACCCGGTCTCCGACCTGGACGCGATCGAGGGAGAACTGGCCGCATATGCTGATGCAACCGGCGCCGACCTGCAGGACCGGCCCAGGATCGCGGTGCTGAACAAGATCGACGTGCCGGCTGCCCGTGATCTCGCTGCCATGGTCGCGCCGGACCTCACGGCGCGCGGCCTGATTGTCTGCCAGGTCTCGGCAGCCAGCACCGAGGGCCTGCGCGAGCTCGCCTTCACCCTGGCCGGGATCATCGGGCAGGCACGAGCTGCCGCCCCGGTGCCCGAGCCGACCAGGCTGGTGATCCGGCCGGAGCCGGTCAGCGGGCCGGAGTTCGAAGTCGCCAGAGCCGGGGAGAACAGGTTCGTCATCCGCGGCGAGAAGCCGCGCCGGTGGATCGTGCAAACCGACTTCAGCAACGACGAGGCCGTCGGCTACCTGGCCGACCGGCTGGCGCGCATCGGGATCGAGGAGGCGCTGGCCGAGGCTGGCGCGCAGGCCGGCGCGGAAGTGCTGATCGGCGAGGAGGACAACGCGGTGGTGTTCGACTGGGATCCGAGCCTGCCGGCCACCGCAGGCTTCGGCCCGCGAGGGACCGACCGGCGGCTGCCGCACTAGCGGCCGGCGGCACAGGCCGCCGGCGCGCCGCGCCATCGGGGAGCATGCCTTTGCCGGACACCGTTGTCCCGCCTGTGCCGCCGGCACAGTCCTGCCAAACGCAGTTCTCGGCAAACATAAAAAAGCGCTACATTAAGTAGCGCGCATGCCCAGGCGAAGCTTTATTCGTTTTGCCAACGGTATTATTTTAGCTGAAAGGCAGGCTGCTTGTCAAACTCCGAAATGGATCGTGAGCAGAAGTACCTGGCCATGCTCTACGGTCGCCTCGATGATCTGAGAGAGCGGGCCGCCGGCCGACTGGCTGACGTATTGCGCCAGGCCGGCGGCACGCATCAGGCCCGGACCGAGCGCGAGGCCTTCATGGCGCTGTACACCAGGCAGCTGGCGCAGTTCGACGCCGCCGAGCAGGGCCTGTGTTTCGGCCGCCTCGAATTGAGCGACGGAGAGCTGCGCTATATCGGGCGGCTGGGAATTCACGGCGCTACCGACGATTATCGGCAGCTGCTGATGGACTGGCGTGCCGACGCCGCTCGGCCTTTCTACCTCGCCACCGCGGCCGCGCCTGATGACGTCAAGGTGCGCCGGCACCTCAAGACCCGCAGCCGGCAGGTGCTCAGCCTCGACGACGAGGTGCTTGACCTGTCGCTGGCTGACCCTACCCGCCGTGACGGGCTCACCGGCGAGTCATCGCTGCTCGCCGCGCTGGGCGCGAGCCGGACCGGGCGGATGACCGACATCGTGGAGACGATCCAGGCCGAGCAGGACGTGATCATCCGCGCCGGCCTGGCCGGGGTGCTGGTCGTGCAGGGCGGGCCGGGAACCGGCAAGACCGCCGTGGCCCTGCACCGGGCCGCCTACCTGCTCTACACCCACCGGCGCCAGCTGGAGAAGCGCGGCGTGCTCGTGGTCGGCCCGAACGCCACCTTCCTGCGCTACATCGGGCAGGTCCTGCCGTCCCTGGGCGAGACGAGCGTGCTGCTGTCGACCATCGGGGGGCTGTTGCCTGGCGTCAGCGCGACCGGCACCGAGCCGGCCACGACCGCAGAGATCAAGGGCAGGCCGCAGCTGGCGCAGGTGATCGCCAGCGCGGTCCGCGAGCACCAGCGCGTTCCCGATGCCGGCCTGGAAGTCGTCGTCGACCGGGAGCGGCTGCGCCTGTCCCGGCGGGCGGTGGCGCAGGCACGCGAGCGGGCACGGCGATCTCGGCGGCCGCACAACCAGGCGCGGCAGGTTTTCGCCCGCGAACTGATCGCTGCCCTGACCCGCCAGGCGGCGGACCGGCTCGGCGCCAACATCCTCGGCGGCGACAACCTGCTCGGCGCCCAGGACACCGACGACCTGCGGCGGGAACTCAGCGCCGACCCCGCCGTACGGACGGCCATCGACCAGCTGTGGCCGGTGCTCACCGCGCAGCAGCTGGTGGCCGGCCTGTTCGGCGCCGCGGACCGGCTCGCGGCGGCCGCCCCCGGGCTGAGCCGGGCCGAGCGCGCGGCGCTCTGGCGCGAGCCAGGCGCGCCGTGGACGCCTGCGGATGTGCCGCTGCTCGACGAGGCCGCCGAGCTGCTCGGCGAAGACGACCAGGCTGCCCGCCGGATGCGCCAGCGGGAACGCCGGGCCAGGGAGGCCTACGCCCAGGGCGTCCTCGACATCTTGTCCCGCGATGTCGAGGACGACCCGGAAATCCTGATGGGGGCTGACCTTGTCGATGCCAGCAGGCTCGCGTCCCGGCAGGATGATGACGCGGGCCTGACCGCTGCCGAGCGGGCGGCGGCGGACCGGACCTGGGCGTTCGGCCACGTGATCGTCGACGAGGCACAGGAGCTGTCGCCGATGGCGTGGCGGATGCTGATGCGGCGCTGTCCCGCCAAGTCGATGACCATCGTCGGCGACGTGGCGCAGACCGGGGACCTGGGCGGGTCAGCGTCCTGGGAGCAGTCGCTGCGACCCTACCTCGGCGACCGCTGGCGGCTGGCGCCGCTGACCATCAACTACCGCACGCCAGCCGAGATCATGGTAGTGGCCGCGGACGTGCTGGCCGCGATCGACCCGGTGCTGGAGCCGCCCCGCTCGGTGCGCGAGTCGGGCAGCCCGCCGTGGCGGCTTGCCGTCACGGCGGGCGAGCTGCCGGCCGCGGTGGCCGACGCCGCGCAGCGCCTGGCGGCCCAGACCGATGACGGGAAGCTCGCGGTGATCGCGGCGGCCGCCCGGCTGCGCGAGCTCGGCAACGCGGTGAGCGCGGCGATCCCGGCTGCCACGATCGGCGAAAGCCCCGACCTGGAGAGTCCGGTAGTAGTTCTGAGCGTGACGCAAGCCAAGGGCCTGGAATTCGACGCCGTGCTCATCGCCGAGCCTGCCGAGATCGTCGCTGAGTCGCGGCGCGGGCTCAGTGACCTCTACGTGGCGCTGACCAGAACAACCCAGCGGCTCGGCGTCCTGCACACGGGCAGGCTGCCGGACGCGCTCGCCCGGCTCGAGCCCGCCAGCCTCGCCGATGTCAGCTGACCCGGGGCGGGCCGGCAGGCTGAGCGGAGCCGGCGTCAGTCCCCGTCGTCGCGGCGGCCGCCGAACCTGTTGATCAGCCGACTGCTGGCCCCGGCCGCGCTCTCCGCGGCACCGAGGACCGCTCCGATCAGCGGATCTGCGCTGCGGTTCCACGATTCCTGGTAGGACTTGGCGGCCGCCCGGAATTCGTCACCCACCGATGTCTGCTGGTCATTCTCCCGGCGCGGGTAGTTCCCGGCGAGGATGTCGCGGTACTGGTTGCCGGCGGCCCAGCGGTCGAGCTCGGCGAAACGCACGACGGCGAACGGGTGCGTGGTGCCCTGCAGCTGCAGCAGCTTGAGCAGGCCCTCGCGTACATCGGGAACCGCGTCGTACTCGTGCGCCTGCTGCAGGAACGCGTCGTGGCTGAGCTCGGCCAGCCGCGAACCGCCGGCGGTCTTCAGCAGGGCTCGCCTGGCAGCCTCGACGTCCTGGCCGGCCAGCAGACCGGCCCGGTCGCACGAGAGCTCGGACTTGCGGTACCACTCCTCCAGGCCCCAGATGATCGGCTTGAGCCCGAGCCAGGCGAACGGCACGAACGCCAGCCGGGCCGCCAGGTTGATCAGGTGATACAGCATGGTCCGGTACACGGCGTGGCCGGACAGCACGTGCCCGAGCTCGTGCCCGATCGCGAACCGGATCTCCTCGGCGTCGAAAAGGTCCACCATGCCGGTGGTGATCACGATGAACGGCTTGTCCGTGCCGAGCGTCATCGCGTTGACGATCGGGTTCTGGCTGATGAACAGTTCTGGGATCTTCGGCAGGTCCAGGATGTAGGAGCCGTCCCGCATCGCCTGGTAGAGCTGCGGGAACTGCTGCTCCGATGCCCGGACCGAGCTGGCCAGGAACATCAGCCGCAGACTCCGGTCGTTGAACAGGCCAGCGAGGTTGCGGAGAATCACGTCGAAACCGGTGAGCTTGCGCAGCGCGACCAGCGCAGAGCGGTCGGCTGGATGCTCGTACGCACGCGAGCTGATACCGGGCAGACGCACCCGGGAGCGGTCGGGCACAGTGGTCATAGGCTCATGGTAGGTGCCGGACGCCCGAGGGTTGGCCAGATGACCGCGCAAGAGGTGCCGGCCGTGTTCAGAACGCGGCGGGAGTCAAGGCCCGCTGATCAGCTTTCCGCCCTGCAGGCCGGTCGGCTCATGGCCGCCGGCGACGTGACCGTCGCTGGCCTGGCCCGGGACCTGCTCGGCCGCAGTGCGCAGGTACGCCCGCTGCCCGGCAGGGCGCGGCGCGCCGAGGTCGGCGTGCCCGGGGCGGTTTCCCGCGCAGCGCGCTCCCGCGACGCGCCGGCGCAGCGCCGATTACGGGGTGATCCGAGTCGCGCACCGGGGTCAGCGATCCCGTCCGAGCCGGAGCCGGGTGAGGCTGGCGCCCCGGTCGCCATCTACAGTCGCTCTATGGTGCGTGTCCGAGGACCGATCAGAGCGTCCGGTTGAGCGGCCGGGAATGGTACATGAGCGGCCGGGGCAGCTCATGACCGGCGCGGGCGCGGGTAAGCGCATCGGGGTGATGGGCGGCACCTTCGACCCGATCCACAACGGTCACCTCGTGGCGGCGAGCGAAGTCGGCCACTTCTTCTCGCTGGATGAGGTCATCTTCGTGCCGACCGGCCAGCCCTGGCAGAAGGGCGGCCGGGTGGTGTCCGCGGCCGAGGACCGGTACCTGATGACGGTGATCGCTACCGCGTCCAATCCGCGCTTCTCCGTCAGCCGGGTGGACATCGACAGGCCGGGGGAGACCTACACGATCGACACGTTGTGCGACCTGCGCACGCAGCGCGGGCCGGACGCCGAGTTCTATTTCATCACCGGCGCCGATGCGCTCGCCAGGATGATCTCCTGGCGGGACGCGGACGACCTGTTCAAGCTCGCGCATTTCGTCGGCTGTACGCGGCCCGGACACCGGCTGTCCGGCCACGGGCTGCCGGACGAGCGGGTCAGCCTGATCGAGATCCCGGCGCTGGCGATCTCCTCGACCGAGTGCAGGAAACGGGTGCAGGACGGCGAGCCGATCTGGTACCTGGTTCCCGACGGCATCGTGCAGTACATCAGCAAGCGCGGCCTGTACCGAACTGACAGCGGCTAGCTCGGCTGGTCGCCGGATGTGGCGCGCCAGGGTAGCCTGAACGGCGTGATCCGTATTTCTTGACCAGACATGAGATGGTAGGGCAGACAGAATTTGCCGAGGGGGATTGCCAGCACACGTGACTGCCACTGACAGAGCCGTAGAGCTCGTGGAGATCGCCGCCGCAGCCGCAGCTGACAAGCTTGCCTCCGACATCATCGCCTACGACGTCAGTGATCAGCTTGTGATCACTGACGCCTTCCTGCTCTGCTCAGCGTCAAATGACCGTCAGGTCAGGGCAATCGTCGATGAGATCGAGGACAAGCTGCGTAAAGCAGGCGCCAAGCCAGCCCGCCGCGAGGGCGAGCGAGAGGGACGCTGGGTACTGCTTGACTACCTCGACGTGGTCATTCATGTCCAGCACGCGGAGGAGCGGGTTTACTACGCGCTCGAACGGCTGTGGAAGGACTGCCCGCTGATCCCCGTGCCCGAGCCGGTCGCGTCCGCAGGAGCGGGCGGCAGCCGAGGCGACCGGGGGCCACGCTGACCACGCCGGCCAGCGCTTCAGGGCCCAGCCACTGGCCGGGGGCAAGCTCACACGAAATGGTCAGGCTCGTGCTGTGGCGGCATGGCCAGACGGTATTCAACCTGGAACGCCGGTTTCAGGGCCAGACAGACGTCCCGCTCAACGGCGAGGGCCGCCGTCAGGCGCACCGGGCGGCCAGGCACCTGGCGGCACTTAAGCCCGAGGCGATCTTCGCGTCAGATTTGTCGCGCGCCACGGCCACCGCCGCGGCGCTGGCGCGGCTGACCAGGCTCCCCGTGCAACTGGACAAGGACCTGCGCGAGCGTTCAGGCGGCTCCTGGGAAGGGTTGTCGGATGTCGAGATCCGGGAACAGTACCCCGACGCCTACGAGCGCTGGGCGCCGCCCGATGGCGAATCGGCCGCTGCGGTCGCTGACCGCGCGTCGGTGGCCCTGGAGCGGGTCGCTGACAGCCTGGATGGCGGCTCGCTGGCGGTAGTGGTGAGCCACGGCGCTGCGTTGGGCATGGGAATGTCCCGCCTGCTCGGGATCCCGGCAGGTCTGCGAATGCTCGGGCCGCTGGGCAACTGCAGCTGGTCGGTTATCGGTCGGCTCCAGGCCAACTGGCGGCTGCTGGCGCACAACGTCGGCACGCTGCCGGAGCCCGTACCGCTCCCGGAGGCCGGCGACGTGGAGTAACCCGTTCTTGTACACTGGCGTGGCGCTGGAGTCCGGAAGGCTGCGGTGCGTAAGGGGCTATAGCTCAGTTGGTAGAGCGCTTGCATGGCATGCAAGAGGTCTGGGGTTCGAATCCCCATAGCTCCACTCGCAGTTTATGCAGGTCAGATGGGGTTTTCGGAGATCACTCCGGAGCCCCATTTCGATCTTGAAAGTCGGATAGGAGCCAAACGGGGAGCCAGCGGTCATGCGGACTTGGTTTCCTTCGTCTGGTTGAAGAGGGTGTTCATGGTGGTGGCGCCCTTGGTGATCACCGGCTTGAGCTGGTGCCGGTAGACCCGCTCGGTGACCGAGGTGCCCTTGTGCCCGACGAGATCGGCGATGGTCTCGATCGGCACGTCGTTGTCGCTCATGATCGAGACGAACGTGTGACGCATCTCCCGGGGCGTCCAGTCTTCGCCGATCCCGGCCGCCTTGGTGATCGCGCGGACGACCGGCGGACGTTCCCGGCCGCCAGCGGCGTGCCGTTTCGGGTGCAGAAGACGAGGTTGCTGTCCTGCCACGCCGCGCCGGCCGCCAGCCGCTGCCCAGCCTGCCGCTTGTGCAGCGCTTTCAGGGCACTGGCGGCTTCGTCGGGGACTTCCAGCGTCCGGCGTGACTTCTCGGTCTTGGTGTCACCGTCGGCGCGGACCGACCGCCACACATAGACCGCGAGCTTCTCGTGGTCGAAGCCGGCCTCGGCCACGGGCTGCCAGCCCCTGAGGTCGTCCACCCATGCCACGACGTGATCCCAGCGGAGCGCGCGGGCTTCCTCCGTGCGGACGCCGGTCATGATGCTCAGCACGACGTAGGCGTGGATCGGCGAGGTTCTGGCCTGCTCGAGCACGGCGGTTGCCTGGTCGAGGGTCAGGGCCTTGCTGGGGCGCCCGGTCCTGCCCTTGGGTGTCGCGACCAGTTCGGCCACGTTCCGCACGACCTTG
>DATJZH010000176.1:0-10608 GCA_035499215.1 Streptosporangiaceae bacterium | reverse complement strand
CCAGCGGAATCTCATTTCCGAAGGTCCGTACCCATGCCTGCCAGTCGGCCGACAAGGTCGGGATCTTTGCCACATGCGTATGCGCGTCCACGAGGAGCTGGCCATCGATCACGCCGGATGTCCCGTTCCGTCTGCTGGCCGTTCAGTGGCCAGAACACTGAGCGCCTGCTCACGCAGCCATGTGCCGGACGCTCCCGCCGCTGCCTGCTCGCTGCCTGGTTCCCGCAGGCCAGTGCTGATACTCAATCGATCGGTGTTCCCTCCGGCTCGGGTCGCAGCGCACAGTCCCAGCTCGCTGTGTCATCTCAGAATCGCACTAGTCGTGTCTCAGAATCGCACGTGGTGATGCCGGACGGGCACCCGGTGCCCGGGTAGCGAGCCGCCGCCCGGGTCGGGCCGGTCGCCACAGGGTCCTTAAGCTCGCTGCTTAGCCGCCAGCTCGCGCTAGTCGTCCTCTCCCGGCCGGCCGGGTTCGCCTGAGCCCGGATCCGGCGGCGGGCAGGAACCGCTAAGCGCCTGCTGCCCAGCTCGCCGCTCTCGGCCAGCCGCTCCGGGCGCAGGCCGAAGAACATGCCGAACATTGCGCCGAGATCCAGGATGGCGATCAGACCGCCGATGTACGGGCCCGGCCCGCCCAGCCAGGCAAGATACCCGCAGAACGAGAGCACGACGATCAGCGCGCCCAGCGCCCGCGGCCGCCCGCTCTGGGCCAGTCGTTCCGGGATCTCGTAAGGGGCACGCTCGATGTAGCTGGCGGTGGCCGCCTTCTCCTGGGCGATCTTGAGCCAGAGGTCATAGAGCTCGGGAGCCTGCTCGCGCAGCGCGATAGCCTGGTCCACCGGGGGCATCTCGGCGGCTGTCTCGCGCTGCCCGCCGAGCTTGCCGGTGATCCGGGCCAGGACGGCGGCGGCGAGCTGATCCACCTCCGGGCCGTCCGTGGCCGACGCGGTGGGCGCGGACGGCAGCGATACCCCCGCCGCTGCGGGCAGCGGGAGCGTTGCGGCCGGATCGGAGGGACGTCCGGCACCTGGCCGGTCGATGTCCGTCATGCGGCTAAGCTCGCGCGGCTCTCTTTGCTTGTGCGGACGACCGCATCCCGATGCGCTGACATGATCGTCCTCATCGCGGACCGAAACGGGTCTGCGTCCGCCATCGGCGGCGAGCACTCGGGTATTCTCGGCCGGATGGCCCGGTAGATGACGGCGCCGGTGAGATCGAAAATTGCGGCGATGCCCATGGTGAAGGAAAGTACCCGGCGAGCGGAGGCGTCCGTGGGCATACTCAGTCCGTGCCCGATGGCGCGGAGCTCAAAACTCCGGACGGGCGCACAGTAGCGCCCAGGCGAGAAAAAAGCTAAATCCGTAAAAATGACCCCGCCTAAATTCCGTTATCCGGCCGCCGAGAGCCAGGCCGCTGCGGGTCCAGGGCTAAGCAGACTATATCGGTGCAGAGTCACATCATCGCGAGGTTTCTACCCGCGCAGTCAACTATCGGTAGCGTGAGGACATAGGGTATAATCGTTCTCCAAATGGTCGGGATCGAACAGGACGCGGACAATCACATGCAATCCGATAATGAATTCGAGGCGATGACGGCCGTCACGGGTGCGGCCCGGGCAGCGCAGCGGGCAGCCCGAGATCTGACTCGCCGATCGGCTGATGTGCTGGATGAAGCCCTGCGGGCGATGTCGGCACGGCTGCGCGAGCGTGCCGCCGACGTGCTAGCCGCAAACGACGAGGACGTGCGAGCCGCACGATCTGAAGGCCTGCCGGCAGCGACGACCGACCGGCTGCTGCTCAACGAAGAGCGTCTGCAAGCCATGTCTGGCCAGCTCCTCGCTCTCGCGAAAGTGCCGGCCGAACCGGTTAGCCGCTACATTCGCGACCTTCCCGGCGGCCTGGTTCTCCAGGAATGGCGCAGGCCAGTCGGGGTAGTCGGAGCGAACTTCGAGGCGCGGCCCAATGTGGTAGTAGATATCGCCTCACAGCTCATCAAGTCACGCAATGCCGGGGTCTTGCGACCTGGGTCAAGCGCACTCCGGTCAGCCGCCGTGCTGATTGACGAAGTAGTCGGTCCCGCGCTGCTTGATGCCGGCCTGAGCACGGAGGCGATCCAGCTCATCCGCGTCCCCGGACGCGAGGCGGCCTACGCGATGGTCCGCCACCCAGCGCTGATCCCGCTGGTAATCCTCCGCGGCAGCGGAGCCAGCACGAGGGCACTCGCGCGCGAAGGTGCGCTGCACGGCGTCCGGACTCTGGCGCACGCAGATGGCGGGGCGGTGATCTACATCGATGAGTCCGCGGATCAGTCGCTGGCGACCCGGGTAGTCGAGTCCAGCCTCGATCGCCTTGGCGTCTGTAACCGGCTCAACCTGCTGCTTGTGCACAGCGCAGTCTGGGAGACGATGCTCCCGGCCATAGCCGCGGTGACGGCACGCATCGGCGTTGTCGCCGCACTGCCGCCGCATGAGCATGCGCTCGGCCATGAGTGGGCCCTGGATAACGGCAGCGAGGCAACGATCACGGTCGCTCCCGCGACCGACGCCGTTGACGCCGCGGAAATCGCCAACAAGGAGACCTCCGGCCTGGCCGCATCGGTGATCTCCGCGGATGCCGCGGCTGCGCACCGATTCCTGCACGTCTACGCCGGTACAGCAGGCTTCTGGAACTCAACGCCGCGGCTACTCGACGGATTCAAGCTGCTGTCAATTCCGGAAACCGGAATTAACATCGACTCGGTGCCGGGGCCGCGCGGCCCGGTCACTTTCCGGGATCTATTTCTGCGGCAGTATGTCGTCATGCCGAAGGAGGCCGACGGGCAGGGGGCCGGCAAAGTCGGTTAGCCGAACGCGAGCGGCGAGTTCTGCGGAGGAGTCGACGATGGCGGCAACATGAGGTGCCCCGGCTTGTCAATCATGCAGGCGATCCCTGGTGCCGTAGGATTCGGGCCATGAAATCGATAGTAGTAAAGATAGGCTCAAGTTCAGTAACCCGCTCAACCGGCCCGGATCCCGTAGTCCTCACGTCCGCGCTCGACGCCGCGCTTAACGCCAGGTCACTCGGCTGGAACGTTGTTCTGATATCCTCCGGCGCGGTTTCGTCAGGCTCGGCATATCTAGCTCGCACAAGCAGCGTGCGCCCGTCGGATCGACTCGCCGCCGCAGTCGGCCAGCCATTCCTGATGGACATATACAGATCTGTGTCGGAGGTATCCGGACGGCATGTCTGCCAGATACTGATCTCTGCCGGGGACCTTGAATCACCGCCGGCAATATCGTCAGTGTGCGCAGTGCTGAGCGAGTGCGCCCAAGCAGGTATTGTGCCGATTGTAAACGGAAACGACGTGACCGACCTGCGCGGCTCGGACAACGATGCCGTTGCCGTCGGCATTGCCGTCGCCAGCGGTGCAGATAAGCTGCTGCTGCTTACTGATGTTCCCGGTGTGTACGATAAGCCGCAGCGCGACGTGACGCACCGCCTGAGTCTCGCCGCGTCAAGTATCCGCGATATTCCTACCGCCAGTACCGGCACCGGCCGTGGCGGCATGCGGTCCAAGCTGCTGGCTGCGGAACTGGCTGCGTATAACGGGATCGAAACTCATATCGCTGACGCACGGCTGCCCGATGTCATCAGGGCATGTGTCGAAGACAGGCCTGCGGGCACCTGCATCCCGGTGGCGGGAGAGCGATTCCCGGTCGACACGAGGTGGATTTCTGGCGTCGCGATGAGCTGCGGCTCCATCGTCATAAATCGGGCCGCCGAGGAAAGCATTAATACCGGCGCGAGCCTGTTTGCCTCAGGAATCAAGAGGGTCGAGGGCAATTTCCGCGGCGGTGACGTTATCGAGATACGGGATCCGTCTGGGCGTCTTGTCGCGCGCGGCATATCGAGGGTCTCCGCTGCCCTTATGTCTCTAGTTCGAGCAATGCAAACCGACGAGATCGCTATCGTGATGACGGAGATACTCGGCAAGTTTCTGCAGGGTAACGTTGCGGGCAAGCCGGGCGGAGCAGCCGCGACCCAGGAAGAATACCGGAACATGCGGCCGCCGGTAATAAAGGCGCTGGATATCGTTGGGAGGCACGGCTACGAACGGACCCGAAGGCTTGCTCTTGAACTCATTAATCTGTTCCCTGCGGCTACCGTCGAGGCTATGTTTGATGGGCGGCCACCTGACGGGCTGAAGCGTCTCCGCGAGCGCTATGGCAGCCTATCCAGCGACCTGAGCTTCGTTGATCGGCGCCGGCTCGTAACGTTTCACCAGGCCGCCGGGCGCTAGGCACCCGCAGCGCCGGGGGAGCTGCGGCCTGCCGGGGAGCTGCGGCACGGGGCCTCGGCAGGATCCTGGCGCCGGCCGGGTGATCGCCAGCGCGGCGGGCCGGGAGCTGGCGGCAGGGCCCGTTTTGGATCGAGAAGCGAGTCGCGGTGTGCGCATGTGCCTTCTGGCCTGTGGCTGACGCCTTAGACTGCGGTCTTCCGCTAAATCCCGTTCTCTAGGCAAGGCATCGAATCATGCGCTGGTCACAGCTGTTCATACCGACTCTGCGGGAGGATCCTGCCGAGGCTGACGCAGCCAGCCACCGGCTGCTGCTCCGGGCCGGATTCATCCGCCAGCTCATGGCCGGGCACTACAGCCTGCTCCCGTTTGGCGTCCGGGTCCGCGCGAAGGTCATGGCCGTGATCAGAGAGGAAATGAACAGAATCGGCGGGCAGGAGTTCCTGCTGCCGGTCATGCAGCCGGCCCAGATCTGGGCGAAGAGCGGACGGCTCGAGGTCATGGGGGAGGAGATGTTCCGCCTGAAGGACCGCAGAGGAGCAGATGTGGTCCTGGGCATGACGCACGAGGAGATCTTCGCGACCGTCGCGCTGGAGCTCTCGTCCTATCGCCAGCTGCCGCAGTTCTGGTACCAGCTGCAGACCAAGTTCCGGGACGAGCCGCGGCCCAAGAGCGGGCTGATCCGGGTCCGCGAGTTCACCATGAAGGACTCCTACAGCTTCGACATCGATGAGGCGGGGCTTGATGTCTCGTTCGAGGCGCACCGGGCGGCCTACGAGCGGATCTTCGCGCGACTCGGCATCCCGGCGTTTGGCGTAGAGGCGTCCAACGGGACGATGGGCGGCACCGACTCGATCGAGTACATGTGCCCGTCTGACGCGGGCGAGGACCTGGTCGCCCGCTGCCCCAGCTGCGGTTATGCCGCGAACCTGGAGAAGGCGACCTCGGTGCTCGCGCCGGTGCAGGACGCAGCGGGCCCGCCCGCGCCGGCCCTGCTGGCCACGCCGGGGGTACGAACGATTGATGACCTCGGGAACAAGTACGGCATCCCGGCCGACCGGCAGATCAAGACCCTGGTGCAGGTGATCAACGGTCAGCTGACCCTGGTCCTGCTGCGCGGCGATCATCCCCTGGCTGACCAGAAACTCGCCGATGCCACCGAGACGGGGGACATCAGGCCCGCCCAGGCCGACGAGATTCGCGCGGCACTTGGCGCCGGGCCGGGCAGCCTGGGCGCGGTCGGCGTCGCCGGCCTGCCGGTCATCGCCGACCTGGCGCTGCAGGGCCGGCGGGACATGACCACCGGGGCGAACATCGATGACGTGCACCTGACCGGCGTAGACGTGGCCAGGGACATCGCCGTGGGCCGCTGGGCGGACCTGCGGGAGGTAGCCGAGGGCGAGCCGTGCCCGCGATGCGGAACCGCGCTGGAGTTCATCCAGGCCATCGAGGTCGGGCATATCTTCAAGCTCGGCCGGAAATTCACGACTGCGCTCGGCGTGTCCGTCCTCGGCCCGAACGGCGACGAGATTATCCCGATCATGGGCAGCTACGGGATCGGCGTGGAGCGGGCGATCGCCGCGATCGCCGAGGTGCATCACGACGAGGCGGGCCTGAAATGGCCTGTCCAGGTGGCTCCGGCCGAAGCGACGGTGATCCTGCTGTCACTGCGCGACGAGGCAGCGCGGATGGCAGCCGAGGACTTGTACGGGCAGCTGCTGGCAGCCGGGGTCGACGCGGTCATCGACGACAGGGACGAGCGGCCCGGCGTCAAGTACAAGGACGCGGAACTCACCGGCATCCCGTGCCGGGTGAGCGTCGGCAGCCGCGATCTGGCCGACGGCGTGGTGGAATTCGCCAGCCGGGAAACCGGCGAGCGGGAACGGATACCGGTAACCCGGGCGGCCGGTTTTGTGCGGGACTTCGTGCGCCGCCCCGTGAGCTAGGCGAGGGCGGGCCTGGCGCAGCACCAGCCCGGACCCGCCCCGCGTGTTGCCGGGCCCCGGCCCGAGCTTTCCGGTCAGGGCAGCACCGGCCCGGACCCGGCCCGAGTGCCCGGTCAGGGCAGCACCGGCCCGGACCCGGCCCGAGCTTTCCGGTCAGGGCAGCACCGGCCCGGACCCGGCCGACTTCCGGGGCACCCGCCAGCGGCGGGTACGCGACGGCACCAATTTCGTCGCCAGCGAGCCCGCGCCGTCCGAGCCGCCCTTCCCGTGCCGGGCCGGGACGCCCGCGGTGCTCGCGGCGGCGCCAGCCGGCGTGCGGTTGTGGGCGTCCGCGGGCCCGATGATCCGCTCGTTCTCGCTGGTCAGTTCTTCCCAGCTGCTGTGGTCCGACATCGGTTCCTCCCGTGGGGCGCGCCCGGCCACTGGCACCGCGGCGGCACCGGGCCTCACTCTTAGTTAGACACGCCGGAGGCCGGTGTTAGGTAGGCAGAACTGGTTACAAGTGCATAACTCCTGCGCTGCCGCTGCCAACCTAACAGCTGTACTCATTCCGCCGCCGTGATCTCGCCGGGCGCCGGCCCCTCGGGCGCCCTGACGTCAGTAGTTATGACGCGCGACAGGCCCGCTCAGTCGGATCTGACCAGTAAAGATTTCATGAATTTCTGCTTCGGTGTGCGCCCATCGGGGCAGGGGCGGCTCAGATCCTGGTCCATGCCTCCGTCAGGACGCCGCGCAGGATCTGCTCCATCTCGTCGAAGTGCTGCTGGGTGCACGTCAGCGGCGGGGAAAGCTGGATGACCGGGTCGCCGCGGTCGTCAGCGCGGCAGACAAGGCCAGCGTCAAACAGCGCCTGGGAGAGGAAGCCGCGCAGCAGCCGCTCGGACTCATCGTCGTCGAACGTCTCTCTGGTCGCCTTGTCCTTGACCATCTCGATTCCGTAGAAGTAGCCGTCGCCGCGCACGTCGCCGACGATCGGCAGATCGCTGAGCTTGCTCAGCGTGGCGCGGAATGCCGCCTCGTTGGCGCGGACGTTGCCGAGCACGTCTTCCTTCTCAAAGACATCCAGGCTGGCCAGGGCCACGGCGCAGGAGACCGGGTGCCCGGCGAACGTGACGCCGTGCAGGAACGTATCGTGGCCGTTGCTGAACGGCTCCATCAGCCGGTCTGCGACGAGCATCCCGCCCATCGGCGCGTAGCCGGACGTGACGCCCTTGGCAAAAGTGATGATGTCGGGCTGGTGTCCGTAGCGCTGGGAGCCGAAGTAGTACCCGAGCCGGCCGAAGGCGCAGATCACCTCGTCGGAGACCAGCAGCACGCCGTAGCGGTCGCAAATCTCCCTGACCCGCTGGAAGTAGCCGGGCGGCGGCGGGAAGCAGCCGCCGGAATTCTGCACCGGCTCGAGGAACACCGCGGCTACCGACTCCGGGCCCTCGCGCAAGATCGCGCGCTCGATCTCGTCGGCAGCCCACTGTCCGAACACCGCCGCGTCGTGGGCAACGAATGCGGGAGCCCGGTAGAAATTGGTGTTCGGCACCCGCACGCCGCCGGGCGGCAGCGGCTCGAACGGCTCCTTGATGCCGGGCAGGCCGGTGATCGCCAGCGCGCCCATCGAGGTCCCGTGGTAGGCGATGTCACGGCTGAGCACCTTGTAGCGGCCGTACTCGCCGACGGCCTTGAAGTACTGCTTGGCAAGCTTCCACGCCGCCTCTACGGCCTCGGAGCCGCTGGTTGTGAAGAAGACCCTGTTCAGGTCGCCGGGAGCGATGCCAGCCAGCCGCTCCGCCAGCTCGATGGCCCGCGGATGGGCGTACGACCAGAGCGGAAAATAGGCCAGCTCGCTGGCCTGGCGGGCGCCCGCCTCCGCCACTTCGGTGCGGCCGTGCCCGATCTGGCTGACGAACAGCCCGGACAGACCATCCAGGTAGCGCTTGCCGTGCTGGTCGTAGACGTACTGGCCGCTGCCGCGCACGATGAGTGGCATGTCGCTGCCCGCATAGGAGGACATCCGGGTGAAATGCAGCCACAGGTTCCGTTTCGCCGCGGCCTGCAGTGCCGCAATGTCACCGTTGCTGTAAGAAGTGGTCATCTGGTCCCCCAGCTATAAGTCTGCTTGTGGAGTTTGAGGTAGACGAAAGTCTCAGTGGTGGTGACGCTCGGGACGGACCGGATCCGGCCCAGGATCTCCAGCAGCTGGTCATCGTCCTCGCAGACGACCTCGATCAGCACATCGAAGGAGCCTGCGGTGATCACCACGTAGTCGGTCTCCGTCATGGTCGCAAGCTGGCCGGCTACCCGGTGCAGGTCGCCGTTGCATCGCACGCCGATCATCGCCTGCCGCCGGAACCCTAGCGTCATCGGGTCGGTGACGGCCACGATCTGCACGGCGCCGGCCTCGATGAGCCGCTGCACCCGCTGGCGCACTGCTGCCTCGGACAGCCCGACGGCCTTGCCGATGGCCGCGTACGAGCGGCGCCCGTCCTGCTGCAGCTGCTCGACGATCTGCTTGGAGACGTCGTCAAGGGCCATGCATTAGCTCCCTGGGTCCCGGCCACCCGTATCGCCAGTGCAAGGGCCCGGCTGAGGCCACCGGGGTTCCCGGCAGGTGCGCCATGCGTCCGCCTCCTTGCAAGGCCATGCTGCCACCCAACGGCCGTCTGTCAACTGATTCCGTCGGAGACGCGTGATATTGTGACTGATTCACTTGTGTGAGGTGGAATTGTCTGCCAAGGTCAATAGCCTGGCCGGCACCTGAACACCGACCGCCGAAGCCGAGGCCCGAAACTGAAGCCGAGGCTGCGCCGGCCGCCACCGGCTGGGCCGGCCGCCACCGGCTGCGCCCGGCCGCAAACCGGCTGGGCCGGCTACCATCGGCTGCGCCGGCTGCCACCGGGAGGCTGCCGGTGACATCGCCCACACCCGGCCGGGCAGCCGGGCAGGTGCCCCTGGCCGGGCGGGCGCGCGGCCCCAGGATGACGAGATGATCCAGGACGAGATCTTCGGGCTGGTGATCACTGTGCAGCGGTTCGGCATCAAGCACGTGCTGAGCAACATCGGCTGACCGGGACACCGAAGCCGTCATGGAGGTGCTCGTCGCCGGTGCCGGAGTGATCGGGACCGTCTATGGCGCCCATCTCGTGCACGCCGGACACCAGGTCTCGGTACTGGCTCACGGGCCGGCGACCGATGCGGTGGCCGAGCGAGGCCTTTGCGCCCGCGACGTCCTGGGCGGGGGGCGCACGCACGCCAAGGCCGCTGTGGTGCCCGGCGCCACCGGCCGCTACGACCTCGTTCTCGTCACCGTCCGCTGTGATCAGCTCGCCGCAGCATGCCACGACCTCACGGCCCTCGCGGGGAATCCGGCCCTGGTCTTCTTCGGCAACAACCCGGCTGGTCGCCCTGCCATCACCGGTCGCGTCCGCGGTGATATATACCTGGGGTTTCCCGGCGTTGGCGGCGTCATGGCCGACGGGACAGCTGACTACGTTCGCATCCGGCAGCAGCCGACCGCCCTGCAGGATGCCCCTGATCCGCGCCTCGCCGAGTTCGAGTCAGCGCTGGCGCGCAGCGGGTTTGCCGTTCAGCGCGTCGCCGACATGGACGGCTGGCTGGCTTACCACGCTGCGTTCGTCGCGTGCGTGGCAGCGGCTCTTTACCGCTGCGGAGCTGATCCTGCCCGCCTCGCGGCGGACCACCGAACTCTGACGCTCATGTGCCGTGCCATCACCGAAGCGTTCGCCGCATTGCGTGCTGACGGCATCGCCGGGCTTCCGCGCAACCTCGCCGTGCTGCATTCCGCATTGCTCAGGCCGGTTGCAGTCCGGTACTGGAGTCGATCCATGCGCTCGCCGATGGGCGAGCTGTGCTTCGCGGCACACTCCAGGCACGCAGAAGCGGAGATGCGCGCCCTAGGCGACGACGTGCTGGCTAGGACCGGGGGGTCGCAGGCGCTGACCGAGCTGCTGCGCCCCTGAGCGGCTGGCAGCGAAACCCGCCGGGCTGCGCCCCGGCGTCGTCAGCCGCCGCAGGTCGGGCGGTCGCAGTACCGGCGGGAGCGTTCTGGACAGGTCCGCGAAATCATCCCGGCGGGTCGGTGACGCGCGGCTGCGGCGGACCCGGTCGCGAGCTTGCCGTCAGCGGCAGCGAACGTCTCGCGGCCTGCGTATCGATGCAGGCGCCGCGCAGGCCTGTCAGACCCTGCTGGAAGTATGTCCTTAAGAGCAATCCCGCAGCAGCGGATGGTCCGTGACTGCCGCATCCTGCGCCATCATCCCGAGGGGGCCGTTCTCGCTGGCAGAGGCCGCCACGTTCGGCTTCGGCCAGCGCGACGGACAGGACTGGGACGGCGTCATGCGGCTGGCATTCTGCCTGGACGGCTACCAGGACCAGG
>DATJZH010000175.1:0-7649 GCA_035499215.1 Streptosporangiaceae bacterium | reverse complement strand
GCCGGTCAGGTCCGCGAGCACCTCGTCCAGGTCAACGGCGTCCTTCAGGCGGTCAGCGAATGCGGCCACCGTCCGTTCCGCGTCGTAATGTTCCCGGTAGAAGTGCCGGTCCACTACCCGCTGCACCCGCCGCCGAACCGGGCTGAACAACGCCACCGCGCCGAGCGTGGAGGCGGCGACCGCAATCGGCGACTTGATCGACAGCACGCTGTGGGTGAGGGTGACCAGCAGCGCGTACACCCCGATCAGCAGCCCGGTGACGATGGCGTACGACAGCGTGCGGCTGATCAGCCGGTCGATGTCATAGAGCCGGTACTTAAGGATCCCGATGCCGATGCTCACCGGCAGCGCAGCAAAGCCGAGGGCGAGGGCATCGCTCAGCGCCCGCCACAGTCCCGACGGACCGACGGGCAGGATGCTCAGTCCGGCGCAGAGCAGGCAGACAGCAGCTCCGCTCATCAGCCACCCGAGCTGCTGGCGCCGGTCTCCTGACGAGCGCCGCCAGCTGGCGACCTGGCGGCCGGCGAAACACACGCCGAGCGTCACCACCGCGCCGAAAATAACGTCCTGGGCGACCGCGAACCAGCCGACAGGGTAGTCCACGACGTTCAGCCCGCCGAAGGAGTCGACCCGTATCCGGCGGGCCGCGAACGCGTCAGCTGTGGCGACGGTGAGCGCGACGACGTAGCCGCCGCAGAGCAAGCAGTACACCCGGGCGGGCCAGCGCCAGCGCCGCGACGGCAGCTGACCGTCCGGGAAGAGCAGGATCACCAGCATGAGCAGTGCCAGCGCGGGCGACCAGAGCAGGTACAGCAGCAGCCCGACCGGGCCCAACGGCAGGGACCGCCCGATCCGGTAGACGACGAGCGCGTACAGGCCCGCGTCCGTGCTGGCCAGCAGCGCGCCAGCCACGGCAAGCATGAGCCAGCCGATGGGATTGCGATGCCGCCGCCCCGCGACGACTATTCCGACAGCCGCGCAGGGCAGCGCGATGATGACCGGCTGCGTGGCGTACCCGGGCTGGCGGGCCAGGATGGACAGCGGCACCAGGGCAACGGTGAGCAGCACCGCCAGCGCGGACAGAACTGGCAGTGCCAGCCGGGAGGCCGTCATGGCAGGATCGGAGTTCCGACAGCCTGGCCGGCCCGCAGTGCGCCCAGTGCGCCGAGGTCAGGCGGGCGGCGCAGGCCGAACACATCACGCAGCGCGGTCAGCGCGGCGAGCTCGCCGCAGCGGCCGTGCACCCCCGGCAGGGGCGGCGCGGACGACGAGCACAGGTACACGCCGGGCAGCGGGGTGCGGTAGGGGTTCCAGCGCGGCACCGGGCGCAGCAGTGTCTGCCGCACGGTCTGCATGCCTGCGGCGATGTCCCCGCCGACGTAGTTCGGGTTGTGCGCCTCCTCGGCGGCTGCGGTCCGGGTGTGGCGTGCGAGCACCAGGTCGCGGAAGCCGGGAGCGAAGCGCTCGATCTGCGCCTCGACCAGCGCGGTCATATCCGTGTCCGAGCCAGCCGGTACATGGCAGTACGTCCACAGCGTGTGCTTGCCCGCCGGTGCCCTCGTCGGGTCGGCGACACTCGGCTGCACGGCGAGGACATAAGGGCGGGCCGGGTGCCGCCCGGCTCGGATACCCGCCTCGATTGCCGCGATCTCCCCGAAGGTGCCGCCGAGGTGCAGCGCGCCAGCCTGCCGGCATTCCTCGCTGGCCCACGGGACCGGGCCGGACAGGGCGAAGTCCACCTTGCACACCCCGGCGCCGTAGCGGAACCGCTGCAGTGCCCGGCGGTACCGCCAGGGCAGGCGGTCCCCGGCGATGGCGAGGAACCCCCGCGGCGCGACGTCCAGCAGTATGGCCCGGCAGGGCGGCAGCTCGGGCAGGGACCGCACCCACCGGCCCGTCTCGATCGTCCCGCCGGCCGCGACGATGATCTCGGCCATGGCGTCGGTGATCCGGGCGCTGCCGCCCGCCACCACCGGCCAGCCCACTGCGTGTGCCAGCCCCGTCAGCATCAGGCCCACCGCGCCGGTGGGCGGCGCCGTGAGCGGCATCATCGCGTGCGCGGCCGCGCCAGCGAACAGGGCGCGGCCCTCTCGGGTGCGGAACCGGTGCGCCACGCATTCCGCCGACCGGAGCCCGTTGAGGGCGAACACGGCAAGCCCTGGCGACAGACGCGGGGGCGGCCGGCGGATCGGGGCGAGGATCAGGTCGGTCACTGCCGCGCAGTCGCGGGCCAGCGGACCGAAAAGGCGACGGTAGGCGGCGCCGTCGCGGCCCAGGCGCTCCGCGGTCGCTGCCACGGAGCGGGTGACCACCGCGGCGCGGCCCCCGTCGAGCGGCTGGGCGAACACCACGTCCGGGGTGACGAACCTGACCCCCCGAGTGGCCAGGCCGAGGCGCCGGAAGAACGGCGAGGCCGCGGCAAGCGGATGCGACGCCGCGCACACGTCGTGCCAGAAGCCGCGCAACGTCAGTTCCTCAGTCCGGCAGCCGCCCCCGGCTGTGGCCGCGCCCTCGATCACCCGGACGCGCAGTCCGGCGGCGGTCAGGGTGACCGCGGCGGCGAGTCCGTTGGGCCCGCTGCCGACAACAACCGCGTCGATGTCCGCCACATCAGCGACCCTCGCCAGGACCGGGCCGCGCGGCCCGGTCAGCCGCGCCGCGCCGCCGGTGACGGCGCGCCGTGACCGGCGCCGACAGGGACTGCAGCACGCTGCGCGCGGCGGAGTTCTGCCAGATGTTTGCGGCGTTCCCCCACTGCCGCCTGGAGTCCAGGCATACGGCGCGCTTGTGCACGGCCGGGCGAAAGACGCCGAGGCGCTCGCCGAGCGCGGTCAGGGTGTGCTCCCAGAAATGGTCTTCCTTGCTGTGCCCGCCGCACATCAGGGCCCGCTCGTAGAGCGGGTCGTTAGCCCGCATCAGGACCTGTGCCTGGATAACGGTGCCGTCCTCGTCTCGCTGCGCCGACAGCGTGATCCAGCCCGCGAACATGTGCCCTTGCGGCGTCATTAAGGTGAACGATTCCTCGTCTGCGTAGAGCACGAACACGCCCGTGGACAGCTTGACGCCCGCGCCGATAGTCAGGTCGAGCAGGGCCACTTCGCCAGGGGCGATGCCGGTGAGGGCCCCGCTGAAGCGAGATCCGTTCGGCCAGAACTCGGGGAAGTGCGCCTTCCAGATGGCGATTGCCTGCTGCGGGGACGCCACGTCACCGGCGGCCAGCCAGTAGGTCTTCTGCCACATCTGACCGAAGCCCTGCATCGGCCCGGTGAGCCGCCGGCCCGCCACGTTGGTCCCGCGCGCGCCCGCGCGCTGTCCGACTTCAAGCCGCTCGACCTTGGCGGCCCAGCTGCCGGCGTCCCGTGCTGCCGGGCTGGCGCCCGCCGCACGGCTGCTGCGCTCGGTCTGCCCGGCCGGGGCCCGTTCCGGGCCTGCTGCCTCTGCCATGGCGGCCTCCTCAGCTCGTCGGATCGGCCAGTGCCGATGCTTCGTCGTCGTAGATGGTGATCGCCTCATCGAGCCTGGTCAGCTCGAAGATCTCCCGGTAGTGGTGGCTCAGGCCGTAGGCGGCGAGCTTCTGGTGCTGCCGGTTGGCGCGGACCAGCAGCGTCACGAGCATCCCGATGCCCCCGCTGTTCATGTACTGCAGGCCGCTGAAATTGAGCACCACCCGGCTGGCCCGCGGGCCGCCGGCGCCCTCGTACGCGGACATCAGCAGGGGTTCGCATGCCGCGGTGACATCGCCGTCGATGTCGACGACAGCCACCGAGTCGCTGATGCGCCGCACGTCCATCCGCACCTCTGGCTCGTCCATCTCCGTCCTCCGTCCTCCCTCATGCCGTCACATGCGCGACGTTTGTGCCTGGCGTCAGCCGGCCGGCTGCGCCAGCTGGCGCACGGCCTCGTCGAGGTCGGTGAACAGCTCGATGAAGTCAGACAGCCTGGTGATGTCGAAAATCTCCCGGTAGTGCTCGGAGAGCCCGCTCGCCGCTACCTTGCGGCGCTGAGCACGGGCCCGCGTGAGCACGCCCGCGATGAGCGCGATTCCCGCCGAGTCGATGTACTCGACCGACGCGAAGTCCAGCAGGACCGTTCCCGGGTCCGTCTCGGCGACGCCCTGCTCGCACGCGGCGATGAGCACCTCAGCGGCACCGCCATCCACATCGCCCGACAGCTCCACGATCGCCGCTCCAGGCAGCACCCGCACAACGGCCTCACACGTCGCCGGCGCCATCGGCTTCCTCCTGTCCGGGCGCGCTGATCTGCGCGGACGCGCTGGCGCCGCCCGCCGCACCGGTCGGGGCCGGCGCACCCGCGCGCATGGTGAGCCGGACGATATGCCGGCCGCCCTCCGTCGTCACTTCCATGGCATCGACCATGTTGCGGATCAGGAACAGGCCCCAGCCGCGCGGGCTCTGCTCGCCTGCCAGCTTCCGCTCCAGGTCCGGTTCCTCGGCGGGTCCGGCCGGCCCGTCGCGGCCGCCCTGGTCGGCGATGGTGACCACGATGTCCTTCCCGGACTGGATCACCTCGACGTCGACCGGCAGCTCGTGGCGGCAGTGATGGCCATGCTCGATGGCGTTCATGGCCGCCTCGGCGACCGCCGTCTCGAGCCGCGCCAGCCGGCTGGCCGACAGTCCCCTGCCTGCTACCGCCTCGGCGACGCGGCGCAGCGCGAGCCGCTCGCTGCCGGGCTCGCTGGGCACCTCGAACCAGGCGAGCCGCTCCGGCGCGGGACCGGCGATCGGCGTCACCGCCCGCCTCCCCGGTCCCCGGCGGGCCGGCGGTGCTCGAGGGTGACCAGGGTGATGTCGTCTTCCTGCTGGTGATCGGCACCGCAGAACGCGGCCAGCTCGGTCAGGCACAGTTCGATGAGCTTCTCGCCCGCCGCGCCCCGCCCGGTGAGTTCCGCGACCCGGTGGAAGCCGAACATTTCCCGGCCTGGCCCGTGTGCCTCGGCCAGCCCGTCGCTGTGCAGCAGGGCGCAGTCGCCGGGCTCGAACCGGAACGTCTTCTCCTCGTACTCCATCCCCGGCATGAGGCCGAGCGGCATCCCCCGGGCCCGCAGCTCGGCCACGCCGCCGCCGGTACGCACGTACGGCACGTCGTGCCCCGCATTGGCGAACCGGACCAGGCCGGCGGACGGGTCGATCACCATGGCCAGGCAGGTGCAGAACATGTCCGCGGGGATGTCGGCGCACAGCAGCTCGTTGACCTGGGCGAGGACCTCGCCAGGCCAGGCCAGCCGGGTTGCGGCAGCACGGAGCAGGGCGTGGGTGCTCGCCATCACCAGAGCGGCGGGAATCCCCTTGCCCGTGACGTCGCCGACCACCACCATCACCCGCCCGTCGGGCAGCGGGATGAAGTCATAGAAATCGCCGCCAACGGAGCGGGCCGGGCGGTAGAACGCCGCAACGTGCCAGCCGGGCAGCTCAGGGATGCTCTTGGGGAGGAATTGCTGCTGGATGATCTGCGCGATCTTGAGCTCCTGCTCGATGCGCTCCCGCTGCCGGGCTTCTTCCTCCTGCTGGCGCACCAGCTGGCCGACTCGCGCGGCCGGTGCCGCGTACCCGGCGAGGGAACTGAGCAGTCTGCGGTCCTCTCCCGAGTAGTCGCGCTCCGACAGTCGCGGGCCCAGGTTCAGCAAGCCGACCAGGCTCCCGGACGAGATGAGCGGCACCACCAGCACGGCGCCCGCTTCCCGGAGCACGCTGAGCGCCCGCGACTGCAGTTCCAGGCCGGTGATGTCGACCACGCCGGCCGCGCTCAGGAGATAGCCGGCCAGCGGGTCGTCTGGCGCCATGTCGAAGCCGGGCAGCCGCCGGGGAACCGCATCGCGGGGACCTGGCCGCCGAGTGACGACGGGCACGGCCTGCGTCCGGCGCCGGACCCAGCCGCGCATCCGGCGTTTTGCCACCGCGGCGCCCGACCCGGCCTCAGCGCGGGACGACGCTGCCCGCCCGCCCGCCGGGGCGGCGGCGTCCGCCGGGCCGGCGCTGGCGCCGGCCGCGGCGTCCGGCCGCGGAGCCCGGCCGGCCGCGGACCCGTTCACGCTCGGTCCGGCCACATCCGCCCCCGCACCGCCCTCGTGGCTCAGGCAGGCCTGAGCAGCGCCATCGTCCGGCATGTTCTCGCTGGCGGCCTTGCCCAAGCGCTGCGTCACGTAACGCTCCTGGTCCCGTCGAGTTTCCCGGACGCGAGGCGACGTTATGACGCTGATGGTACGGGATCGTTACGGCGAATGCCCGGGGCCGCCTGCTGGCCGGGCGGCCACGATGATCACCGGGGCCGCCCGGCCGAGACCCCGTGACGCAGGGCGGCCGGCGCCTCCGCACCCGCGGCCGCCAGCAGCTCGCTGACCGTCACGAACCTGTATCCGGCGTCCGTCATGGACGCCACCAGCCTGTCCAGCTGCCTCATCAGGCTGAGGTTCGGCTCCGGTCCGCCGTCGTGAGCCAGCGCGATGCTGCCGGGCGAGGCCTGGTGCAAGATCACGTCGACGTCCGCCCGCGCGTTGCTGCCGGTGACATGCTGCGACCACAACGTCACGCCGCAGTGCAGGCTGGCGCATGCCGCCAGCCCGACACTGTCGATGCGGCCGTAGGGGGGCCTGCACAGCGTCGGCGCCCGGCCGGTCACCCTCGCCAGGAGTTCCTGGGTGCGCTCCAGGGTCTCGCGGTCGAACGCCTCGCCGTGCTGGGTCAGATCGTCGTGCGCCCAGGTGTGATTACCCTGTTCGTGACCCTCATCCGCCGTCCGCCGCACCAGGTCAGGAGCAGCCTGCGCCCGCTCGCCGACTCTGAAGAACGTCGCCATCGCATCGTGCCGCCGCAAGATCTTCAGCACCTGCGGCGTCCACTCCCTGGTCGGGCCGTCATCGATGGTGAGCGCGACGAGTCTGGCAGACGGCGCGGTCCGGAACGTCACCGTCGCCGCGTACTGGCCCGGCCCGGCCGGCCGCGCGGTCCGTGCCGTCGGCCCCTCGGCCGAGATGACCTTCCCGGCCGCGATCCCGGCCCCGGCTCCAGCAGCGCCGCCGGCGGTGACCAGGCCGACCCCGGAGATGAATCTGCGGCGCTCCATGGGACAAGTCTTACCCGTTCACCGGCTCATGGCGGGATCGCGACCGAATCGTGAGAAAGACGCCAGCTGCCGAAATGCCTGGCTACGGCCCCGGCACCGCCGCGCCCGCCAGGGCGGCGCGCACGCGAGCCGCCGTCACGCCTGCCCCGCCGCGGCCACCAGGAAGATCAGGAACGCCGTCAGCATGACCGAGCCGATCACAATCGCGGCGGTGGCTGTCGCAGCGCCTCGCTCGCCGGTCTCGCTGATCTGCCTGCGGGCCATCAGCCCGACGACGACGGACAAGCCCGCGGAGACTCCGGGGATCAGCGCGCACACGAGGGCGGCCACTGCCAGGGGATTCAGCTGCGGCTGCGGCGATGCGGGGGGATGGCCCGGCTGCTGCGGCACCGGGCCGCCGGGCGGCCAGGCCGGCAGATCCGCGGTCAGCGCGGCCAGGTCGGCGTAGGTTCGCGATTCATAGACGTGCCCCGCACGTTCGTCAAGCTCATCCCTGGTGACCCGGCCCTCGGCAAATGCCGACTTCAGCAAGTCGATCACGTGATCGCGGTCCGCAGCCGAGGCGCGCA
>DATJZH010000174.1:0-3145 GCA_035499215.1 Streptosporangiaceae bacterium | reverse complement strand
GCTCAGCATCGGTTTCCTGTACCAGCACACCGCCGCGCTGGGGTTCACCACGCTGCCGCTGCTGCCGCTCATCCGCCAGCGCACCCTGGTGCTCACCGGTGACGAGGACCCGATCATCCCGGTGGCCAACGGCCGCATCCTGGCCGCGGGCATCCCGCACGCGAAGCTGCACGTCTACCACGGCGGCCACATCGAGCTGGTGACCCGCCCGAGCCTGCTCACGCCCCTGATCACCAGCTTCCTGGCCGCGCCGCCGCACGATGCCCGGCGCGCTGAACAAGTCCAGACCGGTCGTCATCCCGAACACCAGGGCCCGCGCCAGGTCGCCGACGGCACAGCCGCCGCCCAGGCCGCCGCCCGCGAGCAGGCAGCCGCCCCCGAGGGGGCTAGTGCGTTATGCGCGGGTGAGGGTCTAACCGGCCGAGACCCCGTAACCGCGCCGAACGGCGGATCAGGCGCAGCCGTGCCCCGGCGCCTGCCCGGCCCGCAGCGGCCGCCGACGTCGCCGCGGTGCTGGCGGTGATCTGCAGTCGCCGGCCCCGCAAGGACCTGCCGCTGGACCTGCCGCTCCGGGGTACGGCATTTGGGCCGAACGAGCAGGGTTTCACGCCCTGCCTCTCGTCATCGCCCCTTCAGGGGGCCCGGATGGCTCCGGATCGGCCGCCCACCTGGTAGCACCTAGCCGTGGTCGACGACAGACTACGGATTTCCTTGATGCGATCCGCCGCCTGTCATCCGTAACGTCGGCGGCATGACCGGCAGACTCCCTGGGCGATCCAGCGCTCGGACCGCGCCCGGGCAGCTGGCTGGCCTGGTCCTCCTCAGCGCCCTCGTGTGGCTGGTCCTGTCGGCGATCGTCCTGCGGTTGACCTTCGCCACGGCCGCCATGGCATTCCTGGGCGCGGTATTCCTGCTGGGTGCCTCCGAGCCGTTCCTGGCGCTGGCCGGGAGCGGCCTTCCGATGCAGCGCAAGCTGGCCGGGCATGCCCTGGCCGCGGCACTTGCGCTGTTCCTCACGCTCCTCCTCGCCACCTGGGGTGGCCGGAGCCCGACGGTCGGCGTGCTCGCCTTCGTGCTGGCCGTGATCGTGGTCGCGCTGGTCGGCGGCTTCGTCCCGGCGGTGCTCGAGGCGGTCGCGGGTTCGCTGCTGCTCCACTTCTTCGCCGTGGCGCAGCCCGCTAAGTTCACCATCGGCGGGGCCGGCGATACGGCGGTTCTGGGTGTCTTCGTCGCCGTGGCCGTGATCGTCAGCTTCGGAGTCGAAGACGCCGCGCGGCGCACCCGGCGGGCAGCCGGGGCGGCCCGGCGCCTCGCCGAGGCTGACCGGATGCGGACGGCCCTGCTCGCCGTGGTTAGCCACGACGTCCGCTCGCCGCTCGCCGCGGGGAAGGCGGCAGTGAGCTGCCTGCGCTCACACCATGCCGAGCTCAGCGCCGAGGAGCATGATGAGCTGCTGGCCGCGGCCGATGAGTCCCTGGACCGGCTCACCCATCTCGCGGCCAGCCTGCTGGACGTGGAACGGCTGCAGGCCGGGTCGCTGCCGGTGTTTCCCAGGCCGAGTGATCTCGGCGAGATCATCGCGAGCTCGCTCGGCGACTTCGGTCCGCTGGCGCGGGCGGTCACGGTGGACGTGCCTTGCGACTTGCCCCCCGTCATGGCCGATCCGGCGATCGTGGAACGGGTCATCGTGAACTTGGTCGGCAACGCGCTGCGGTATGCCCCCGCCGGATCACCCTTGCTGCTGACGGCCAGCGCCCTCGGTAACCGGGTTGAGCTGCGTGTTATTGACCGCGGGCCCGGCATTCCCGAAGCCGACAGGGAGCGGGCGTTCCTGCCCTTCCAGCGGCTCGGCGACACGAGCGAGACGGCCGGCGTGGGGCTAGGGCTCGCGTTGTCCCGCGGGCTGACCGAGGCGATGAGCGGCGCGGTGGAACCGGAGGAAACCCCCGGCGGCGGGCTGACCATGGTCCTGTTGCTGCCCGCGGCCGTCAGGTCGGCCGGCGTGCAGTTGGCCGACGCGCAGGCGGGCGGATTGACCGGCGCAGCATCCGTCAGGTCTTACGTGATCGGGGCCCGCGCCCTTACTCGCCACGGATCACCGAGAGTCCGGCCAGGCGCTCTTCGATGTCGGCAGTGACGGATCCGGGCGGCTGGTCGGCATCCACGGCCAGGAGAATGCCGCGGTCCTGGTAGTAGGCGATAAGCGGGCTCGTCGTCTCGGTGAACACCTGAAGCCGGTGCCGGATGACGTCTGCTGTGTCGTCGTTGCGGCCGGCCTGGCCGGCGCGGCCCAGCAGCCGCCGCGTGAGCACCGGTTCGGATGCGTACAGGTAGATCACCGCGTCCAGCGTCAGGCCCAGCCGTCCCGCGAGCTCTGCCGCGGCGGTAGCCTGCGGCAGAGTCCGCGGGAAGCCGTCCAGGATGTATCCGCCCTCGGCGACCGCGCCGACTACGACCGGGGTCAGCACGTCGAGGACGATCCGATCGGGAACCAGGTCGCCGCGCTCCTGGTAGGCGGCGATTTCCTGGCCGGGCGGCGTACTGGCCCGGGCTTCGGCCCGCAGCAGGTCCCCGGCGGCGATGTGCCGCACGCCGAACTGCGCCGCCAGCTGCTCGCCCTGCGTGCCCTTGCCGGCGCCCGGGGGCGCGAGCAGCAGCAGTCTCACCGCTCGACCGGGTCGGTCGGCAGAACGATTTCCCGCTTGACGATCTTGCCGGTCGGGCCCTTCGGCAGCATGTCGACGATCCACACGTGGCGCGGGTACTTGTACGCCGCGACCTGGCTCTTGACGTGATCGCGCAATTCCTCCACGGTGACGCTGGCGCCTGCCTTCAGGGTCACTACGGCGCCGACCTCCTCTCCCAGCGCCGGGTGCGGCACGCCGATCACGGCGGCTTCGGCGACCGCCGGATGCTCGTAGAGCACTTCCTCGATCTCCCTCGGGTAGATGTTGTAGCCGCCCCGGATGATGAGGTCCTTCTTCCGGTCGACGATGAAGAAGTAGCCGTCCTCGTCGACCTGGGCCAGGTCGCCGGTGTGGAACCAGCCGTCGCGGATCGCCTCGGCGGTCGCATCGGGCCGGTGCCAGTACCCCTTCATCACGTTGGGCCCGCGGATGACGATCTCGCCGACCTCGCCCTGCGG
>DATJZH010000173.1:0-4433 GCA_035499215.1 Streptosporangiaceae bacterium | reverse complement strand
CCGGGCGGGGGCAACGGTCTCACCCAAGGCCTTCACGTCCGGGGTGTCTGAAGTGCTCACCCGCCGGCTGCTACCGGTAACAAGCCTCCCGCACCAGGTATCCCACCCAGCACAGGCGACCCGCTAGTTCCCATTAGGGTGATCGCGCGGATCATCTCGAAGGGGTGGACGCGGCGGTCGGCGCGGGGCAGGTCGGCGGCCTCCAGGTTGAGCCCGGCCCACAGCAGCTTGGCCCAGATGTCGTCGGCGATCACGCGCGGGTCCGGCCCGAGCAGGGCGCGCAGGCTGCGCGGTGCTCCCAGGGCCCTGGCCGGGTCGAACCTGCGGGGGATCCACTCCCATTCCTGCAGGTCGCGGAAGAACGCGCGGGCCATTCGCAGGTAGCTTGACTTGGTCTTGGGTGACAGGGGCTCGCCGGCCCGGCCGCGCTTGCCGGCCAGCGACTGGGAGTAGTCGCCGACGGCCATCCGATCGACGGCCGCGACCCATGACGCGCAGGTCTGCCGGGTCCAGTGGGCGGGCTCGGTGATCTCCGGGTGCTCCCCGGCCAGCCAGCGGCCCATCTTGGCCAGCACGACGCGGTAGATGCCGCGGGTGACGGGCGCCAGGGTCGATGTCGCGTGCCAGCGCTCGACCCAGCCTGCCCAGGCGTCTGCTGTTCCCGTGATCACGGCCGGCCCGTCACCGTATTTCGGCGCGGCCGGCGGTTCCGCGTGCCCGAGGGCGGCCACGGCGCGGTGAACGCCGTGCAGGTCTCCGGGGAAGTACTGGCCCATCGCGGGATCGGCGCGCAGCCGGGCCAGCGCCTCGCCGGACAGGTCCTCCAGCCGCGGGCTGCGGTTGAGCAGCAGCACGTGGCAGATCACGGCCGTCAGCTCTCGTTCGCAGCGGCGATGGTAGCCCCAGCCGGCGAGCACGCCGCGGATCTGCCCGATGGCATCGTCAACCGGGTCCTTGCCGAACACCCGCGAGGCCAGCGACTGGCGGTGGAAGCGGCCGACCCGGTCGAACGCGGTGAACCCGCCCAGCAGGTAGGCGTAGGCGAGCAGATACGGGCGTGCGCTGGAGCCCACCTGCCCCGGCCACGACTGCCAGAGCTCGCCGGCGCCGGTCCCGATCAGGCCGGCCCAGTCCTGCGCGGGCCACGTCCAGTACGGCCTGCCCAGCTCGGCGCACCGTGTCAGGACGAGGGCGGCCGCGTCCCGGGCGAACCTCCGCTGATGGCGGGTATCCGGGTGCCAGTGCAACGGGGACCGGGCGTCGTCGAGCGGCTGCACCAGCTCCCGGATCGCCCGCCAGGGCGCCGAGCCCAGGTCGCGGTCAGCGCGCCGGAGCAGTTCCAGCCCGAGAGCGCGCAGGCCGTCCAGCTCGGTCACGGAGAGCTGGCCCTGCCGGGGGCAGCGTTCCAGGTCAATGGGCCATGGCCAGGCTGAAGGGCCGGCCGCGCCGACGGCAGCCGCCGAAGGTGACCCGGTCACGCTCAGCGCTCCCCGGCTGGCTGCTCGCCGAGGCGGGCGAGCGTCTCTGCCCGCCAGGCGTGGATGTGGTTCATCGACCTGCTGAGCTTGTCGGCGAGGTCGCGGCCGGACAGGTGGATATAGCGGAGCGTGGACTCGCTCGACCTGTGGCCGGCGAACGCCGAGATGGCGTGCAGTTCCCAGCCCATCCGGGCCAGGTCGGTCAGGCAAAGGTGCCTGGTGGTATGCGTGGAGAACCGCTCCACCCCGGAATCGACCGCGATCCGCCGCACGACCTTCGACCAGGTCCACAACGTCACCGGCTGCCCGTAGTTGCGGCGCGACTCCGACAGGAACAGCAGGCCCCGCGCCCGGCTGATCCGCGCCCGGTGAGCGAGATAGGACTGCAGCAGCACGCCGGTCGGCGCCGAGTACGGCACCACGCGCTCCATGCGGTTCTTGGTGTTCTCCGCCTTGACCCGCAGCGTCCGCCGGCCCGGGTCGACGTCCTCGGTGCCCAGCAGGCACAGCTCTTCCCGCCGCAGCGCCGCGTCGTAGGCCAGGGCGAGCATCACCCGGTTGCGGACCGGCTCGCCAGCCGCCGTCCGCAAGACGGCGGCCCACTGCCGCTCGCCGGGGATCCACGGCAGCTTGACCAGCCGCGGGACGAGGCCGCGCTCGCGGCCGCCGAACTTGCGGCCGGGCGTGTACTTGCCGCGGCCGACCGGGTTGGACTCGCGCAGTCCTTCCTCGATGAGGTGGTCGTAGAACAGCCGGACCGGGACGAGCCGCTGCTGGATCGTGGCGTTCGACAGCCCCGCTCCGGAGTCAATCGAGATGACGTTGGGGCCGCGCCGGCTGGGCCTGCTGGTCAGCTCGCGGACGAACACCGCGACGTAAGCGCGGCTGGCCGTTGCCGGGTCGACGTTCTCCCGCTCGCAGACGTCCAGGTACTCGGCCAGCCCGCGGGCGTACGCATCGATCGTCCGGGGCGCCCGGCCCAGGTCGGCCCAGATCCGCAGCCACCCGGACGCCAGCTCGTGCCGGCCCAGCACGGGCCACTTCTCCTCGAGCTCGACGACGGGCACAGACTCTCCTTCCAGTTACCGGCCAGACCGTAGCGGAGACTCCCGCTGCCCGGTCCTTGATTCCACGTAACTGATAGGAAATGCCCGCGGGCGTTCACCGCGCGCCGCAGCCGGGCATTAATGGACTCGATCGCGTTGGTGGTGCAGATCACGGTTCGTATTTCCCGGTCGAAGCGCAGGAATGGCACGAACTCGGCCCACGCGTTCTCCCACAGCCGGATGATAGCGGGATAGCGCTTTTCCCATTTGCCGGAGAACTCGGCGAACCGGTCCAGCGCCTCGGCTTCGGACGCCGCGGTGGATGAGCGCCTCGCGATCCGCGAGGCAACGCGCTGCAAGCGGCGCAGCAAGCCGGTGTCCGCCGGATCGTCAAGCTGTACGGCGCGGTCCGCCATCACGGAGACCCGCTCGATGTCCGCCATGCCGGAGACCCGCTCGATGCCCTGCACCTGGCGAGCATCGAAGCGATCCGCGAGTCGGGATTGAGCTCGGCCCTAGTGTCGCCAAGTTCGGTGATGGAGCCCAGCATGCTCAATCAACCCTTCATCAGATCCCGCGCCTGCCTGGTCGGGTGCGCCGGAGATGGCCGCGTCGGGCTGGCGGCAGCCGACGATGTCGCGCGCGCCGCCGCCATCGTGTTGACCGAGCGCGACGCGCACGGAGCCAACTACGAACTGATCGGGCCGGAAGCGCTGAGCATGGCCGAGATGACCGCCGTCCTGAGCGAGGTGCTGGGGCGCACGATCACCTACCAGGACATGCCGGAGGCCGAGTTCCGCACGCGCGCGGTCGAACTCGGCATGCCCGAGGACCAGGTCAACGTCCGGGTGATGCTGCATCAAGCCGCGTGGGAGCGCGGCGATGCCGCTCTCGTCACCGACACCTACCGCGAGCTCACCGGTAAGACGCCGACGAGCCTGAAAGAGTGGGTCGCGGCCCACCAGGACGCTTTCGCGCCGGGGGCTAGGCTCCCAGGGCCCTTTTCTTCACGCCCGCTTTCGCGATCACGCGTCCGCGGGCGAGCCACCTGTCCAGGCGTCCCACCTCGGTCACAACCTTCGCGACCGGTGCCAGCCCGCTCCCCGCATTCCTGACAGCACGAGGCAGTCCGCCGCCGCGCGCGAAAGACCCGCAACGCGCGGGAAGCAGGCGGCGGCTGCCGTCCCACCTCCTTGGAAATGAGACGTTAGCGCCCGGCGAGTCAGTCTCGGCTACGTCCGACTCGTCCTCGCCGATGCCAGCAGCGCTACGACGACGACACATTGGCAACTTCCGAGTCTGACCAGCACAATCACCCTCGTTTTGGGCTGATGACATGTTCGTTAACTCGCAGGGCAAACGTTGCCGGTCCCGGCACCAGAGAACTCACCCAACCCGGAATACGACGGGTGTGCCCGGGATGTGCAAGCCGATGGCGATAAGCAGGACCACGCCGGTGATAACGGCGATGATGCCCAGGACCAGGCCAGCGATGGACATGCCCTTGGCGGTGGACTGGCCCTGATTAGCCTGCCGCAGGCCGAGAGCACCGAAGACGATCGCGATGACGCCGAGCACGAGATTGGCGAACGGCACCCAGCCCAGCGCAACGCCGATGAGGCCGGTCACCAGACTTTTCACCGCGAACCCGTTGCGGGGTTGCTCGACAGGAACGGGCTGGTAGGCGGGGGGCCTGTCTGTGAGATGGGACATACTTGCCACCTCCCCTCACACTCCAGCCAACGGTGTGGGAACATCCTCAGCTAGGGCTAACGCGGACTTCCGCTCCGGTATATGAACCCCAGTCTGGCTGAAGCCCCCAAGCGGCTGACCGGCGGTGTGTCGCCGGGATCTGGCTCGTGTCGGTACTTGAATCAGGGTCAAAATACGGGATGATTCGACGATCTGG
>DATJZH010000172.1:0-4173 GCA_035499215.1 Streptosporangiaceae bacterium | reverse complement strand
GCTGCCCTGGCACTGGGGACCCAATGGCTATACCGCCGGGGACGCGGCCAACGAGCTTGCGCACCTGTCCCTGGACCCGAACGTGCACATTCAGGAGGTCAAGGCGCTGGCCTGCGACATCCGGCCTGGCCGGCGGCCGCGCGGGCCTGCCCTGCGCGCGTTTGTCCGCTGGTACCAGGAGCGGGCCGGCATCACCAGCGAGACAGGGACGGAGATGTGAGGTGAGCACAGAATCTGCACGCCTATTGACCCTGGCCGGCACGGCGCCCGGCCTTGACCCGGCGGCGCGTGCCGGGCACCTGGATCATCCGCCGCGGATGGGATTCTTCACTGACACCTCGGTGTGCATCGGCTGCAAGGCCTGCGAGGTGGCCTGCAAAGAATGGAACGCGGTGCCTGAGAACGGGCTCCTGCTCACGGGCATGTCCTACGACAACTCGGTGGGCCTGGGAGCGTCGACGTGGCGGCACGTCGCGTTCATCGAGCAGATCGGCAGGCCTGGCGAGGCGCCTGCGCTGCCATCGTCGGCCGCCGGCGGCCAGGCGGCGGACGGCTCGCGCTGGCTCATGTCCAGTGATGTCTGCAAGCACTGCACCGAGGCGGCGTGCCTGGACGTGTGCCCTACCGGCGCGCTGATGCGCACGGAATTCGGCACTGTCGTCGTCCAGCAGGACGTCTGCAACGGGTGCGGCTACTGCGTCTCGGCCTGCCCGTTCGGCGTGATCGAGCGCCGTGAGGAAGACGGACGCGCCTGGAAGTGCACGCTGTGCTACGACCGCCTGGGGGCCGGGCTAGAGCCCGCGTGCGCCAAGGCGTGCCCGACCGAGTCCATCCAGTTCGGACCGGTGGACGAGCTCAGGGTACGGGCACAGCAGCGGGTCAGCGAGCTGCGCGACGCCGGGGTCGCAGGCGCGCGGCTGTACGGCGAGGATCCTGGTGATGGCGTCGGCGGCGCCGGCGCCTTCTTCCTGCTGCTGGACGAGCCCGAGGTCTACGGCCTGCCGCCGGATCCGGTCGTCACGACTCGTGACCTGCCGCGGATGTGGCGGCATGTCGCCACCGCCGGCGCCGCGCTTGCTCTTGGCGCGCTGGCCGCATGCCTGGGCGGCGGGCGGCCCCGGCCATGAGCTGGAGCGGGACTGGCCGACCGCGAGAGCGCAGGCGCGCCGGCGAGCAGCCCATGGTCCCGAAGGCGAGCTTCGACTCATATTACGGCCGCCCGGTGCTCAAGGAGCCGGCGTGGGCCGCACCGGAGGTTCCCGGCTACCTGTTCCTGGGCGGTCTGGCCGGCGCCTCGTCCGTGCTGGCCGGGTTTGCCCAGCTTTCGGGCAACCGCGAGCTATCCCGCGCCGCGAAGACCGGCGCCGCAGCCGCGATCGGCCTCTCCATGCTGGCTCTGGTCGACGATCTGGGCCGCCCGGCCCGATTCATGAACATGCTGCGCGTGCTGAAGGTGACGTCGCCGATGAGCGTCGGCTCGTGGCTGCTGGCAGCCTACGGCCCGGCAGCGGGCGCCGCCGCAGCCTCGGCCGTGACCGGGCGGCTGCCCGCCGGCGGTGCCGCAGCCACGGCAGGCGCGGCCGCGCTCGGTACCGGCGTCGCCACCTACACCGCAGCGCTGCTATCCGACACCGCCGTGCCTGCCTGGCATGAGGGGCACCGCGAGATGCCCTATGTCTTTGCCGGATCCGCGGCGACCGCCGCAGGCGGCCTCGGCATGCTGGCCGTCTCGCCTGCTCATGCCGGGCAGGCAGTCCGGTTCGCCGTGCTGGGCGCCGCTACCGAGCTCACCGCCAAGAGCGTGCTGCTGCGCCGGCTGGGCGCTGCCGCCGAGCCGTACCAGCAGGGCCTGGCCGGCCGCCTGATGGAATCTGGGGAGGTGCTGACGGCGGCCGGGCTGGCTGGTGCTGTGCTGGCCGGCCGGAGCCGGGCGGCCGCGGCGGTGTCCGGTGCGGCGCTGATGGCTGCCTCCGCGCTGACCCGGTTCGGCGTGTTCGAGGCAGGACGTGCCTCGGCACGGGACCCGAAGTACACGGTGGAGCCGCAGCGGGAGCGGCTGCGCAGCGGCGCCGCGCCGGTCGCATGAGAGCACCGCGACCCGGCGGTGCTGGGCGTGCTCAGGGTGCCGTTCTGCGGACAGGTACTGCCAGGATGACCGTTACTGTGTTCATGATCCTTCACTCTCTGACTGGCCGGCGGGTGCCAACGGCGGCCTAAGCCGCCTCAGCTGGCGTCGAGGCGGCGGAAGGTGACTTCCTGAAGCAGCAGGCGGAGCGCGGCGGCGGCGGGGATTGCGACGAGGGCCCCGATGATGCCCATCAGAGCGGCGCCGAGCAGGACCGCGACAACCGTCACGACCGCGGGCACCTGCACCGTCCGGCCCATGATCCTGGGCACGATCAGATAGTCCTCCGCCATCCGGTAGCAGATGTAGAAGCCCGCGGTGGCGAGCGCGACCGGGAGCGAGACGGTCAGCGCGACCAGGGAGACGACGGCGCCGCCGATGGTGGACCCGATGACCGGCACCAGGTCGAGGAGCGTGACCAGCAGAGCCAGCAGCACAGGATAGGGGACGCCGAAAATGATCAGCCAGATATAGGTGCCGATTCCGGCAATAGCGGAGGTCAGCAGATTTCCCAGCATGTAGCCGCCGACTCGGGTGAGAATCTCGTCGCCGATCAGGATGACGCGGGCCCGGCGGGACTGCGGCGCGAGCCGGTAGACGAACAGCTTGATGCGCGGCAGGGCAGCCAGGAAGTAGATCGTCAGCACCACCACGACCAGCATCGAGGTCGCGGCGCTGAGGACCAGCTCGCCGGCGCCGAGCACGCCTCCGACCAGGGCGCTGCCCTTGCTGGACAGCAGGCCGGACAGGCGCTGCTGAACGTGGTACCTGACATTGAGTCGGCCGAGCTGCGAATTGTGATTCTGCACCGAATGCAGGTAATGCGGCAGCTGCTGGGCCAGGGCGGTGGCCTGGGCGGCCAGTGGCGGTATCGCGGAGGCGGCGAAGGCAGTGACGATGCCGGCCGCCGCAAGCAGAATTACGATGACCGCGGTCCATCGCGGCAGTCGGCGGCGGGTCAGCCAGCTGACGGCCGGATCCAGGCCGGCCGCGATGAACAGCGCCAGCCCGATGAGCACCAGCACCGACCGGGCCCTGATGATGAGCTCGGCCAGCCCGTAGGTCACCGCGACGCCGGCAGCGGCCGCCATCCCGATGAAGAACGGTGAGCGCCTGTTCACCGGCCGGCCGGGGCTGCCCAGCCCGCCGGTTTCCTCAGCGATCGTTGCCGCTGCCGCCACGGCCTCCTGCATGCGGTCCGCGCCCGCCTCCACCTGGTCCGCGCTGTCTTGGATGCGGTCGGCGCCGTCCTGCAGCTGGCCTCCGTTCTGCGCTTCCCGCAGCTGGCTGGCATCCTGCTGCAGGGGGTCGGTGCCCACGCCGACCGTACCGGCGCCCTTCCGGATTTGTGCGGCCGCACCCTCATCCATGTCCGATGCGGCGAGCTGGCCGACCAGTGCGTGCTTCGGGTCGCGGGGCATTACGCCCCCCTCGGGCAGCCACGCTGAAACGATCCGGACGCCGGATCTGACGCCGCGGCGGCCCGGCAGACCGCGGCGGCCTGCCGGACGGTGGCGCCGCACGAAGGGGCAGCAGTCACCAAGATGACCGGGGCAGGCACAAATTACTCCTGGCGGCGCTGCTGGCACGGCGGGCCGGGCCGGGGGATGGCAGCGTCAGTCGACCTGAACTGCCCCGATCCGGAGAACTCACACATCCGCTGGCCGCCGCCAGCCGGGCCTGCGCGCTAGCGCTGTCCGGCAACCCGCCGCCAGCCCTGTACGGCAACCCGCGAGCGCTGTCCGGCAAGAGGCCGGGCGAACCCGAGGCCCATGACGGCGAACTCAGTCTCGACGGGCGTCGCGTGCACGCGACGATCAGCGCTCCCGGAGCGCAGAGCAGTGCCGCGCCGTAACAGGCCGTGCTGCCCGGAGGAGTTCCAGCCGCCCGAAAGCCGGGGCTTTCACCTGACCGCCGCGCGCCTTCTCGCCAGCAGTCCGCCGGCGATTGCCGCCCCGCCGGCCAAGCCGAATACCAGCCGCGGCCGCTGGTCCAGCCACAGTTGCACGCTGCGGGCACGGGACCGGTTGTCGAAGATGCCGTGCGCA
>DATJZH010000171.1:0-5506 GCA_035499215.1 Streptosporangiaceae bacterium | reverse complement strand
TCGTCGGCGTCGGCGATGCTGCGCAGGAATCTGTGGATCTACGGCGTCGGCGGGCTGATCATCCCGTTCATCGGGATCAAGGCCATCGACCTCATCATCCAGTTCATCCCAGGATTCGGCGGCTGATCTGACATGAATCGTCTCCCCGGCATCGTCCGGCAGCTCATCGCCGCGCTGCGCGGCCTGCTGCTGTTCACCGTGATCTGCGGTATCGCCTACCCGGTGGTCATGTACGGCATAGCCCAGGTCGCCTTCCACAAGCAGGCCAACGGCTCGCTGGTCAGCTACCACGGCCGGGTCGTCGGCTCCAGCCTGCTCTGCCAGCAGTTCGTCGACGCCAAGGGCAGCCCGCTGCCGCAGTACTTCCAGTCACGGCCGTCCGCCGCGGTCAATCCGGCCGTCAAGACCGACCCCGGCTGCAACCCCGGGTTCTCCGCGGCCACCAACCTGGGGCCGACCAACCAGGTCCTGGTGCAGGACATCAGGCAGCGCCAGCAGCAGATCGCGAAGTTCGACCACGTCAAGATCTCCAGCATCCCGGCAGATGCGGTGACCGCTTCCGGCTCGGGCCTCGATCCCGCCATCTCCGCGCAGAACGCCGCCATCCAGGTGGACCGGGTCGCGGCGGCCAGGCATGTCAGCCCGGCGACAATCTCGGCGGTTGTCCGGCAATACACCTCGGGGCGGACGCTGGGGTTCCTCGGCGAGCCGACGGTCGACGTCCTGAAGCTGAACATCGCACTCGATGAGAAATACCCGGTCTGACCGGACGACAGGACAGGGCCGATGACGCGGGCGCGGGCGCGGGCGGTCGATCCGCCCGCGCCCGCTGGCGTGTCCCGGTCCCCGCGGATCCTGATCGTCGAGGATGAGCCCGCGCTGCTGCGGGCACTGCAGATCAACCTGCGCGCCCGCGGCTACGACATCGCCACGGCGGGAGCCGGCCGCAAGGCCCTTGCCGAGGCAGCCAGCCGGCCGCCGGACGCGATCCTGCTCGACCTCGGCCTGCCCGATCTGGACGGCATCGACGTGATCCGCGAGCTCCGCACCTGGTCTGGCGCGCCGGTCATCGTGCTCTCCGGGCGGGCCGGGGCCGGCGACAAGATCGACGCCCTGGACGCCGGCGCCGACGATTACGTCACCAAGCCGTTCAACATGGAGGAGCTGCTGGCCCGGCTGCGGGCCGCGCTGCGCCGGGACGCGGGTGCCGCGCCGAAGGCACCTGTCACCCTCGGCCGCTGGACCATTGACCTGGCGGCGTACACCGTCAGCGGTCCCGGCAGGCCCGATGACCGGTCCAGCCCGGAAGAGCCGGTGCACCTGACCCCGACGGAATGGCGGCTGCTCGAGATCCTCCTGAACCATCCGGGACAGCTCGTCAGCGCCCGGCGGCTGCTGACCGATGTCTGGGGACCCGGCTACGAGCGCAGCACTCACTACCTGCGCTTTCACATGGCCAGCCTGCGGCGCAAACTGGAGGACGATCCGGCCAGGCCGCGCCACCTGCTGACCGAGCCGGGCATGGGCTACCGCTACCAGCCGTGAGACACCACAGGTGATACTGGCCGAGTGGGAGACACCAGTTCCGCCGGTGATACGGCTGCGGCCGGCGATACCGGCTATGCGGGCGATACCGGTCGGCCGGACAACAACGGCCTCGCGGACGACCTGGGCCGCGCGGTCCGGATGAGCACGGCTGACTTCTACGTCAAGCGCGCCGCGGACGGCCGCGGCCAGCTCCGGATCTACCTCGGCTCGGCGGCCGGCGTCGGCAAGACCTTTGCCATGCTCGGCGAGGGCCGCAGGCGCGAGGAACGCGGCACCGACGTCGTCGTCGGCTACGTCGAGACGCACGGCAGGGCGCATACGGCCGAGCAGATCATGGGCCTGGAGGTGATCCCGCGCAAGCGGCTGCCGTATCGCGACACCTTCTTCGAGGAAATGGACCTCGATGCCGTGCTCGCGCGCCGGCCGGGCGTCGCGCTCGTGGACGAGTTCGCGCACTCCAACGTGCCAGGGTCACGGCACGCCAAGCGCTGGGAGGACGTCGAGGAACTGCTCGAGGCCGGTATTGACGTCATCTCGACCGTCAATATCCAGCATCTGGAATCACTGAACGACGTCGTCGAGAAGATCACCGGCGTCCCGCAGCGCGAGACCGTGCCCGATGCGATCGTCCGCGCAGCCGATCAGGTCGAGCTGGTCGACATGACACCCGAGGCGCTGCGCCGCCGGATGGCCCACGGGAACATCTACCCCGCGGAAAAGATCGACGCCGCGCTGACGCACTATTTCCGGGCCGGGAACCTGACGGCTTTGCGTGAGCTCGCGCTGCTGTGGCTGGCCGACAAGGTTGATGAGGGCCTGCAGCGGTACCGGGCAGACCACGACATTTCCGAAACCTGGGAGGCCCGCGAGCGCGTGGTCGTGGCACTGACCGGCGGACCCGAGGGCGACACCCTGATCAGGCGGGCAGCCCGGATCGCCGCCCGCTCCTCCGGCGGCGACCTGCTGGCCCTGCACGTGACCAGGTCCGACGGCCTGACCGGCGCCGATCCCGCCGCGCTGGCGGCGCAGCGGCGCCTGGTCGAGTCGCTGGGCGGCAGCTACCACCAGGCGGTCGGCGACGACGTGCCCGAGGCGCTGCTGACGTTCGCGCGAGCCGAGAACGCCACCCAGCTGGTGCTGGGAGTCAGCCGCCGCACCTGGCTGGCCGCACTGCTGACCGGCCCCGGCGTCAGCGGCCGGACCGTCCGGGAGTCCGGCGACATCGATGTGCACATCGTCACGCACGGGCAGATGGGCCGTGGCCGCGGCCTGCCGCGGGCCCGCGGCGGCCTGCCACTGCGACGCCGGCTGGCCGGTTATCTGCTCGCGGTGATCCTCGCCCCGCTGCTGACCCTGTTCCTCGCCGCTCTGCGCCATCAGCTCAACCTCACTACCGACGTCCTGGCGTTTCTTGCTGCCGTCATCGCCGTAGCGCTGGTGGGCGGCTTCGTCCCGGCCGTGGTCGAGGCCGTCGCCGGGTCGCTGCTGCTCAATTACTACTTCACCCCGCCGCTGCACAAGTTCACGATCGCCGAGGCCAATAACGCGCTGGCCCTGGGCGTATTCGTGGCCATCGGCCTGGCCGTCAGCTCCGTGGTGGACCAGGCCGCGCGGCGTACCAAGCAGGCGGCCCGGGCCAGCGCCGAGTCCCAGCTGCTCGTGACCACGGCCGGCAGCATCATGCGCGGCCAGCAGGCGCTGCCTGCCGTGCTGGGCCGGGTCAGGGAAGCGTTCGGGATGGACTCGGTGACGCTGCTGGAGCGCGACTGCGAACAGCCGGGCGCGGCCCGCAGCCCGGCAGGCGGGTGGAGTGCGGTCGCGGCGGCCGGCGCATCGCCCGTGAGCCGGCCGGAAGACGCAGACGTTGAGGTACCGGTTACCGACACGCTGTGCCTGGCTCTGGGCGGCCGGACGCTTCCGGCGGATGACCGCAGGGTTCTTGGCGCCTTCGCAACCTATGCCGTGGTGGCACTGGAGCAGCAGCGGCTGGCAGCCGAGGCGGAGGCCGCCAGGCCGATCGCAGAGGCGGACCGGATGCGGACCGCGCTGCTGGCCGCCGTCAGCCATGACCTGCGCACGCCGCTTGCCTCAGCGAAGGCGGCCGTGACCAGCCTGCGCTCCGAGGACGTCCAGTGGGGGGCAGAGGACCATGATGAGCTGCTCGCGACCGCCGATGAGTCGCTGGACCGGCTGGCCCGCCTGGTCGACAACCTGCTGGACATGAGCAGGCTGCACGCGGGCGCGCTGGCCGTGTTCCCGCGGCCGGCCGACCTTGGCGAGATCGTCGCCCGGTCGCTCGATGATCTCGGGCCGGCGGCACGGACGGTCGTCATCGACATCCCCCGTGACCTGCCCGAGGTACATGTCGACCCGGCCATCCTGGAGCGGGTCATCGTCAACCTGACCGCCAATGCGCTGCGGTACTCGCCAGAGCGCACTCCGCCGGTGCTCACCGCCAGCGCACTTCGGGACTGGGTCGAGCTGCGCGTCGTCGACCGCGGGCCCGGCATCCCCGAGCAGGACAGGGACCAGATGTTCGTGCCGTTCCAGCGGCTGGGGGACACCGACAACACCACGGGCGTCGGGCTCGGCCTGGCGCTGTCCCGCGGGCTGACCGAGGCGATGGGCGGAACGCTGGGTGCCGAGGACACGCCAGGCGGCGGCCTGACGATGGCACTGTCGCTGCCAGTCGTGCCCGGACCCGGCGAGCCGGAACTGGGCGAGCCGGCTCTCGGCGGGCACAGCCCAGCGGGGAATCCGGCTGCGGCCCGGTAATCCGGCCGCGAGGTGGCGGGTGTGCATGACACGGTGAAGGAGTGACTAGGGTTCTCGTCGTCGACGATGAACCGCAGATCCTGCGGGCGCTGCGGATCAATCTGCGGGTGCGCCAGTACGAGGTCGATACTGCCGGGACCGGCGCGCAGGCGCTGGAAGCTGCCGCCCGGCATCCCCCCGACCTGGTAATCCTGGATCTCGGATTGCCGGATCTGGACGGAGTCGAGGTCATCCAGGGGCTGCGGGGCTGGACCGCCGCACCGATCATCGTGCTGTCCGGCCGGGCGGACAGCACCGATAAAGTCGAGGCGCTCGACGCCGGTGCCGACGATTACCTCACCAAGCCGTTCGGCATGGACGAACTGCTCGCCCGGATGCGCGCGGTCGGCAGGCGCGTCAGCGGTAACGGCGACGCGCCCCAGATCCGGCTGGGCGACCTGATCATTGACCTCGCCGCCAAGCGAGTGATCAGGGAGCCGGCGGGCGCCGACATCCGGCTGACACCGACGGAGTGGCATCTGCTCGAGGTGCTGCTGCGCAGTCCCGGCAAGCTGCTCAGCCAGCAGCACCTGCTGACCGAGGTGTGGGGTCCCGGCTACGGCGATGCGACCGGGAATCTGCGGCTGTATATGGCGCAGCTGCGCAGGAAGCTCGAGCCTGACCCGGCGCGGCCACGGTGGCTGCTGACCGAGCCGGGCATGGGTTACCGCTTTCAGCCAGGCCATCGCGACAGCTGACCGGCGACGGATGGCCCCGGTAACGACCGACGCGGTGACTGCAGGGCCCGAGACTGCAGGGCCCGAGACTTCTGAGCCCGAGACTTCTGAGCCCGAGACTGCGGAGTCCGGCACTGACGGACCGCTGCCCCACGACGGCCAGGCCGCGCCCGACGTGAACTGAGTGACGGAGAGTGATTAAATGACTGCTTAAAGTTAAGAGGAAGCTGCCTCATCCCGACAGGCGACACGCCACGATGGCGCCATGGGATTTCGAAGATTTGCCTCTGTAGTGCCCATTCTCGTAGCTGTCTTAATAATCGGCTTGGCTGGCGCCACCTTCGCGGCACCCGCGCCGGCACCCGGCCGGGCGTGGCGCACGGTCGCTTTCGCGGGCGTGCGGCTCCAGGTGCCGCCGTCATGGCCGGTGGTGGATCTGGCTCGGCACGCAGCCGCCTGCCCGCGCC
>DATJZH010000170.1:0-9289 GCA_035499215.1 Streptosporangiaceae bacterium | reverse complement strand
GCGGCCCGGCCGGTCAGCCCGCTGCCAGCGGGCGGCGGATTCTGGCGGCGAAGAGGTCGCGCAGGCTTACCACGCCGCACACGGCGCGGCCCTCCACGACCGGGAGATGGCGGAATCCGTTCAGGAGCATGATCTGGGCCGCATCTTCGACGGACGTGGCCGGGCTGGCCGACTGAGGGTCCGGAGTCATCCACTGCGACACCATGGAAACGGACAGATCCTCCCCGGATGCCGCAGCACGCAGGACATCGCGCTCGGTGAGGATTCCGGCGAGGAATGTTCCCTGCATGACGACGGCCGAGCCCACATTGGCCGTCGCCATGCCAGCGGCCGCTGCCGCAACCGAAGTGTCCGGCGTTGTCGACGACACGCGCGTGTTCATCAGGTCGCGCAACTCGGCCCCGGTCCTTGCGCCGGAATATCGGCGGCTCTCAGCCACTGCCGCCTACTTCATCAAGTTCGGTGTCGAGGTGCGGGGCGCTCGCCACGGCTAGCTCCTCGGACAGCATCCGCCACAGCGATCCGGCCCATCCAGAAAGGCTGGGCCACTTCTTCCAGAACACCTGCAGAGTCGTCTCGTCGAAGTCAGCATGAGCACGCTCAGGCGTGATCGCATCTCTGACTTCCTCGAGACCGTAAATCAAGTCGAGGAACTGACCGGCGACATCATCCATGGAATCACCCTCGGCGTGAGTGTAAACCTGCGGCAGCGCGAACGCGAGAGCCCGCGATCCCGGTAATTGCCGCAGTCCGGCAATTTCGCGGCCGACCGGGCGGCCGCCTGGCTCTTGACATCGGCGTGCTGGGCCGATGCCGGTACGTGACTCATGATCAGTTCGGCGCCTGGCCGGCCGTGCGCGGCGCTAGGCGTCACGCTCGTGCTCGTACTTGAACGAGATCTGCAGCTTGGTGCGGTAGGTGACCGCCCCGTCATCCTCAAGGTGGATGTCCTGCTCGACGACCTTGCCGACGCGCAGGTCGTGGATCGTCTGGCTGGCGGTCCCGATCGCCTCCGAGGCTGCGTCCTCCCACGAAGTGCCGCTCGTCCCGATGATCTCGATTACCTTGTACACGCTCATCGCATCTCCTCCTGGCCGCGTTTCGAGCATATGACGCGGTGCCGGAGGCAGCCAGGGACGTGCCGTCCGCTCAGCGCGCGCCCGGGTCGCTGACAGCGGGCCCGGTGCCGGGGCGGACCCAGCCGCGTGCCGTCGTGGCAGTGCACGGCGGGTCTGCGGGATTAGTCTGAACGCAGGGGCGGAAGCGCCGTGGCGCGGCATGAACAAGCCAGCCGGAGAACTACGCTGACCGGTGACAGGACAGACCAGGCCGAGGCTGCACCAGGTTCCCCGGCAGGCCAACGTGAGGAGGCAGCAAATTGGCAGTGATCAGGTTCGAGCCATTCAGGGACCCTTTCGAGCGGCTCATCTCCATGGCGGCGACCGGGACGCGTGCCCCGCTCGGCATGCCGATAGACGTCTACCGCGCGAGCGATGGCAGTTACCGCGTCGAGGCCGACCTGCCTGGCGTGGCCTCTGACAGCGTCGAGGTGACAGTAGAGCACGGCACCTTGACGATCCAGGCCGAGCGCACCGCGAACTACGGCGAGAGCGAGGAGGTCATCGTCGCCGAGCGCCCGCAGGGGTCTTTCACCCGGCAGCTCTCCCTCGGGGAGGGCGTGGATTCGGAGCACCTGACCGCCGTCTACGCCGACGGCGTCCTGCACGTGACCATTCCCGCGTCGCCCAAGACCAGGGCTCGCCGGGTCGAGGTCACTCGCGGGTCCGGCGGCGGCCGCACAGTCACGGGGAGCGCCGCCCCGCAGGATGAGGCGCCCGCCGGAGGCGATGCCGGCTGAGTATCCGGTGCGCCGCGGGCCCCGCCGGAAGAGCGCTTTTGGCCGGGGCCCGGCGCACCGGCGGCGCCGTCGCTTCGGCCTGGACGCCATCTCCTGGAAGACGCGCTCACCGCGATCCGGGAGTTCTGAGTGACTGAACGCCCGTATGTTCTGCTTTCTGTTGCCTCGTCCGTCGACGGCTGCATCGACGACAGCACTGGCAAGCGCCTGCTGCTGTCCAACGACGCTGATTTCGACCGCGTCGACGAAGTCCGGGCCAGCGCCGACGCCATCCTGGTGGGTGCGAACACCATCCGCTGCGACAATCCCCGGCTGCTCGTCCGCTCAGCCTCGCGCCGCGACGACCGGGCCGCCCGCGGACTGCCGGAAAATCCGGTCAAGGTCACGCTCACCGGCAGCGGTAATCTCGACCCCGCCGCCAGCTTCTTCGCCACCGGGCGAGCCGACAAGATCGTGTACGCCGCAGGCCGGGTCGCGGACAGGGCCCGTGAGCGCCTCGCCGGCGTGGCCACCGTCGTCGATGCCGGCGACCCGCCCAGCCTGCCGGGCGCCCTGGCAGACCTCGCGGCCCGCGGCGTGCGGCGGCTGATGGTCGAAGGCGGCGCTGCGATCCAGAACCAGCTCCTCGCCGCCGGGCTCGCCGATGAGATCCACCTGGTCATCGCGCCCTTGCTCGTCGGCGATCCGGCCGCGCCGCGGTTCGCCGGCGGTGCCGCCTTGCCCGCCAAGCCGGGCAACCGGATGGAACTGGCCGAGGTCCGCCAGATCGGCGATGTCGTGCTCCTGCGCTACTTGCTCCACCAGGCCGGCCGGGAAGCGCAGGGCTAGCGCAGGCCCGGGAGCCCGGAAGCGGCGACGCCGCTCATTCCGTCTTTCCGGGCCACGGCGTCGCTCATGTCAGGTCGATGGCGACCGACGGCGGGGTATCCAGGCTGTTGTGCACGGTGCAGTGCGAGACCACCGCACGCAGCGCCGGCCAGCGTTCGGCTGGCACATCGGCCGGCACCCGCACGCTCAGGCGGATGTTCCGCACCCTGGCCGGGCGGTCGGTTGCCATCTCGAAGCCGGCCGAGACGGCCAGGCCATCGCGGCTGTAACCGTGCCGGGTGAGATACCGGCCGGCGTAGAAAGCGACGCAGGTAGCAAGCGATGCGACAAAAAGCTCAGTGGGGGTCGGCGCGCGGTCCTGTCCGCCGGCCTCGGCCGGCTGGTCCACTACCACCCGGTGCCCGCGTACCGCCACCTCATATGACTCCCCGGCCACGAACCGGACATTCATCCGCTCGACGTCCTCAGCGTCAGCCAGCAGCGCCGCAGCCGTTAGCTGGTCCATGTCAACCTCCCAGGTGAGCTCCATGTCATCACCCTGAGTAAGATACCCATGGGGGTACGTGCCAGCGCCAGGTACGACGGTCATGCCCGGCAGGGTCTTTGGTCCCGGTGGCCGACCGCGGCCGCAGGTGCACGCCGAAGAGCGTGCCTGCGCCTTCGAGTGCCCCGCAGTGCCAGCCGTCGGCCGAATTTCAGGCTTGTGATTCGGGGATCCGGCCATCGCGGCGCCTGCCAGATGGCAGCGTTAAGCAGGCCCGGCCCTTCCTGTCGGCGCGGCGGGTGGCGCCGGGCGGCCAGTCTGCGCGCATGGCTTCAGCTCATTGACCAGGGAGGATCCCAGTGCTCCCCAGTTCCCTGCAGGTCGGCACGGCGGACGCGGGAACCTGGCGGGTCGTTCCCGCCGCGTGCAACCCGGCTGCCGATGATCAGGGGGCGTGGGCTGTGGCGGCCGGAGACGGCGGGGAAGAGCCGGACCTTTACTTCGAGATCGGCGCCGAATGTCCCAAGCAGGTCGCCGAGTTCATCGTCGCCGCCGTCCGCGAGCACGCTCATGCGGTGCGGTTCAGCGCCGCTGTCGCCGACGTCGAGCTAGAGCGCAGCCGTGAGCGGTCGCGGCAGGCGGCGGTGACGCCGGCCAATCCGCATCTGCCGGACGCGCTCAAGCTGGCCTGCCTCGTGGAGCAGGCCGGGAGCCTGGCCGGGGAGCTGACCTATGATCCGGCAGGCGGGGACCGTGCCGAGCGCGCCAAGCGCCTGTACGCGCGGCTGGCGCAGGTGGCCGCCACGACACTGGGGTGGATGGAAGCCATCTTGTCCCAGGACGGGGAACGGCACGAACGCGACTGCGGCGAGAGTGCCGTGCCAGTGGCCCAGGGCTCGCCGAGCGCGGATAGTGGCCTACGGCTCGCCGAGCGCGGATAGGCGGCTGACGACCAACGCCAGGTGGTGCGACGTGCCGAACGCCCGCCAGCTGGTCGCGTTCCCCGGCCCCTGACGCCGCCTGGCGTGCAGCTCGATCTGCTCGTCGCCCCAGCAGCAGCCGCTGCCCTCCGGTGGCCAGTGGCCGGAGCACACCACATCGCGGCACAGATCGCAGAAGGTGCTCATGCCGCCATTGGCGGACTTGGGATAACGGTAGACGTGCCAGTGCCGCTTTCCCGTGTGGCGCAGGCTGGGCATCGGTGCGCAGCCGCCTGGCACGAGCCGCGGGCTGCTGACCGTGTAATCGCCGTAGCCGACCGCCGGGCCGCCGATGGGATGGCTGGCCGTCTGCGCCCAGAAGGCCGCGTCCCACCGCGGAACCGGGGTCGAGGTCCCGATCGGGAAACCGGCGATATCAGCCGGGAATGCGCCCGAGGCAAGCGTGATTGATCGCCAGCCACGGCGGCGTGCCCATGCGAGCGCTCGGCGCGCTATGCCGCCAGCGCGCTGCAATGCGGCCTGCGTGCATATCTCGCCGAGGTCAATCAGGAGGTCTACATCGGCGGCTCGCAGCCCGACGGCTGTCAGCACCTCGGATGCGTGGCTGCTGCGGCCGGCCGCGATGGACTGCAGGCCATGCTCCCTGTCTAGCCTCAGGCACCCGCCCGCTCCGTGCGTGGCCGCCGCCACCCGCACGCCCGCAAGATTCGCACCGTCGCCCAGGCCGAACACCGGGATCATAGCGATCTGCCGCTGCTGGATGTGCTCGGCGACCAGCGATACGGGGTTCTGCCCTGGTGGCCCGCTGTCAGGCCGCCCGAGGTAGCGGCAGTCCACCGCGAAGGCCATGCCCTTGGGCGCCGCATCCGCCAGCAGGCCGCCGAAGGTCAGCACGCTGCCGTACAGGCTCGGCTGGGCCGGGATCACTTCCAGCAGCGGCCGGATGACGGCAGCGACGGCTGGGTCGGCGTGGCCTAACGCCAGCAATTCGGCCCGGCGGCCCTTAAGGATCGGCGTGTACCCGGCCATGTCCAGCCCTCCGTCGTGGCACAGTCCGACTTGCCAAGGTCATTCGGCATCAGCTTGCTGGCAACGCACCGAGGGTGGGACTGACGCTAGCTGCGTGCACCAGCGGCATTCGTCACCTGCACTCAACCTGATCAAGTCCAGCTTACGGAACCGGAGAGAGCTGGCTTCGCCGGCTCCGGCAATACGGACCTCCGCGGCCAGGCGAAAGCCCAGCAGGGATCCCGGAGTCTGACCGCCTCGCACGCAAGCGCTCGGGTGCGGGCCAGGGTGAATCGCTTTGCGGGGAAGCGGGTCCAACAGGGTGCTGGATTCGACAGGAAAGGAAAAGACAGATGCGCAACGCACGAGCCAGGACTGAGGCAGGCTCAGCAGCCGAGATCCAGAAGTCCGATGAGCAGTGGCGCAAGGAGCTGACGCCCCAGCAGTACCGCGTCCTGCGTCAGAGCCACACCGAGCGGCCATTCACCGGGGAGTACGTCCATAACCACGACGACGGCTTCTTCCGTTGCGCCGGCTGCGGGAGCAGGCTGTTCCGCTCGGATGCAAAATTCGATTCGGGCACGGGCTGGCCGAGCTTCTACGAGCCGGTCTTTGCCGAGGCTGTGGAGCTGCGGCCGGACAACAGCCTGTTCATGCGCCGGACGGAGGTCAGCTGCCGCCGCTGCGGCGGCCACCTCGGCCACGTCTTCGGCGACGGGCCGGCCCCGACGGGCGACCGCTACTGCATTAACTCCTGCTCGCTGGCCTTCGAGCCAGCGACGGCGAACGAGGATCGAGGCGACGGCCAGCCCCCGGTCACGGCGGGCTAGCTGTCGGCATCGTGGCAGGTCCGGAGCGCGGCCGCCGCAAGACCAAGGCGGGCCGGCTACCGTGACTGCGGCCGGGTCCGGCTTGTGTGAGCAGCGACGGAGAAGCGATGAGCCATTTCGGCCGCGCCGATGACCACCAGTGGTCGCAGCAGCATCTCTCGCACTACATCGAGGGGGACCTCGGCCGGCGCGCCCGCCGCCGTCTGGGCCGTCATGCTCGGGACTGTGCTGACTGCGGGCGAGGAATCCTGGCCATGCGGGCCCTCGTGCACATGATCCAGGGACTGGACGGCCTGGAGGGCGTCCGCGCCCCGGCGGGGATCTTCGACCGGATTCGTGCCGGGGGTGCCGGCGGCGAGCGCGGCGGTGGCCCGTCGGCCCCCCCGAAGAACGCGTGACGCCACCGCTGCGCGGCCAGCGCGCTCCGGACTCCGCGGCGACTGAGGCAGGTCTCGTCGCCCGCGCCAGGGCCGGGGATGTCGACGCGTTCGAGCAGGTGGCAAGCGCGCACGCTGATCGCCTGTTCGCGGTACTGCTGCGGCTGCTCGGCGATCGCAGCGAGGCTGAGGATGTAGCCCAGGAGGTCATGCTGCGCGCCTGGCAGGGCATCGCCCGATTCCGGGGCCGGTCCAGTTTCTTCACCTGGCTCTACCGGATCGCGGTTAACGAGGCTAGCCGCGCGCTGGAGAAAGGGTCGCGCAGGCCGGACGGCGTCTCCCTCGATGCCGTTGCGCTGCAGTTGCCCGCCGCCCCGCGCGATGAGCCATTCCGCCAGGCGGAGAACAGGGAGTTGCGTGCTGCGCTGGTCAAGGCCCTGGCCGGCCTGCCGCCGCCCTACCGGACCGCGATAGTCCTACGCGACGTCGAGGGCCTGTCGACACAGGAGGCCGCGGAGATCGTCGGCATCAGCCAGGCCGCGTTCAAGAGCCGCCTGCACCAGGCGCGCCTGAGGGTCCGCGCAGCGATCGGCGATGCGGCATTGATCACCGCGGGTGCATGATCCGGGGGCTGTCGTGCTTCGCCAGCGGCCAGAACCACGGTTATGAGCGGCCTTCTCTGGGCTGCGCGGGTTAATCCAAGCTCAGCCCAGCGGAGTACTCAACACATATTAGATTCCGGCACTTACTCACTGGCCTTGCTCCCGGTGGACTGCGCGGAGAATATTGTGTAAGGTCGGCGCGCCAGGCTACAGCCGCTGGCGACGCGACGCCGAGGGGGAACCATGCCGACCGTAATCGCCCACCACGATGTGCGGGACAAGGATCACTGGCTTGCCTCGCCGAAGCGCGAGGAGGTCTTCGGGCCTCTCGGGGTCACCAACATCCGGACGTTCGTCGACCCGCAAAACCCGACCCAGGTGGCGGTGCTTATGGACGTTGCCGACATGGATGCCGTCATGGCCGCCATGCAGACCAGGGCGATGTCCGAAGCGATGGCGTATGACGGCGTGCTGCCCGAGACCTTGGTGATCCTCGTCGAGGCGTAGTTCCTCTGTCTAACCTGTCCATCCGCGGTTTTCGCTGCCTGGCTGCGCACGTCAGGATGGATTCAGCAGAAATATTGAATGGACATTCCGGATGGCTGCAGCCGGGCAAGCAACGGGCACGGCAGAGGTGCTAATCGTCTACCCGGCTGCGGCAGGATGCCACTTGGTATTGCACACCGGTCCGGCTCTCACACTGCAGCGGGCTTGCGCAGTGTCAGGTCCAGGAAGAATGGTGATAATACCCATTCCTGCCCGCCGCCCTTCGCGGCCCGGATCTCTCGCGCCAGGCCATCGATCTTCTCGCCGCGATGCCCGATTGGGTGCCGCGTTCTCTCGCCGCCGCGAGGGTGCCTGCGTGTATGTCGAACGGCAGCTCCGGGTCTGCGGTCATCAAGAAACCGCTCATCGCAGTGACCTCCAAGCCCGCCTGGCACGCCGACCGCGGCAGGTCCTCGACGGCTCCGGACGGTACTCCAGTCCGATTCAGCAACTCATAAATCAGATCCCAATAGCCACGCCCGCCTCCCGCCACGTCGCGGCTGCGTCAGCCACGACCATGACGCAGTGCAAGCCAGCCATAGCGCGCATATAGCGACTCGCAGCCCCGGCGGACCGCGAGTTCGCGACCTTCCAGCAGGCAGTCAAAGACGTCGGCATGTACTGGATGGCCCTCAACAAGGTCCCGGCGCCAGCCGGGAATCTTGCTTCTGCACTTGGACGTGGCTTTACCGCGCTTTAACCGGCCTTCGCGATGATGCTGCCCATCTCGTCGGCGCTGAAGGCCCGCATCGTGGTTGTGCGGATGCTGCCGAGAGACGCTACCCGGAGTCCCGCCGCCGCCGCCGTTTCCTCGTCGGGGAGCTCGATAACGGTGACGAGGTCGTATTCACCGGTCGTCCAGAGCAGTTCACGCACTCTGCCGCCCAAGCTTTGGACGAGCTTAGCGAAATCGGCTGCGCGGCTGGGCGAGTCCTGGTAATTCTTGATGCCTTGATCAGTCCATCTGACCAGATTCACATAGGTCGGCATTCTCATACCCCCGTTGATGCCCGCGGGCATCGGTGCCCGCGGGGTTCCAAGATCAGCCTGCTCCCGGTAAGACCCGAAGTCAAGGGTCGGCCGATAACCGCCGCATGCTTGCGCTTCTCGGCGTCCTCCTGCTGCGTCAGGTGCTCATACCGCAGCCCGCGGCCATTGTCTGCTACGTGCCAGCGCGGGTCCTCGTCCTTGAAGATCGCCGGCTCCGCGGTGCCGGTGAGTGCCTGCTCATCGAGGGCGTTGGCGATGGGCTCGCGGATCGCGAACGGGATGGTCCGGTGCTCCAAAACCCTCTCGATATTCAGGTCAAAGGCTTGCGTTCACTGCCCCAGGCGAGAAACCGGTCGATTAGGTGTCATGGTCGCAGGATGCCACCTGCCACTGACAGACATCGCGCGCATTTGCTGCCGCTGCGTCGTGGATAAATGTTAGTTGCCCCGAGCAGTAAGAACAAGCTGGCCTGGCCGCTGGTGCCGAACTTCGCCGACGTCGATAACGCTGAATTGATCCGGATCGCGGCCGGGGTCCTGGAGGTGCTGCCGGTCGACCGGGAGGTGAATCCGGCCGTACCGCAGGCGCCGGGCGGCCCGCTCGAGCAGGCGGTCTGCGATCACCTGGGCGTGGAACTGGCCCGCCGCCACCAAGACCGCCAGTGGCTTGTCGGCCGCGGCACAATGATTACCGGGTTCGACCAGTACGCGCACCTGAGCGACGTCGACGCGCTGGTGCGCGCCAATCCCGAGTTGCGCATCACGGTCGGAATGGACTACCTGATCCGGCCGGACGTCACAGTGGGCCTGGGCCATGTCGAGACCG
>DATJZH010000169.1:0-9258 GCA_035499215.1 Streptosporangiaceae bacterium | reverse complement strand
CTCGGCGTAATTTCGGTACGCCATCGTTTCGTCATAACATGATTTGGCATTCAATTTCGCTGCGAATTCATCGCGTCAAGGCACGCCGCCCGCCGTCGTGGATTGCAGCGGCTCGAATGGCCCGCCGTCGGCGCGGGGGGGCGGCACTCCGGGCTGGCTTGGCTTCCATCGCCTTGACCAGCAGAGCGCGACAACGCAGCCTCCGGCGGCAAGCAGCACCATAGGTGCCATGACAACCATATTGTCACGGTTAATCACGGCAAGCTGGCTTGCCCTGGGGAACCATGCGTTTCCCGGCATATTGGCGGTTGTGCTGGCCGTGAGGCGGGCGAGGACGAGCCAGTCAAGCTGCGTGGCGGGATAGAGCACCAGCAGGCAGATGCCCATCGTTTCGTACCAGGGCAGCTGGTAGGGCCAGAAGAACAGCCAGGCCACGCTGAGCGCCAGGGCGGGCCGGATCGCCGTCCGGCCCGCGGCACCCGGCGGCATCCGCCGCAGCAGCAGGCCGGCCACGCCGACGACGAGAACTGCTGCCATCACCGCGATCTGAGGCCGCCACACCTGATGCGGATAGAAGAACAGCTCGTAGAAGTTGTCCGCGTCACGGCGGGAGAACAGCGCCCTGACCGCGGGCAGCCCGAACCAGGCGTAGGTCGGCACGACCACCGCAAGCGCGCCGCCGGCGGCAGCCGCCAGCGCGGCCGGCGACCGGCGCAGCACCCAGGCCGCCCCCAGGCCGAACAGAACATAGTTAATCTTGATATCCGCCGCCACCCCCAGCAGCGCACCGGCAGCCAGCACGCGCACTAGCCCCGGCCGCAGCCGCTGCGGCCGGGGCTGCCGCGTCAGCAGTATTCCCGACTGCCCGGCCAGCGCTGTCCCGTACCGGTCGGCCCGCGCTGTCCGCGGCTGCTCGCCCAGCGTCATCAGCCCCAGCAGGCCGGCCGCGGCCGCAAGCAGGTCCAGGTGGCCTGCCGCGAGCAGGCTCCACAGCAGCAGCGGGTTGACCGTCCAGAGCAGATGAGCGCGCATCCGCATCGCCGGGTTGCTGCGCAGCAGCCGGTCCGCCACGACCGCGACGATGCCGAACGCGATCGCGTTCCACAGCTTCAGCCAGAACACGATCCGGGCCGGGGATGCGCCGCCGAGCTTCGCAGCCAGGAACTGCTCGGTCGTCGCGAGCGGCCCGTAGACGCTCACCTGATTTTCCCATTTGGCCGGCACGGACCGGGCGAAGGCGTTCTGCGTGACGCGCAGGTGGTAGGGCGTCATCACGTACGGGCTATGGCCCAGTGCCATGATCCGGCCATACGTCGCGTAGTCAAGGGCGTCGGTGGACCCGACCGGCGGCAGCACGACCAGCGCCGCCACGGCGACCACCGCCACAGCGAAGAGCAGCCGCAGGCTCGGCCGAGCACCGCGCTGCACGGCCAGGAGCCCGGCGGCCACGCTGCCGCCGCCGAGGATGGCTGACAGCCACAGCGCCAGGGTCACCATCGCGGCCGGCACATGCACGGTCTGCAGCCCCCACGGCGGCCCGGCGGCCGGCATATCCATCGGCGGGAGCATCCAGCTGCTGCGCACCAGCGATGCCCCGATCATGATCAGGATCGCGGCTGCGATTCCCGCGATAGCCAGCCAGGCGAGGACACGCGGGACCCGCTCGGCCCCAGACACCACCAGGTCAGCCTCAGGTAGGGCAGAACCAGGCCGGGCGACGCTGCTGCTTATGCTGCTCATCGTGCCTTCGTTATCGCGTGCCGAACGCGTGCCCGACGACTTGCCGGACCCAACAGTGGTGACGCTCCGGAACAGCGACGCCCCGGAACAGTGCCGCTCCGGAACCGCCCCGCTCGCTGTATTGCGGACTCCCCCGCGCATGCACGGAGACGCCGCGCGCACGGGCTAATTTCCGCTCCTCAAGGCCTCAGATCATCTGCGCCCTGGAAGCCAGGGCGTCGTTGCCCTGGCAGCCGGGTTGAGCAAAATGGACGGCTAAATCTATCAAAACGGGCCACTTGGCTCGTCCATCCCGATCCTATTTTTGTTCACTCTTTAAGCTGCGTTGATTGTCCGCTGGTCCAGCCAGCGCCGCAGGACGGAGCATCTGGCCGACCTGCGGCCGCGGGCTGCCGACGGAGTTCTGCGGTAATGTGCCCCGGGACGTGAGCCAGGAAAGCGAGCTCAGGGCGCGGCGGGCTGCGCGGGGCAGGTGCCGATGCTCACGAATCCGGCGGCAGCTGCGATGGCTGCCGGGTGACTGAGGCCCAGTTGCGTCTGAGCCTGCGCCAGGGCGGGCGTGGCCGGTACTCCGGTGGCCAGGAGCCGGTGGAACGCGATCATGAGCGGCGCGGTTTCGGCATCGGGGACCGGTACGACGGAGGCGATGACGTGCCTGGTCCCGAGCGCGAGGAACGTCGCGCTGAGCCCCAGCAGCTCATCTCCCGCCCGCACAGCCGATCGGCCGACATCGCAGGCGGCGAGAACGACAAGCTGCGGTGCCTGCCGGAGCCGCTCGACGTCGTAGACGGTGAGCGGGCCGTCGGCGAAGGTCAGTGACGTGAACAGCGGATTGTCCGGGTGGATGCGCCCGTGTGCGGCCAGGTGCGCCAGCCTCGCGCCATCCAGGCTCGCTGTCACCGCCTCCACCGTGGCGGCTGCTCCTGCCAGGGCGCTCACCTGGTGCAGGGCCGCTATTGCGGCGGCCTCGGTGTCGGCACCGGGCAGCCCTGGCCCCGCGGCCACCAGAGCAGCACCGCCTTGGCCTCGGTCACGTCGGCCGGCGTGCCACAGGGTCGCAGACGGCGTCACCGTGACTGGCCGGCCAGCGCACGAGGGCAGGATCGACCATGGCAGTGACTGGAGCGCGCCGGTCGGAACCACCACCAGCGGCCGGTCAGCGGTGTGGCTGGCGACCGGCTGCAGGAGCAGCGCATCGAGCCGGCCGGCAGCGTCGGCCAGCATGGCACTGGCCGCCGCGTTGCCGGCGTCGCTTGCGTGGTGCCGGGCAAGCCGGTGCAGCGCGAACCGGGCCCGGTCGATCAGCCCGTCGGCCCTGGCCACGGGGCCGAGCTGGCCGAGCCGGATCCGGCCGCCCGCCAGCGTGACGGCGTGCAGCCTGTCGCCGAGGCGAACGAACTCGACCAGGGCCGCGTCGCCGAGAGACCCGCAGAGCGCGCGCAGCGGCGGCGGGCGCGGGGGCCTGGAGGTCTCTTCCGCCGGAAGACGGCGATCATGGTCGCGGATCTGCCGTTCCAGTGCCACCTGGCGGCGCTCCAGCGAGGCGGTGCTGCCGCCCGTGCCGCGGAGCTTGAAGATCTCGCTGACGGTGGAGCGCAGTTCCACCAGCGCCGCGGCGAGATCAGGATCGCCGGGCGGGCGAACAGGCCGCAGCATCAGATGGCTGGCCCGGCCCTGCTCGGCCCATTCAAGCACCCGGGCAGGCCTGCCGCTATCGAACGCCATGCGGAGCCCCAGCTCGGCCACGTCCACCCGATGCCCGGCGGCATGGGCACGCAGGTCCGTCGCTCCCAGGCCCGCCCGCTGCTCGTCAATCACGCGCAGCGCGACACGGGCGGCGGCCGTGGCGCCCCGGCGGTTTCCGCTGGCCTGCCGATGCAGTGCCTCGGCGTGCCAGGCCCTGGCGCGCTGCAGCGCCGGTCCGCGGCCGCGTTGCCCGGCCGCTTGCTGAAGTTGCGCGCGGGCTCTTCCGGTCCAGCCGCGCCGGAGGGCAAGCTGGCCAGCGAGCAGCCGGGCGTCAAGGGCGGAACCCGGCCAGCCCGCAGCGGCCAGGTCGTCGGCGACGTGCTCGAGCTGCCGGATGCCAACGCCAGGCTCGGGATCAGGCTGCGCACCGGCCGCCAGCCTGGCCCGCAAGACGGTGAAGCGGGCCAGCGTGGCCCAGCGGGGACGCCGCTGGCGGTCGAATTCCCGCACCGCCGTGCGCGCTTCCCGCAGTCCGCGGCCGGCCTGGCCGTCCAGGATGGCGGCCTGCGCGAGCCGCAGCCGCGCCTCGGGGAGGCCGATCCTCCTTTGCTGTTGCTCAGACTCCAGGACGGCTTCCTCGGCCGCCTGAACGGCCTCCGAGAACAGGTGCGCAGACAGCAGCAGCTCGCATCTGTCGGCGAGCAGCTCGCCGACCGGTGCGTTGTGCGCCCGAAGGCGCCGTTCGGCCAGGTGGAGGTAGTGCAGCGCGGCCGGCACGTCACCGCGCAAGGCGCTGATCCAGCCCAGATTCTCGTGCGCGAACCCCAGCGACAAGTCCAGCCCGAGCGTCGTGCACAGCTGCTCCACCTCGCGCAGGTCAGCCTCGGCAGCGGCGAATTCCTGCCGGTAGCCGTACAGGACGGCCCGGTTGCTCAGCACCCGCTGCACCCACACACGATCGTCGGCCCGGCGCAGCACAGGAAGCGCGGCCAGATAGTCGGGAAGCGCCTCATCAAGCCTGCCGAGCTGATGCAAGATCACACCGCGTTGCGCACGGGCCCTTGCCCTGGCCGCGCCGCCCAGGCTCGACAACGCTGCCTCGATCTCCAGCAGCGCTTGCCGCCCTCGCCCGCGCACAACTAAGACGTAGGCCAGCCTCAGCTGCGCCTCGGCCGCCAGCTCGGCCGAACCAGCGCGGCGGCCCAGCCGGACCGCCGCGCGCAGATGCCGCAGTGCCGTATCCGGATCTTCCAGTTGCAGGGCCGCCACGCCTAGGGCCCGCTCAGCTATCGAGAACGGCGCGAGGGCACGATCCTGGCGCGCCCGGTCGGCAATCGTCCGGGCCAGCATGGCCGATTTAGCGGGGTTTGCGTCTGCCAGCCGGAGCGCCTCATGAGCCTGCTCGTCCAGCTTCTCGATCACAGCCGATTCTATGCACGGCACCGCGCAACATCGTCAAGGAGGTTTCCCCGGCTTTTATGTATCAGATAGCCGAAAGCCACCTCCGGATCTCTGAGGGTTGCGGTAAGCCTGCCGCACGGTCTGCGCCAACCCGACCGCAGGAGGAACACACCCCGGAGGGAACACATGCACATCGCACAAGGCCGGGTCGAGCGATATCACAGCGACCAGCTCGTCGTCGCCCTGCCCGATCTGGAGCTTGTGACCAGCACGCTAGCGGGCCTGGGAGTGAGCGTGGGACGGACGGACCGCAGCGCGGGCCTGGGCCTGGCTCGCGTGCGCGACCTGGCGGACGTTGACGCGGCCGTCCGCACACTCCTGCATGACCCCAGCTTCGGGCCCGAGCTCGCGCGCTTCGAGAAAGTGCGGGAAGGCCTCAGCGGGCATGCCCTCGCTGGCCTCGATCTCCTGCTCGAGGGCATCCGGCTCACGTTCGCCAGGGACTACCCGGGCTGGGAAGTGCCGATCGGCAAGAATCAACGGCCATCCCCGGTCGAGGGCTATCCCCATCTCAGCGGCGGCGACGGCGCCCCGAGGCCCGTCAAGGCTAACCTCGGGCAGCTCGGCTGCTGGCAGGACCGGAACTTCCGGCTGGGCCGCGGCGTCCGGGTCGGAGTACTCGACACCCGCGTGTTCCCGACCGAGCAGCTGACCGGCAGCTACATCGCCGGCCCCGGCGACCTCCTCAAGGCCGACCAGGACACTTACACGGTGCTCGACGGGCATTGCGCGTTCGTCACGTCGCGCATCCTGATGGAGGCGCCGGCCGCGGAGATCCGCGTCCGTCACGTACTGAACAGCCAGGGCGACGGTTCGGCCTGGGATGCTGCCATCGCGATGGCCGAACTCGCCCAGCTCGGGCTGGATGTCGTGAACCTGTCCCTCGGGGAATTCTTTGCTGACGACAATACCGCGCCGATGCTCTTCGAGACCGCGGTTAAGCGGTTCAGCTCTGAGACCGTGGTCGTGGCAGCGGCAGGAAACAATGGCGACGCCAAGGAGCTTACGCCTAAGATGGTGCGCAACGGCATCAAACCGAACTCGGCGTCGTATCCTGCCGCACTCGCGGACGTCGTCGGGGTCGGCGCACTTGATCAAGACGGAAAGCGTGCTTCGTTCACTCCGTATCCCGCGCCCTGGATTGACTTGCTGGCACCCGGCGTCGGGCTTACCGGAGCATACGTGCAGGGCGACGTCATCATCGAGCACAAGGACAGCGACGGCAAGGTGCAGCACGAGAACCGCGTGGCGTTCAACGGAGCCGCCAGCTGGGAAGGATGCTCTTTCGCCGCCGGCGTCGTCAGCGGCGCGATCGCGGCTCGCACCGTGCCGGGGCGCCGATCGGCCCGGCAAGCGCTGGAGGAACTGCTGAATCCCGATCCGGGCGAACCCGGCTGCGGCATCTTGCCCAACAAGCCGTGACGGCTCGAGCATGCGTGCATGGCCTGCAGCAGATTGGCGGCAAAGAACCCCCATGCGTGACGATCCGGCAGTCATCGCCCTAGTCGCCCGCGCCCGCGACGGCGATCAGCACGCCTGGAACGAGCTCGTCGACCGATATGCCCCGCTGGTATGGTCCATCTGCACCCGCTACCAGCTAAGCCGGCCCGACATCGACGACGTCGCCCAGACCGTGTGGCTGCTTCTGGTCGAGCAGCTCGGGAACCTCCGGCAGCCGGCCGCGCTACCCGGATGGCTGGTCACTACCACGCAACGGGAATGCCTTCGCGTCGTGCGGGCAGCTAGCAGGTATGACAGCTTCGGATCGCCGGTGGAAAGCCAGATGTCACGAGATCAGCCCGCTATGATGATCGAACAGGAGATCCTCAGGGCGGAGCTGAATGCCGCGCTTGCCGCGGCGTTCGCCGGGCTTCCGCCGCGGTGCCGGCGGCTGCTGTCAATGCTGATCGAAGATCCCCCCGTTTCCTACGCGGAGATCAGCGCTACCCTGCCGATACCCGTCGGAAGCATCGGCCCGCAGCGTGCACGCTGCCTCGACAGGCTGCGCCGCTCCCCGCGCCTTGCTGCTTTCAGTTATGCCGAGAGCAGCGACGACGCAGTCAACGGCGCCAGCGCAAACGGAACCGGAGGTGCACGGCGTGCCTGACATCTGGGACGACGAACAGCTCCTGGCGGCGCTGAAGGAGTCGCTGGGCGCCCGCCAGGCGGTCCCGCCTGAGTTCGTCGAGCTCGGCAAGAACGCGTACGCGTGGCACAACATCGACGCCGAACTTGCGCAACTCACTTATGACTCCACCAACGAGCACACCGGCGTGCCGAGCATGCGGTCCGAGCCGGCTTCGATCCGCGCCCTCACCTTCACCTCGGCGCACCTGACCGTCGAACTCGAGGTCAACGAGGATTCGATGCTCGGCCAGGTCATTCCGACCCAGGAAGGAACGATCGAGATCCAGACCCGCACGGGCCCGATCACCACAATCCAGGTGGACGAGGTCGGCTGCTTCGCCATCCGCCCCATCCCGGATAACCCGTTCCGCCTGCACTGCCACACCACAGACGATTCCGATGTCCTGACCGGATGGATCACCCTCTGATCAGATCCTGGCTAAGCGAAACCCGAGCGCGCCCGGAGCGTCCTACCTAGCCGCCACTTCTGATCTGGCTGACATCGTCCTCGACGTCCTCGGCGTCCTCGCGCCCGGAAAGCAGGTCTCCCGCGTGGCGGCCGATACAACCGGAAAGGACCGCGTAGCGTCTCCGGAGACAGACAGATCCCTGCCACCCTGTGGCGGGGGCGCCGCCTGGGGACGAATGGGGCTGCAATGGTGCTGCACGGCGCCCGCATTATGCGTCCGTGGGCCGGTGGAGCGCGCACCCCGATGCCACGCCTGGCGTTAACGATGCTGGTGGTGCTGTCAGCAGCGGCTGCCGGCACAACTTCCTGCGCGGACGCTGTCCCTCCGTCAGAGCGGGCATATGTCCACCTCATGCCACGTACCCGCTGGCCTGCGGCCTCGACGTCGGTGTTGACCGGCAGCGCATCCGATGTGATCGCCGAGGGCATGGCACAGAAGCTGCTCGCCTTTGCACCCGCTGTCGTAGTCGCCAATGCGAACCGCCCTGCAGATCTGGCGACCGCGGCCACCCGAGCCGAGCAGGCACATGCGCCACTGCTGCTCACCTCTGCCCGATCCGGCGCGGGGGCTGGCAGCACACCCGCGGCCGGAGCCGAGGCGGGCACGGGCGCCCGTACCGCCGCCGAGACAGCATCCGGGCCGGAATCCGGGCCGGAATCCGAGCAAACCGGGGGCACGGCAACCCCGGTAAGCGTTGTACTGCGGGCGGAGATCAGCGCCCTGCATCCGCGCGCCGTACTCGCGGTCGGGATGGCGCGGAATGAGCTCTCGGCGCGGATGCCCGGGATCCGCGTGGTGACCGACCCGGCCATGCTGCCCGCGATCGGCGCGCCCGCGCCCCTGCGGCATGTGGTGATACTCGTCCACAGGGGGGACTCAAGCCCAGCGACAATCGCGGCGAGCGCCACTGCCAGGATGGCGGGTGCGCAGGTGGTCACCGTCCGCGGGTTCGACCCGCGGGCCGACCCGGCCGCCATCGCCGCGCTCGCGGCCGCCGGGCCGACGCACGTGCTCGCCATCGGTGCCGGCTTCGGACCGGTGGACCGGCTGGCATCGCGGGTCGCCGTTGCGGTAACCGGAGTGCAGCTGCCAGGCGGCGGCCAGATCGTCTTCCCCATGCACCGGCTGGTTGCACTGTACGGTCATCCGGGGGCTGCCGCCCTCGGTGCTCTGGGTCAGCAGAATCTGCACGCCAGCATCGTGCGGGCCAGGGAGGCTGCCGCGCCGTACCGGGCGCTGAGCAGCGTACCGGTGGTTCCCGCCATGGAGATCATTGCCACCGTCGCCCAGGGAGCACCAGGGAAGAACCGCAGCTATTCCTACGCGTCCACCGTGGCCTCCCTGCGCCCTTGGGTCAAGCGGGCGACGGCGGCCGGGATGTACGTCGTCCTGGACCTGCAGCCCGGACGCGCCAATCTGCTCAGCCAGGCCAAGAGATACGAACAGCTGCTGAAGCTGCCCAATGTCGGGCTGGCTCTGGACCCGGAGTGGAAGCTGCAGCCGGGCCAGTTGCCGCTGCACCAGATCGGCAGTGTCGGGATAACCGAGGTCAATAGCGTCATCAGCTGGCTGGCCGACCTCACCGGGCACTACCACCTGCCCCAGAAACTTCTTGTGCTGCACCAGTTCAGGTTGTCGATGATCCGCGGTGAACGACGGCTCGATGTCCGTCACGACGATCTCGCGATCGTCATTCACATGGACGGGCAAGGCTCGCCGACCGTGAAGCAGCAGACGTGGGAAGCCATCACCAAGGCCGCCCCGCGGGGGGTGT
>DATJZH010000168.1:0-9133 GCA_035499215.1 Streptosporangiaceae bacterium | reverse complement strand
CGAAGAGGGCGTCGCGTCCGGCGATTTCACCCTGACCCGGATCGATCCGGTGCTGCACTGCATGCACGCCGCGATGTCCCAGGCACCCCTCTGGTGCCGGGGCCGCACCGGCCCGGCAGCCGACGAGGCAATCAGCGAGCTCGCCGGCACCCTCATGATGCTCGTCGGCCAGATACCCGGGCCGCGAGACTGACCGATCTGCCGCCTGATTTCGCTGTCCGGCGGATTCGGTGAACCCGGCAAGTGCCGGACACGGTTCCTGCTGCGACCGGAACATCGGTTGCCTGCCTGTGGCGAGAGCAGGAGATGTGAAGGCGGAGCCGGCGGTGGCGGCAGGCCCGCGGTTCGTCCAGAAAACCGGCGGCCGGAGTGGCCGGTGGTGACGCAGGCGGACAGGGACGCCGTGCTGCGGCTGCTGGACAGCCGGGACGAGGGGAAGGAACGACCGCAGCAAGACATCACGGCCATCAGCGCAGCCCTGACCGAAGACCTCGCCTGGCGTGCCGGAAATTAGCCACCGGGATCGCCTGTGGCGGGACGGTGATCGTCGAGACTCCGGACGTCTCGCGGGTAGCGAGGGCCGCGCGGTCCGAGCGGGAAGCCCGGATCGCGGACAAGTCGCTTAAGCACAACCAGAAACCATGACTGCCGGTGACACGATTTCCGGCGCAGGCCGACCTGGACGTCATGATCAGGCGAGGTCGAACCGGTCGAGGTTCATCACCTTGCCCCACGCCTCGACGAAGTCGTTCACGAACTTCTCCTTCGCGTCATCGCTCGCGTAGACCTCCGCGAGCGCGCGCAGCTCGGAGTTCGACCCGAAGGCGAGATCGACACGGCTGCCGGTCCACTTGAGCTCGCCGGTGGCGGCGTCGCGGCCTTCGAATGTGTTGGCGTCCTCGGACGTAGCCGTCCACGTCGTGCCCAGGTCGAGCAGGTTGACGAAGAAGTCGTTGGTCAGAGACCCGGGGGTCGCGGTGAAGACGCCGAATGGCGACTGCTGGTAGTTCGCGCCCAGGACGCGGAGGCCGCCAACCAGGACCGTCATCTCGGGGGCGCTCAGCGTGAGCAGGTTTGCCTTGTCGATCAGCAGGTACTCAGCCGACAGCCGGTTGCCCTTGCCGAGATAGTTGCGGAACCCGTCCGCATTCGGCTCGAGCACGGCGAACGACTCCACGTCCGTCTGCTCCCGCGACGCGTCGGCGCGGCCCGGCGAGAACCGGACCTGGACGTCGCAGCCGGCGTTCCTGGCGGCCTGCTCGACACCCGCGCCGCCGGCGAGCACGATCAGGTCGGCCAGCGAGACCCGCTTGCCGCCGGCCTGGGCGGCGTTGAAGGACTCCTGGATCCCCTGCAGGGTGCGCAGCACGGCCGCCAGCTGGTCGGGGTTGTTGACCTCCCAGCCGCTCTGCGGCTCGAGGCGGATGCGCGCGCCGTTGGCGCCGCCGCGCTTGTCGCTGCCGCGGAACGACGACGCCGACGCCCACGCGGTGGACACGAGCTGGGACACCGACAGGCCCGAGGCGAGGATCTGGCCCTTGAGGGCGGCGATGTCCGCGGCGTCCACCAGATCGTGGTCCACCGCCGGAACGGGGTCCTGCCAGATCAGCGCCTCGGCCGGTACCTCCGGGCCGAGGTAGCGCACGACCGGGCCCATGTCGCGGTGGGTCAGCTTGAACCACGCGCGGGCGAAGGCGTCCGCGAATGCCTCCTGGTCCGCCATGAACCGCCGCGAGATCGGCTCGTAGACCGGGTCGAACCGGAGCGACAGGTCGGTCGTCAGCATCATCGGGGTGCGGCGCTTCGACGGGTCGTGGGGGTCGGGGACGGTACCCGCGCCGGCGCCGTCCTTCGGCTGCCACTGGTGCGCGCCCGCGGGGCTCCGGGTGAGCTCCCACTCGTAGCCGAACAGGATCCGGAAGAAGCTGTCGTCCCAGGTGATCGGGGTGCCGGTCCAGATGACTTCGAGACCGCTGGTGATGGCGTCGTTGCCCACGCCGGTGCCGTACGTGCTCTTCCAGCCCAGGCCCTGCTGCTCGATCGGGGCGGCCTCGGGATCGGGGCCGACGTTGTCGTCCGGGCCCGCCCCGTGGGTCTTGCCGAAGGTGTGACCGCCCGCGATCAGGGCGACCGTCTCCTCGTCGTTCATCGCCATCCGGCGGAACGTCTCACGGATGTCGCGGGCCGCGGCGAGCGGATCCGGGTTGCCGTTCGGGCCCTGCGGGTTGACGTAGATGAGGCCCATCTGCACCGCGGCCAGGGGATTCTCGAGCTCCCGGTCGCCGGTGTAGCGCTCGTCCCCGAGCCAGGTGGTCTCGGGCCCCCAGTAAACGTCGTCGTCCGGCTCCCAGACGTCCTCGCGGCCGCCGCCGAAGCCGAAGGTCTTAAACCCCATCGTCTCCAGGGCGACATTGCCCGTGAGAACCATCAGGTCGCCCCACGAGATCTTCTTGCCGTACTTCTTCTTGACCGGCCACAGCAGCCGGCGGGCCTTGTCGAGGCTGACGTTGTCCGGCCAGCTGTTGATCGGCGCGAAGCGTTGCTGCCCGGCCCCGGCGCCGCCGCGGCCGTCGCTGATGCGATAGGTGCCAGCGAGGTGCCACGCCATCCGGATCATGAGTGGGCCGTAGCTGCCGAAGTCGGCCGGCCACCAGTCCTTGGAATCCGTCAGCACCTCGGCGATGTCCCGCTTCACGGCGGCGAGGTCGAGGGTCTTGAACTCCTCGGCGTAGTTGAACTCCGCGCCCATGGGATTGGCCACGGCGGGGTTCTTGGCCAGGATCTTCAGGTTGAGCCGGTTCGGCCACCAGTCACGGTTGGGGTCACCCTTGGTCGGGTGCGTCAGGCGGGGCGCGACCGGGCATCCCCCGCTCTCCGGGGTCGCGGCTTCGACGACTACGGGATCATGGTTCTCAGACATGGGAATCCTTCCGGACTACGCGGGTCACGCTGACCAGGAACCGCGGGCGGTGGAACAGCCGGGGCACAGGCCCCAGTAGATGACCTCGGCCTCGCCGATCGAGAAGCCATGGTCGTCGGACGCGGTCAGGCAGGGCGCCTCGCCGACCGCGCAGTCGACGTCAGCGACGACACCGCACGACCGGCACACGATGTGGTGGTGGTTGTCACCGACGCGTCCCTCGAACCGGGCCGGGCTGCCGGTCGGCTCGATGCGGCGCAGGAGTCCCGCCGCGGTGAGCGCGTGCAGGGCGTCATACACGGCTTGCAGGGAGATATGGCCCACGCGATCACGCACCCCGGAGGCGATCGCCTCGACGCCGAGGTGGTCACCGTCCCGGACCGTCTCGAGCAATGCGACGCGGCCAGCCGTCACCCGCAAGCCGGCACCGCGCAGCTCCGCGGCGGTGGTCGGAGTCTGGGACGCGGTCATGGCGCCAAACCTACCTTGATAAACACGAACGGTTCAAGACAACGAATCATCTGGGTCTAGGCCGCGTCAGGCAGCGTTTGCCCTGCTGTGGCGTGTCGCGCCGTCCGGATGGCGATCTGGCGCGTCACGGTCAGGCCGTCTTGGTGGCAGAACAAGTGCGCGTATGCAAGGTCGATGATGAAAGGGGGCAGCGGCGGCTGCGGATCACCCGCAGCGGCGCTGGGCCGGCGGCGGCCTGGCGACGGGCGCGGATGGCACTGCTGCCCGCGCCGGGCATGCCGGGGGCCAAGATCGCCGAGGTGACGTTCACCTCCCGGACCGGGTCCGGGAGGTGAACCGAGACTCAGCGCGGACGATCTCGGCTCGCTCCGCCCCAGGTAGCCGAGGCGCCTGCAGACGAGGCTGCCCTAGCTGCGCTGCCGGCGACCAGCCCAACGCCAGGTGCCCGGGGTTAGCAGCCGTCGGAGGACCACGGGCTCGCTCCGCTCTGCGCGTACAGCTTCTGGAACGCCGCGTTCTGCGTGGCCACGGATGCGCTCTGCGGCGAGCCGGAGTAGCCGAGCGACGCCCAGGTTTGCGGCATGAACTGGTAGAGGCCGCCGGCGCCCGAACTCGAGTTGACGGCGGAAGGATTGCCGCCGGACTCGTGGCTGATCACGCACTGCTGGAAACTGCCGGCCGCTGCGCTGTAGGACACAGTCGCGGGCTGGGCAGCAGATGGCGCAGGCGCCGGATGGCTATAGGTCGCGGCCGAGCCCGGAACCGTGCCTGAAGATGCATCTGATGCGTCGCCGTCGTGGTCGCCATCGCCGTCATGAGCGGCCGACGCCGGATCCGAGTATGTCACCTGGGCCGCGTCCGCAGCCGGATCCCGCCGCGGCGCCGCCGCGGCGGGCCGCGGCGCCGGCGCGGCGGCCAGGGCCGCCTCGGTGAGCCAGGCTGCCTCCGGATGCCAGTTCCGCAGCGTGAGGTTCTGCCCGGCTGCGAGCACGTCCGGGTCGATGACTGACCTGCGGTTAACCCACCACAGCGAGGGCCACCGTGACGGGCTGCCATAGAAGTGCGCGGCGATCGAGGACAAGGTATCGCCGGGCTGCACGGTGTAAACACCCGGCACCCGGGCAGCCGTACCCATCCCTGCCCTGGTGCGCCCCGGCCGGACGGCATAGGTCCGGCTTGCCGGGCGCACCGGGGCTGCGGCCGCGTCCAGCCGGGCGCGGACCACGTGCTGTGCGGCCGCCGCGGGCTTGGCCGGAGAAGAATCGCGGATCTGCGGCGCCGCAGCCAGCGCGCCCGCCACCGCGACAGCGGGAGCCGCCTTCCCCGCCTTCTGCGCTACCTTCCCCACCTGAGAGGGCGCCGTGTGATTTCCGGTCCGCCTGATCTTCCTCTTCGCGCGATGCCTAGGCCGTGAACCCACAGGTTTCCTAACGCTGGAATTTTGCCCGGCCACTCAGCCTCCTGCGCCTCTCGCCGGGCCTGACGTCCGCTCCATGAGGCAGCATGCCAGCCGCTGGGCTCGCCCGCAGTCAAACACCGCCAAAATCACCCAGCCGGAGGAAGAGCAACGGCCCGAGCAGCTCCTGACCCGGCAGGTGCGCCACGGCGTGGAACCCGGCGGCCAGCCCGGTCAGCCAGACCCCGGGCGCGCGCGTGCCGATGGCGGCGACGCGGTCCGGCGCAAGCCCTTGCAGCACGCCGACCGGCTCGCGGTCGTAGCGAACTCGGGATCCTAGTCGTCTTCGATCACGAACCCCGTCGTTGCGGGCCGCCCAGTCCACCAGCGCGTGACGCGGCTTCGCCGCGAGCACCACGCGTGAGCGCCCGGAGCCCGAGGTTGAGCCCCTGGGCGAATCCGGTACAGACGACGATGCGGTCAGGCTCGGCGGCGGCAGCGCGCACGCGCCGCAGGCACGCGGCGAGTACCTGGCGCAGCACGGCGCTGCCGCGCGGGTCACCGTAGTCGAGATCCGGCGGGCAACGCTGCGGCAGGCCTCCCGGGTCCCCCGCACCCAGTCGCCGCGCGGGAAGCTCCCCAGGTCCGGTACGCAAGGCCGTGAACAGGCCTGACCCAGACGCGCTGGCTGGCAGCGGGCGGGCTCGCTGCCGAGGCGGTGGTGCGGGCGCGGGTCGAGGAGGGCCACGCGCGAGGTGGTTACTCGCCGCCGGGGAACGGCCGTTATCGTGCTTGCAGCGCTCTTGCGGTTAGCGGGACGCGTGAGAGGAAGAGGGTCAGGCCCAGCCCCGCGACCATCGGCGTCCACCAGCTCCAAGGGCCTCGCCAGGGGACCTGTGAGACGAAGGTGAGCGTCGCAGCGGCGACAGAGGTCGCGACGAGGCCTGGCCAGTTCCCCGATGCCGTGATGAGCGCCACCGCCAGCACAGGCCACAGATAATAGGCGACCATCACTGGCTCGAACACTGAGCGCAGCGCCAGTGCGACGGCGGCCCACCACAGCAGTTCCTGGAGGGTCTGCGAGCCCCACTCGGCTGAATGTCGCGCTGCGCGCCACCGGCGCCCGACGACGAGCGCACATCCGCAGGCTGCGAGGATCGCAAGTGCCCGTGCGGGTCCGGCGGCAACTGCTCCGTTGCTCATGTGGGCGGCAAAGGAAGCCCACGGAGTGGGGTGATCGACAGTCGGCCAATTGGGCTGACGTGTCATCACGCTGACGGTGGCTTTCCAATTCGCCGAAGCCGCGACACCCAGCGCAAGCGCAGCAGGGACGGCTGCCCTGGCGAGAAAGCCCGCCAGCCGCCGTGGCTCGATGACCGCTACGACGATTGGCAGCGCGAGCAGCACGAGCGGCTGTACTGCGATCGCCGCCCCGATGAGCCATGCAGATCGTTCGGTTTTTGCCTCTGACAGCGCCAGTATGCCGAACAGGAGCAGTCCCACCGCCACCGCGTCCTCGGGATGACCCCATCGCACCGAGACGCCCCACAGGGCAACCGCGCCCGCGGCGGCGAGCAATGCGCGCTTTGACCGGGCCACGCCCAGGCGACCGGCGATCGCGTCGGCGGCGAACAGCGCCACCGCCGAAAGAGCGATCTCGTAGGGTCCGGCGACCAGCCACACGCCAGGATGGGCGTTGTGCGCGCCCGGGACCCGCAGCGGCAGTCCCGCCGCGTCGGCGATCGCGACGACCGGGACAAGGATCACGGCCGCTCCTGGCAGGGTGACCAAGCCGGTGGGCTTGGTGTACAGGCCGCTCAGGTCCAGATGCACGAGCCGTCGGGCCGCGGTCAGCGTCCCCCACAAGTCATCCGGAAGCACCCAGGATGACCTCCCGACCAGACGGGCTCCCCACGTCGTAGAGGCCATCCCGATGGCAATCAGGCCAGCCGTGGCGAGCAGCGGAAACAGCCTCCTGCCGGGCCACGGCATTGGTGCCGACACCGGGCACACGCCGGACTGGGCCACCCGCACCCGCCGCCGTGACCACGAATGGATCCTGCTGTCTATCCAGACCGGGCCGGGTACACACCTCAGCAAGGTCTTCTCGGCATCGCCCTCGAATCGCTCATCACTCACATGACCAGTCTGCCCATGTGTCGTATTCATGGCCCGCGGCGAAGCCGACCGCCGCTCTGCCGAAGAATGGTTGCATTGCAGCCGGCGGTCAGGTTACCATCCACAAGGATGGTTAGGAGATGGTCAGCGGATGGTTCCGAGTGAGGGCGAGAAGACCGAGAAGATCACTATCAACCTGGGACTGGTGGACCTGGGGCAGATCGACCTGCTGGTCCAAGAAGGCTTCTATACCAACCGCACCGATTTCATCCGCACAGCCATCCGCACCCAACTCGCCACCCGAGGCGAGGCGCTCGACCAGACAGCGGCCCGGCGCACCCTCACCCTGGGCAGCTGCCACTACACCCGCCGCGATCTGGAGGAGATCCGCGACACCGGGCAGATGATCCACATCCGGGTGCTGGGGCTGGCCAGCCTCGCCGACGATGTCTCCCCCCAGCTGGCCCTGGCCACGATCGCCTCGGTGGAGGTGCTCGGCGCCTTCCGCGCACCCGCCGCGGTGAAAGCCGCCCTGGCGGCCCGTACCGCCTGAGCCGTCCCGAGCCCAGGCGCCCAGGGACAGCCGACCTTGGCCTGGCGGCAATCCCGCCAGGAAGAACAGCGAGAGAAGGCAACCGCATGGATGCACGCCAGATAGCCGCGATGGCCGAGGCCACCCGGCTGACCCGCCAGGGCCGCCTCGCCGAGGCAACCGCGCTGATCCAGCGAACCCTGGCCGGCCCGGCGGTGACACGGCAGGCGCCCGATGGGCCCTGCGCCCGGGAGACCGGCACCGCGCCAGAGCGCCACGCCGATCCGCCGCCAGCGCTGCCCGCCCGCGAGGGGCCGCAGCTGAGGCAGGCCCATTCCGGCCGGACTCCCCGACCCCGCGTATGCAGCAGCCGAGCTGCATCGGTTCTGCACCGCGGGCACCGGCCGGCGGCACCGGCCGCGAAGCGGCCAGCGGGCCGGTTCGACGCCTTTTCCTACGCCAACGCTGCCGGCACCCGCGGCTACCGGCTTTATGTCCCCGCTGGCTACACCGGTGGCCCCCTGCCCCTGGTGGTGATGCTGCACGGCGGCTCCCAGGACGCGGCGGCCTTCGCCGCGGCTACCGGCATGAACGACCTCGCCGAGCGTGGGACGTTCCTGGTCGCCTACCCCGAACAGGCCCGCTCGGCGAACCCGGGCCGGTACTGGAACTGGTTCGACCCCGGTCACCAGCGCCGCGACGCGGGCGAGCCGTCGCTGATCGCCGGGATCACCAGTCAGGTCACCGATAGCTACGGCGCTGATGCGGGCCGGGTGTATGTGGCCGGGTTCTCCGCCGGCGGCGCGATGGCCGCGGTGATGGCCGCGGTCTACCCCGATGTCTACGCCGCCGCTGGCGTGCACTCCGGGCTGGCCTACGCCGCGGCCGACGACCTGGCCTCCGCATTCGCCGCGATGAGGCAGGGCCCGCCAAACCCCGCCCGGCCGCCGGTCCGGCCCTTGCCGCTGATCGTCTTCCATGGTGACCGGGATGCGACCGTGGCCCACGCCAACGCCGCGGGTCTCATCGACCACGTCCTGGCAGCAGGCAGGCCGGGCGCCGCGCCCGCCGCAGTGACCACCGGCGGGCGGGTGCGCGGCGGCCATGCCTACACCCGCACCTGCTACCAGGATCCCGCCGGCGCGACCCTGGCCGAGTCCTGGACCATCCACCAGAGCGGACATGCCTGGTCCGGCGGCGCCCCGCACGGGTCCTACACCGACCCACGCGGGCCAAACGCCAGCGCCGAGTTCATCCGCTTCTTCAACGAGCACTGCGCCCCGAGCCTGGCCCGCTGACCGGAACCGCCCCGGGCCCGCCAGGCGCCACGGCCATCTTCGCTGTTGTCGAGTCGCCGGCAACCAGGCCGCTACCGTGCCGCTGACCATCGTTGGTGCTGGTCTGACTACTCCTCGAAGGCCTTAGCCTCGTCGATCCAGGTCTGCGTCTCATGCTCGGACAGACCCACGACTGTGCCGTGCCGGTCCTCGATCATCTCCTTCAGGTGGGCAGCGTTGCGATGACGCAGCTCCTTGATCGAGGCGACACCTATTTCCTCGAGGATCTCGCGGTACCTGGGGCCGATACCCTTGAGCCTGTCAAGGTCGCCCTGCACGTGCTCAGCCATTTCGCACTCCTCCGCGCACGGCTGCCGGCAGCGCAGCCGACAGCGACGCCAGAACCGGTCTCGCCGATG
>DATJZH010000167.1:0-3168 GCA_035499215.1 Streptosporangiaceae bacterium | reverse complement strand
AGCTGCTGGCCGAGCGCGGTGCAATTCATCAGATATCAGGGAGCGTCTTAGACGGCAGCTGAGCGATGACACGCTGATTAGCGCCGACGTCGCTGCCCGCAGTCAGCCGGAGGAGCCGATAACGTCGTGCCCGGCGATACCGGCCGGGCGTAGAACGGGCCATTCCGACGGGGGAAATTAGTGAGTATGCCGGGGTCATCTCGGGCTGGGCAGCCGGCGTGACGGCCGACGGCGCAGATCCTGGCGCCGGGCTGCTGCCCGCCAGGCCGTCCGATGGCCACGACGGCATGGCGGGCCACGGCAGGCCGTTCCCGGGTTACGGTCGTCACCGCGGTCCCAGCATTGTGCGGTCTAGCGGCGTCATGGCGGCTGGCACGCTGATCTCCCGGGTCACGGGCATGCTGCGGACCCTCGTGCAAGCGTATGCGCTCGGAGCCGCTTCCCTGGCCGACGCCTATAACGTGGCCAACTCGCTGCCCAACGTCGTCTACAACCTGATGCTCGGCGGGATCCTGACCAGCGTGATCGTGCCGCTTCTGGTAAGCGCGGCCCGCCGGGACGCTGACCGCGGCGAAGCCTACGGCCAGCGAATGTTCACGCTGCTCGCGCTCGCGCTGCTGATCATAACGATTGTCGCGTCGCTTGCGGCCGCCCCGATCGTCTACCTGTACAAGGGACCGGTCACCGGCCCTGAGCTGCACCTGATGGTGATCTTCGCGTATTTCTTCATCCCGCAGATCTTCTTCTACGGCATCAGCTCGCTGGTCGCGGCAGTTCTCAACGCCAGGGGCAGCTTCGCAGCCCCGATGTGGACGCCCGTGATCAACAACGTCGTGGTGATCGGCGTCCTGCTGGCGTTCACTTCCGTCGCCGGGTTCGGCGTCGGCCCGGCGACTATCACGCCGGGCGAGGTTCAGCTGCTCGGGCTGGGCACGACGCTCGGCGTCGCGGCGCAGACTGCCGCGCTGATCCCGGCCCTCAGGCGGGCCGGATTCCGCTGGCGGCCGCGGTTCGACTTCGGACGCGGCGAGCTGTCGGGGATCCGCCGGATGGCCGGGTGGATGTTCGGCTACATCGCCACAACCCAGGTGACGTTGCTGGTCACCACCCGGGTCGCCAACGCGGCGAGCGTGCTGGCGTCGCGGGCGCAGGTCGGGTACGGGGCGGGCTACACGCCGTTCGCGTACGCGTGGCAGCTGTTTCAGATGCCTTACGCGATAGTCGGCATCTCCGTGATAACCGCGCTGCTGCCCAGGATGAGCGCCCACGCGGCTGGACGCAGGCCGGAGCTGGTGACAGCGGACTTCTCGGTCGGCCTGCGGCTCTCGTCAGTCATCGTTGTGCCGTCGGCCCTGGTGCTCGCGGTTCTCGGCCCAGCCCTGGCCGAGGTGTTTCTTGCCCACGGCGCCACCAGCCTGGCCAGTGCCCGCTACGTCGGTGAGGTCTTCGCGGTGCTCTGCCTCGGCCTGGTGCCCTACACGGTCTTCCAGCTGCAGCTGCGAGTGTTCTACGCATTGCATGACAGCCGCACGCCTGCGCTGATCGGCGTCGTGACCATGATCCTCAATGTAGCCGTCGATTACGGCGCGCTCGCCGTCCTGCCGGCCGGCCAGGTCGTTGCGGGCGTCGGACTGAGTTTCGGCATGGCGAACGTCCTCGGGTCGGCGCTGGCCTGGCGGCTGCTCCGCCGAAGGCTGGGCGGCCTGGGCGGGCGGGCGATCGGCGGCAGCCTGCTGCGGATGCACGCTGCCGCCGTCCCGGCAGCTGTTCTGGCGTTCGCCGTGTCGCACGCGGCCGGGGCCGCTCTGCCCCCCGGAAGGCTCAGCGCCCTGGTCGCGGTCGTCCTGGTCGGCTCCGGGGCCCTGGGGCTCTATCTGTTCCTCGCCCGGCAGTTCAAGGTGACCGAGCTCACCGAGGTGCTCACGGCGGTGACCGAACGCCTGCGCCCGTAACATGCGGACTCGCCAGCTCTTTGACCGGGCAGGCCCGCGGTCCGCCGCGTCACAGAGCTGGCGCCAGGTCGCGAAGCCTTCGGCGGTGCAGCGAACGCTGTCAGGCCGGCGACGGCCCCGGCTTTGAAGTCTGGATTGCGAATCCCGGAGCAATGGGACAGTTGTGCCATCGATGCGCGCATGCCGAGTACGCACCCGGCTGCCCTTGGGCTCGAATACACGATCAAGGCGGTGACCTGCGTGTGAGCAGGTCGGCCAGCACGTCCCGGGCAGTGTCTACGCCGATAGCGGTTCCGTCTTCATCGACGCGTGGCTGCTGTGCGCGTGCGCGGTGCTGGGGCATCCAGCTGAGGCACTCCAGGCCCGGCCGCCCGCCGGGCCCAGGCTCGTGCGGTGCTGGCAGCGCTGGCCTGCGGCCGCCGCCTGGCGGCATGCCGGGGCGATGGTCCGGAGACCGGAACCTAGGCGACCAGCAGCCTGGCTTGATGATCGCTAACGGTAATGACCGCTCATCGCTGGATCTCTAATACGCTCACCTGGTGACCAGCATGCCGTTGCGCTATCAGTCCCCTGATGAGGACAGCGCCCGGTGGCTTGGCTTCCCGTTCCGGGACGGGGACGTCGTGATCAGCACCCGGTCCAAGACCGTAACGACGTGGGTGCAGATGATCTGCGCGCTGCTGATCTTCCAGACACCGGAACTCCCGGCTCCGCTCGCGCAGCTCTCGCCGTGGCTGGATCACCTGGTCGTGCCGGAGGATGAGGTGCATGCCCAGCTTGTCGCGCAGGACCACCGGCGGTTCATCAAGACGCATACGCCACTGGACGGGATTCCCCTCGATCCCCGCGCCACCTACATCGTGACGGCCCGGCAGCCACTCGACATGGCCGTGTCGCTCTTTCATCAGCGCGGCAACATCGACCGCGCGCGGCTCCGGCAGCTGACCGGCCAGCCCGAGCCAGCCGAGCCGCCACCGCCCCGCAAGCCGCTGCACGACTGGCTGCTCAGGTGGATCGCCGATGATGTCAATCCCCGTGCAGAGCCGGACTCGCTGCCAGGCCTCATGTGGCACCTGTCCGATGCCTGGTCCAGGCGCAACGAACCGAACGTGCTGCTCGTCCACTACGACAACCTGGCCGCCGACCTCGAAGGCCAGATGCGCTGGCTCGCCGAGCGGTTCGGGATAGCCGTACCGGAAGAGACCTGGCCCGCGCT
>DATJZH010000166.1:0-4851 GCA_035499215.1 Streptosporangiaceae bacterium | reverse complement strand
CGTCATGACCCGGCGCTCCGAGACCGGCGACCTGGTGCGGCCCCGGTGGCAGCGGCGTCAGCGATAAGCGGGTACTGGAGGCGATGACCGCCACACCCCGCGCGGGATTCGTTCCCGCCGACTACGTCACGACTGCCCACCTCGACGAGCCCATCCCGATCGGGCACCGCCTGCCAGCGGACTTCCTCATCGAGCCAGACCGACGAGTGCGGGCCGCGAGATACGGCCGGGCACGCCAGCGACGGCCGGGTGCTGGGCCGGTCCTCCGGCGCGGTCGCGAACGCGCCGGACCGGCTGACCGCTCTGGGGCAGGCGCAGCTGACCAGCGAGCGCCTCCGCCGGTACAAGGCCGCGCAGACCGCGCATTCGTATCTGGCCGCCTGAACCTCCAGCTGGCCCGGGCGCGGGGCTTCGGACGGATCTGCCGGAAGCCCCGCACACGTCTGCCTTGTAGATCCCGCCCGGCTCCCGTGCCGCGAGCGCGCCGAGCCCGTCAGCCACGCTGGCATGGGTAGGCGGCCATGCGTCGAGCGCTGGTGCGTCATCGTGGCAGGGTGGGACGTGTCAGGCGCCATCACCAGGGGGCTGCCAAGCCCGCCCGGGAGCGGCGCTGCTCGGGGGCATGGGCTGGCCGGAACCCAGGCGCTGTCGAGCCCCGGAGCGCGACCGGCAGGCAGCAGGAGCAGCAGGTGAGGAGAGGCGAGAACCATGCGAGTAGCGCTGGCGGAGGAACTGGGCGGTGTCGACAGCGTGGAGCTGGGTGAACGGCCAGACCCAGCACCCGCAGCGGGCCAGGCGCTGGTCAGGGTCCATGGCGCCGGCGTCGGCCCGTGGGACGTCGGGTTCCTCAGCGGCGGCTTCCCGGGAGTTGCCCTGCCGTTCGTCCCGGGTCAGGAAGTCGCGGGCGTCGTCGAAGCAGCCGGCGACGGCGCCGGCGTCCAGCCAGGCGACCGGGTGTACGCGAGCCTGTTCCCGGCCGGTGGCGGGTTCGCCGAGCTGGCGCTGGCCTTGGCCGACCGCCTGGCCCCCATGCCCGGCCGGTTGGGCTTCGCCGAGGCGGCCGGGCTGGTGATCGGCGGCGGGACCGCTTATGAGGGCCTGGTCGACAAGGGGCGGCTGAAGGCCGGCGAAACCGTGCTCATCACCGCCGCCGCGGGGGGCGTGGGCAGCGCCGCCGTGCAGATCGCGGCGGCCGTCGGCGCCCGCCCCCTGGGCGTGGCCAGCCCGGCCAACCACGACTACCTGCGGAGTCTGGGCGCCAGCGAGGTGCTCCACTACCACGCCGCCGACTGGGTCCAGCAAGTGCGTGCCGCGGTTCCCGGTGGCGTCGACCTGCTGCTCGACGGCGCCGGCGGCCAGACCCGCGACGAGGCCCTCGGCGCGGTCCGCGACAGCGGCCGGGCGATCTTCATAGTCCTGCAAAGTACTCCTGCCCAGCTGGAGCGCGGCATCACCGGCGAATCCTTCGCCGCGCACGTCAACCGGCAGAGGCTCGAGCAACTGGGCCGCCTGGCCGATGCCGGCACACTGCGCCCCCAGGTCGAGGCGGTGCTGTCGCTGGAGCAGGCCCGCGACGCGCTGACGCGGGTCGCGGGCCGGCACACCCGAGGCAAGATCGTGCTCCAGATCGGGCGGTAGCGGCGACGCCTCTCAGGGCCTGCCCCGGCGGGAGGTTAGGGCTGGCTGCGGTCCTCGCCGGAGCGCTGTGGTGGGAGGGCGGCGAGCGCGTCGCGCAGCGCGGCCCGGCAGGCGATGCCGAGCTTGGGGAAGATCTGGTACAGGTGGGCTCCGACGGTCCGGTGCGACAGGAACAGCCGCTGCCCGATCTGCTTGTTGGTCAGGCCGGCTGCGGCGAGCATTGCGATCTCGAGTTCTTGCGGCGTGAGCGAAGCGCGGTCTCGCCGGACAGCGTACGGGGCGGTCTGTCCGGCGGCGCGCAGCTCACTGGCGGCCCGGGTGGCCCACGGTTTGGCACCGAGGCGTTCGAAGATCTCCAGTGCGGTTGTGAGCTGGGCTCGCGACCCGGTCACGGCCCGGGCACGGCGCAACTGCTCGCCATAGCAGAGCTGTACCCGGCCCAGGTCGAACGGGAAGCGGTTGGCGCCGGGGATGGCGAGTGCCTGTTCGAACAGCCCGGGAGCGATGTCATCCGGCGCGATAAGCGCCTCCGATGCAGTGGCCAGCAGCGCCAGCCGCGTGGACAGGGCGGCGATTCCCGCGTCGCGGATGGCGGCCACGTGGGCGGCTGCTTCCGCATGGTGGCCGGTGCGGATGGCGGCCTCGACCAGGTCCATGGCCACCCACAGGGCGAGCGGGACATAGGGGGCGAGCACGCCGGGCGGGCTGATCGTAGCGGCCTGCTGGTAGGCGTCCTCGAAATCGCCCTGTCCTAGCGCTGCGATCACGCGCACATGCAGGGCGTGCGCCTCGGCCAGGCCGGCTCGCCTCGGTGCGGCCCATCGGGTTATCTCGTCGGCCAGTCCCTGTGCTGTGTCCGGGTCACCGCGGGCAGCAGCGAGGACCGCCAACCGGTGGTGAAACAGCCAAGCTAGCAGCCGGTAGCCACCGGCATTGGCGAGTTCGAGTCCCTCGTCTGCGGCCTGCCGCGCTTCGTCCCAGCGGCCAGCTGTTAGGTCGTCGAGGGACAGAGTGGTTAGCGCGCTGACCCGTGGCGTGACGGCGCGGCTATCGCGGACCACCCGGAGCAAAGCGTCCCGGCAGTCGGCCAGCCGGTCGGGAAAGATGGCTGCGGCACTGACGGTCAGGATGCGCCAGTGATCCGGCTCGTCGTGCAGGCCGCTAACGGCGGTATCCAGCGCATTGAGCACCGGCGCGGCGATCCGGGCCGGATCGGCGATGGTCTGGCTGAGCAGGAGCAGGTCCGCGTGGACGGGCGGACCGAGGCGGCTGATCGCCACCCCGAATGCTGGCCACAGTTCGGAGCGCCCGCCGTGGTAGCACACGGCCATGAGCGTCTGCAGTGCCTGGATGGTCGTGTTATCGCTGGCGTCATACGGCTCGGCCTTGGTGTCGATCGCGCTGACGAGCAGCCTGTGCGCGGTACCGACGTCGCCATCTGCGTTCAGCAGCAGGTGCGCGGCCGTCACCGCGGCAGGCAGCGGCCCGCCGAGTTCCGGGTCGGCGCTGCGGGCGGCAGCAAGCAGCCCCGGGATGCTGTCAATCTCCAAGGTCAGGGTGGCGCCGACAGAGGCGGCCGCGGCGAGGCGCCGGCCACGGGTGGGGCCGTCGGGGCTGAGACTGGCGGCACGCAGCAGCGCCGTTACCGCGCCGGTGGCGTCGCCGCGCCGCATGAGCCGGTGCGCGAGCTGCTCCAGGGGGCCCGCTGCCTCCTCGTCTATCCCGGTCGCGGCGGCGGCCAGGTGCCACGCCTGCCGGTCGGGCTGGTTGGTCAGCTTGGCAGCCAGTGCCATGTGGGCCCGGCGCCGCTCGGCGCTGGTGGACAGTTCTATGACCGCGGACCGGTCAGCGGGTGGTGGAACGCCAGCCGGCCGGTGCGCTCGTCGACGCGCACTAGCCCCACCTGCTCAGCGGGGGTAAGGGACTCGACGTGCCCGCCCGCTGTCTCCAGGATGCGCAGGTCCCCGGTGCCCTCCAGGACGGCGAGCAAGAGCAGCCAGCGAGCCGGCGCGGGAAGACCGCCCACCCTGGATGCGAACAGCGCCTGCAGGCGGCGGCTGAGCGGCAGGACCGCTGGCAGCTCTTCGGCCGCGGCCCGCTGCGCGCCGCTGAGCGCCACCGGGAGCTCCAGCAGGGTGAGCGGATTTCCCTGGGCCTCGGCCACCAGCCGCTGGCGGACCCGTGGCGCAAGCTCGGGGAAGCGGGAGCCCACCAGGGCGTTCGCCGCCTCCTCAGCCAGCGGCGCAAGCTCGTGCTGCGGCAGCCCGGCGCGCTCGAAGAAGCTTTCCTCACCTGGTCGTGACGCAGCCAGGAGGCCGACCCGGCTGCCGGCCAGGCGGCGCGCCACGAACCCCAGGACCCCAGCACTCGACCTGTCCAGCCACGGCAGGTCATCGACGATCACCAGCACCGGGCTGGCGGCGGACGCGTGGCGCAGCACGGTGAGCGCGGCGGCCGACACCAGCAGCCGATCCGGCGGTGGCCCCTCTGCGTAGCCGAGGGCGGCGTTCAGCGCATCGCGGTGGGCGCCGCTCAGCCGACCGAACTCCCCGAGCAGCGGAAGCAGGACTTGGTGCAGCCCGGAAAAGGTCAGATCGGCCTCGAACTCCACCCCGGCGGCCCGAAGCACCAGAAAGCCGGCCTGCGCGGCCGCATCGGCCGCCGCGTCCAGCAATACGGTTTTCCCGGCGCCCGGCTCCCCGAGCAGCAGCAGCGCCTCCCCGTCGGTCCCGGCCCGCTCGGCAAACGCGCCGATCAGCACCAGCTCGTCGTCGCGCCCAACCAGGACCTTAACCACGCCCCGACCGCCGATAGTCCACGTCCTCCGGCCAGCCCAGCCCATTGCAGAGACAGATCCTGCCTGCACCATACGTCGGCACGGCTATATAGCCGAGAGCGTGCCGGGATGGCATGGAGGGCGGCAAATTTTGCGTCCGCTTGACCCGCCGTTTGCCGGCCGCACATGGCTCCCCGGGAGCACGCCCTCGCACGCACTTCGCCCTCGTGGCGCCGAGTGCCGAGGGCCGGAGCGGCGCGCGCCGGTGATCTGACTGCCGGCCGGGACGAAGCCGAGTCATTTGAGGCTCCCTTGCCGGTTCCGTGGGTGGCTTTGCTGGGGGCAGCTGCCGGGATGCCTTGCGTGACCGGGGGTGCGGTGCCTGGAGGGTGGCTGGGTCGGCTGTCGTGCTGAGCGCCGCCTGGCGGCCGCCTGCC
>DATJZH010000165.1:0-4555 GCA_035499215.1 Streptosporangiaceae bacterium | reverse complement strand
TTCGTTATCTTGAGCTTTCGCGTCAGCCAGGCCTGTGACCTGCGGTGTCCCGTCGTGGACAGTGTCGCCGACGGGACACTCGCGGCCTGATCCTGGCTGTTTCACTCCTTCGGATCGTTACCTGATCGAACTCCGGCGCAGCGCTGGTCGCCGAGTGCGCGGGCGAGCTGGCGGCGGAGCCGGGCGTTCTCGTCGGCGAGCTGCTTATTGCGGTCGAGGGCGGCGGTGAGCCTGGCCCGCAGCGACGTCTCGGTGGCCCGCTGGCCGGCGGGGATGGCGCCGGCGGAGCCGGCGCCGTCTGTCTTCTCCCGCAGCCGGCGGATGTGGCTGCTGATATCGGGCTGGGTGTAGAGCCACGATCGTGAAATGCCGGCTGCCTGAGCGACGCCGGCGAATGTCACGGGAGCGCCGGCCCGGTCGAGTTCCCGCAGTGCCTGGACGGCCCTGGCCCGGGTCAGCTCGTGCCGCCGGGCGGCGGCCTCGGAGAGCGGGTCAGGACGCACCGGCGGCCGCCTCCTCCTCGTTCGTCCCCTTGTCCTCGAGCGTCGCGATGATCTTGTCCAGGTTGCCGGCGACCTGCCGGTTCATCTCGGCGACGCGGGCATGGCCCGCGGCTTCGGCGGCTGAGATGATCTGCAGCGTGGCCTTCCGCTGGGCATGATGCTGCGGCAGGAACTCCGCCGTGGTCACGAACATCGGACAAGTCAAACAACTGTTCGCATGCGGGCAGGTCTTGACGAGGGGCAGCTGGCAGTAGCCGTTGGGCAGCGACTGGGTAGCGCGGGACAGCTGCTGCTTCGCCCAGGCGGCATCGCCGAGCGGCCCGTCGGGGCTGATCTGGACGGGCTGGCCCTCGGAATTCACCTTGCGGGCCCGTTCCCAGTGCTCGCGCACGGTCTTATCGGACAGCCGGGCGTAGTGAGCGGTCATGAGCGGCGAGTCGTGGTCGAGGATCTTCTGGACGACGTGCTGGGGGACGTCTTTATTGATCAGGGCGGTCCCCAGCGTGTGGCGCCACTGGTGCGGGGTCAGGTGGACGGGCCGGCCGTGCTCGTCGCGGATGTCGCAGTTCTCCAGCCAGCGGTTGAGCGCGCAGCGGTAGGTGTGGCAGGAGACCGCCCTGCGGCCGTCGAGGTTGCGGGTCGGGCGGGGGAACAGCACTGGCGCGCCGGAGGGGAACCGCTCCAGTACCCGTTGCTGCTGCTCGCCGACCTGGCGGTGCAGTTCGTCGTCGATGGGGACAAGGGCCTCGCGTTTCATCTTGGTGTTCCAGTAGCGCAGGTAAGGGGCGCCGTCGGCGTCGGTGACCAGGCATTCGAAGGGCAGCCGGGCGGCTGAGGAGATCCGCAGGCCGCAGCGGATGAGGATCATGGTGATCAGCCGGTATGCGGGGTTGTCCTGCCGGTCGAGGTTGGCGGGCTGCTCGACTTGTGCCATGACGTGGCCGGCGAGGGCGCGGGGAAGCGGGGTGCCGCGGTCGGGGATGTCCTCGGGGAAGATCGCCGCGCTGGCCGGCAGTGCGTCGTCCCAGCCGTGCCGGCGGATCGCCTGCAGGAAGCCGTTCAGCCCGCCGACGTAGCGGCCATGGCACACGCGGCCGCCCATCTCCGCGCGCAGGGCTGCCAGGTAGCGCTCCAGCAGCGGGCGGTCCACGACGGCCAGGCCGGCAGCCGGCGCGGGCTGCGCGGCAAGATAGACGGCGAACCGGGTAACCGCCCTGGCTCCGGTCCCGGCCGTGCTGGCGCTGAGCCCGGTGGCCAGCTGCCACCGCGCGTACCTCTTGGCCAGTTCCCTCAGCCAGGGCTGGGGGATGTCCGCGAAGCTGACGGTGGCCTCGGGCTGGTCGATGCCCAGGTTGCGGAGCCGCCAGGCATCGCGCGGGTACTCGGTGTCCCAGCTGGCGCCGAAGGCAAGCGCCTCGACCCGGCGGCGCGCGTCGCGGATGAACGCGCGCCATCCGTGCCCGTTTTTAGGCGCGGCGCGGCCCGCCCACCATTCTTCCGGCTGCTCTAGAAGGGACGACGCGCTCGCGGCGGCCAGGACCGCGATGAACGGCTGACACTCCCGGGGATCGAGCCTGGAGGTCCGCTCATCGCCGCGGCACTGCAGCGCATACTGCATCTCAAGGCGCAGGCCAGCGGGCAGCTGCCGCAGGTCGATGTGCTCCTGGCCGGGACCTGGGTTTTCGCAGGAGGCGATGAACTCCTCCGCATCGGGGCGGCCGCGGCGTTTCCACCGGCCATCGTGGCCGAGGCAGAACACCGACGTGCCCTGAGCCCACAGGTCGCAGTAGCCGATCCGGCAGGCCGGCGGCGGACAGGCCGGCGGCGGCAGCGGCGCCGGCGATTCCTGCCACGCGGCCAGCCCGGGGCGTCCCGCGCCATGCCACTGGCGGGCGTGACGATGGCACATTCCGCGGGCCATCCGGCCGTAGTTGCAGCCGTCGATCACGCATGAGCCCAGGGGCAGGTGCCCGTACCAGCCCGCAGCGGCCGTCGCGGTGAACTCAGCCAGGTCCGGCGTGCCCGATGCCCGCCACCGCTGCCAGTGCGACACGCACAGGCCTCGCTTGCGGTGCGGGCGGGAGCAGCCGCCCACCACGCAGGCCGGCCCGCCGAAGACCGGGTCCCGCGGGTCGAATACCAGGTCATCAGCGCGGAACTCCGGGCGCACCGCGGCCATCAGCTTCTCCAGCAGGCCCGCTGGCGTCCCACGGTGCCCGCGTGCCTGGCGGTCCGGGACGGCGGGACCGCCGCCGGGGCGGCTCACTGGCCCTCATCCTCGTCCAGGACGGTCGCGGTCAGCCGGACCGTCACATCACGACGGCGGCACGCCGCGTGCATCCAGGCCGCCCCGCTGCCCAGCCGGTCCTCGCGGCGTTCCCCCAGGGCCAGCACCGACTCCCGCGCGGTGAACGCCGCCCGGACCAGCGCCGCGGGCGCCAGGCCGCTGACGTGGCCGGCGAGCACCGATCCGGCGGGGCCGGCCGTCCACGATATCCGCGGCAGGTCCTGATGGGCGTCCAGGATCGCGGCCAGCTCGGCGGCGGCCCGCCGCTGCCACCATGCCCGCTCGCCGTCACCAATCAGCGGGCCGGTCACAAGGTCACCTCCCGCCCGGTGAGCCAGCCTGCCTTTTCCAGCGCCGCCCGCGCATCCTCGATCGTCAAATGCCCGTACGTCGCGGAAGTTGTGGTCACCGATGAGTGGCCAAGGAGCTTGGAGACGACCTCGATGGACACGCCGTCACGCAGCCACCTGGTCGCCGCCGAGTGCCGGAACCAGTGCGGGTCGAAATCCAGGCCGGTCCTGGCCCGCAGCCGCAGCACCAGGTCATAGGCGGCCGGATAGGACCACGCCTGGCCCTTCGGCTCCGCCCAGATATTGATGAACACGTAGTCGCTCAGGGCCGGGCCGTACTCTTCGTGCAGGTAGTCGGCATACAGCCGGATCAGCTCCGGCCCGACCGGGACCGTCCGGCCCCCGGACTTGGCCCTGGCCCCGTTCGCGTTCTCCCGCGCCACGATGGTGACCTCGCACTCGGCGGCGGCGATGTCCTCATGACGGAGCCCGAGTACTTCGCCGGCCCGGCAGCCGGTCTCGTGCATCAGGGCGAAGAAGAAGCGGTCCCGCAGCCGGCCGCAGGCATCCAGGATCGCCTGCGTCTCGGCAACGGTCAGGATCCGCGGCAGCTTCTTCGGCACCTTCAGCGTGATCGCCCGGCCCCGGTACGGCTTCCCCTTGCTCACGTGGTGCAGGAACGGCTTCCAGCCGCCCCGCCCGCCGGCCCGCCACACCGCCAGCAGGTCCCCGGGCCCCTCGTTATTTCGGGCCTGATGCGCATAAAACGCGCTCGCCGCGGCGAGCTTGCGGTTGACGGTCGCCACGCTGACCTCCGGCACCGACGACGGCAGCACCGCGACCTCGCCCGCCCGCCCCTCCGGCGGCAGCTGCAGCCAGGCGACGAACTCGGCGATGTCCTCCAGACGGGCCTCGCGCCAGTCCAGGCCCCGGAACTGAAGGAACCGCCACAGGTCTTTCATGTCATGGGCGTACGCCTTCACCGTGTTCGGCGACCGGCCGATATCGGTGAGATAGGCCAGGAACCCGTCCACCGGAGCGACCGGCACGTCGTCGTCCCCCAGCACGGTCCACGACCGCGTCCCCGAACCGGGGATCACCACCGGATGCACGAGCATCGTCTCCTCCTTGAACTGCGTCATGGACAGAGCAGGAGATAACCACGGATCAACCCTCATCCGGGCAGGTGAGAACGCACGTGATGGACGTTAAAGACACTTCAGTTGAGGCTAGAGATAACCTTCGCACTCGGCATGGCCGGGCAGGTCGCCTACCACTTGCTGGCACAGGCCGGTGCGGCACGGGCACCGTGGCCCATTACCACGATCGTGTCCTGCCTGCCGGTCCTGGTCCTGGCCATGGGGACCGCGCTGGCGCACATGCTCCGCGCCGATGCCGACGCCGCAGCAGACGCAGCGGACAACGGAATCGGAGGACCAGCAGTATCGCGGTTCCCAGCCTGGTCCGCCGAGGAC
>DATJZH010000164.1:0-10500 GCA_035499215.1 Streptosporangiaceae bacterium | reverse complement strand
CGAAGACCGGGATGATGTGCGGGTCATCGACGGCGGCCGCGGCCCGTGACTCCCGGATGAAGCGCCGCCGGAAGACATCGTCCAGCGCGAGCCCCGGCGCCAGGATCTTCAGTGCCACCTGGCGGTCCAGCCGGGCGTCGTGGGCACGGAAGACGGCGGCCATCCCGCCGGCGCCGATCTGCTCCTCGAGCCGGTAGCCTGCGATCACCGAGCCGAGCGCGAACCCGCCGGGCACCGCAGGCGTCTCGTCGCTCACCGCTCCTCCTGCGCGTTCCGCACCAGCCAGCGCCCCCGCACGCTCCGTCAACCGCCGCCGGCGTGCGGGCCGTGCTAACTGAGGAAAACCGGGCCGTGCGCCAGGAACTGCAGGCGGCCGGTGCCCTTGACCGGGCCGGCGTTTCCCGCGGTGTCACACTGGCCGTTCACCTTCGGGAAGATGGCCGTGAACGTGATCGTGGCTACGCCGTGACCGGTTGCGCCCGCGTACACGCCGCTGCCGCCGGTGACCGTGTAGGGGGCTGTGTTGGTGTAGGAGGCGGCGCAGGTGGCCGTGTTGACGTGCGCCGTGCTGACGGCCTTCTGGTAGTCGATGTGCAGGCTGCCGCCGGCGAAATTGATGGCGGGCTTGTCTATGCAGCGGTAATGAGTAAGGAGGCTGCAGCGATCGAGGGTGATCGTGCCGTTCGTTGCGAAGACGCCCGTGACCTTAACCGGGACGACAGCCGTCCCTTTCGCAGGCGGGTGCATGTCGGAGCCCGAGATCGCCTCAGTGCCGGAAAGCACGACGGCCTTATGCGGGGCGGAGCCCGGCTGGGGCGCTCCCGCGCTGCTGCACGCTGCCAGGAACGCGCCGCTGGCAATCAAGAGCGCGCTGACGATCCTCTTCACCATGTTCTCCTGTCTGTGCACGCCGGGACGGGCCTGCCGTACCGTCAGCAGTCCTGCCTCTCCTACGTTTCGAGTGCGAAGCTGCGGAAGTCCAAACAAAAGGTACCGCCCGCGGCCGGTCGTTGCTCAAACCATCCCGGCGCCGCCTTGACGGTCAAATCCTCCGGTCTGGGACGCCAATCATCGCCGCATGAAGCCCTTCGCCCAGCTCAGCGCCATCGCATGCGGCAATCGCGAGGCCGGCGGCAGGGCGAGGCAGACCGGGACGCCAGCGAGGCTGATCAGATCTGGGTGTCCTGTTCTCACGACGCCTGCCGCGGCACGCGACGCACGGCAGGTGGCCAGTGTCAGCTGGACTGTGTGCCCGAGGCAGCGGGCGAGGGCGATGTTGTCATCAGGGATGTTGTCGTCAGGGATGTTGTCGTCAGGGATGTTGTCGTCAGGGATGTTGTCGTCAGGGATGGGCTGGTTGCGGCCTGCGGTTCGGCTTGGCGGCGCCGTTGGCAAGCTCGCGGTGCCCTGCGCGCCGCTGCCGGGTGGCCTCGGCCGAAAGCGGCGAGTAGGCGAGCGTGCGAATTTCCCACTCGATCACCTTAGCGGCGGCGGCCGACCAGGCAGCCGTGAGCAGCACGGGGGTGCTGGCGGCCATCACGCTAATACGGATGGTCTGAGCGGCGAGAGCCTGGGCGTTGTTCATTGTTTCCTCCCTCGGAGGGTAGCCTGTCCCGCTACCCACCGTTTCCCCGCAGGGACAGTCCGTCAAGGGCCGTGCAGCCTGTCTGCGGAACCCAAGCGGGAGGTGGTGACCGGGAGACGGCCGCTGTTGGCGATCCATACGTTGTTGGCGCCGATCTCGGTGACCGCGTCCGGGACTTGCGGGCCGGCGAAGGGGAGCTGACGCAGGCGCCGCGGCTGGTCACCCGGATGCGCGTGCCGTCGAACGCCAGGGCGCGCGGTCGTTGAGGTGCTAGCGCTGTCCGGACATGATGCGGACGACGTCGCCGTTGCCGACGGTCCGCGCGTTCACCGTCCCGAGGTGGTGCCTGGGCGTGAATCGGCCTGGTTCGCGGCGTGCTGGAGGGCGGATAGCTGCTGCCGGGTGCCGATCGCGATCAGCACATGGCCCGCGTGGATGGGAGTCTGCATTGGCGGATTGGCGAGGAATGTTCCGTCACGCCCGCGAACTGCGAGCACGAGCGCTCCGGTCGTCTCGCCCACGTTCGCCTCTCGCAGGGTCCGCCCGGAGAGCCGGGACCCGTCGCGCACCGATACCTCCTCCATGCGGAACTCCAGGCTGCCCTCATGCATCACGACGTCGAGGAACTCCACCACGTTGGGCTGCAGGGCTGCCGCCGCGATCCGCTGGCCGCCGATCCGCTGCGGGTTCACAACCCGAGTCGCGCCAGCCCGCAGCAGCTTCGGCTCCGACGCCTCGGTGCGGGCGCGTGCGACAATGACAAGGTCGGGCCGCAGCGCCCGGGCGGACAATGTCACGTAGACGTTCTCCGCGTCGGTGTTGATCGCCGCAACGAGGGCCCTGGCCTGCATGATGGCTGCCTTGCGCAGCATGTCGTCGTCCGTTACGTCCCCGACGAGCGCGGGATAGGGGATCGCCGCCACGCGCTCCGGGTCGAGGTCAACCACGACCACCTGAGCGCCCTGGCCGGCCAGGTAGCCGCCAACAGCGCGGCCCACCCGGCCCCATCCGCAGACGATGGTATGCCCGGTCATCCGGGCGATTCCGCGTTCCATCCGGCGCCTCTCGAAATGCTGGCGCAGGTGACCCTCCACCAGGGATTCGAGTACCACGCTAAACGCATACAGCGCCGTGCCGACCCCGACGAGAATCAGCACGATCGTGAATATCTTCCCCGCCGTCCCCGGCGGCCGGACCTCGCGGAAGCCGACTGTGGTAATCGTGGTGACCGTCTGGTACACCGCGTCGAGCGGGCTGAAGCCGAGCACGACGTAACCGATGCTGCCGGCAACCACGACCCCGAGCACCGCCAGCAGCGCGACACCGATCCGCCGGACACTGCTCACCAGGCAATTGTGGCCTTACTGGGACGGGCCGGCTTGCGCTTGCCCCGCGCTGCGCTCATCGGAGCGCTGCAGCGTCGACACGAAGAGGGCGTCGGCCCGGACGGCGCGGATGCTGAGGTGGTGCATCCCTGGCGGTGACATCGAAAGCACCTCCGATAGCACCGGTCGATGCACTGGGCCGCGGCAAGCTGCCGCGGCCGGCCCTGGTGATGTCGTATCCCAGCCCGGCCGGCCTGATCTCTCGCGGCCATTTCGCGGCGAGACCGGGCTCCAGCCTGCGTCCGGAATCCGGCCACGGCATCGCCCAGTTGCCCGATAATGTCTGCCGGGTCGGGACTGGCTGGGCTTTCCTGGCTGACGCTGGCGCCGAGACGGCGCCTTGCACGGCCGGTCAGGGCAGTACAGGCAGCAGGACGTGTGCTGGGTGCCGGGAGTCGTGATAGATCTCGAACCGGCAACGCAGCGCCCTGGTCGCCGCGCCGAAGGGCTCTCCCGTCCCGAGGCTGCGGGCGAACCGCGGGAACGCGCCCCCGCTGATCTGCACGCGGATCCGGTGCCCGGCGTGTACCCGGTAAGCCGTCGGATACAGTTCTACGTCCACCGCCAGTATCCCGTCGTCGCCGACCATGACGTCAGTCGCGGGTACGGTCTGCGGGCAGAGCCGCCGGATGCCATCCACGACGTTGCGGGAGACGCCTTTGCCGTCTACGTCACATACCCGGACGAAAAGGTCTGCGTACTGCCGGTCGGTTCGGACGAAAATGCGGGCCCTGACCGGCCCGACCAGGTCTTGGCTGGCGGGAAGAGGCTCGGTGGTGTAGGTCAGGACGTCGGGCCGGGCCTCGATTGCTGCGTTGTTGGCCTGCTTGGCGGGCCGCAGCAGGAGGGGCCCGCCTGCCGACGGCGTGGGGTCCGCCGGGTCGTAGACGAACGTGCCGGGTGCGGCATCACCGGGCTCGGCCCCGAGGCTGAGGCCGCCGCGCGCGCGCAGGTGATAAGCCGTGCCCACGGCGGCCGGGGGCGGCCACTCCTGGAGGTCCAGCCACGTGCCCGCCCGCTGGAGGAATACCCGCACTGGCGCGCCCGGTGGCGGGGGCCCGCCGCGCAGATTGTGGTCCAGCCAGGCGATGTCCTGACGGGTGACGGCCTTCAGCTCGCCCGGATCGGCGTGCAGCCAGGGCCCGACGATGATTCGCGCCGGGACGCCGGCCGCCCGGATTGCCGTATAGTCGCGCAGCTGGCCCGGCAGGAAGAGGTCCCACCATCCGGTCACCATGCTGACCGGCGGAAGCCGGGTCAGGTCGGCGCGGTCGTGATCGGCGTTCGCCCAGAACTCGTCGCCGGGCGAGGCGTGCTCGACGAAATCCCGCCAGAAGGGGACCGGTGCTCCGGCCACGTCGACGTCGGCGGCCTGCAGCGGGACCTTGCGCAGTGCTCGCCTCATCCTGGCCAGCTGGCGCGGCCCGGGCAGGCCATTGGGCAGGACCCCCCGTTCCTGCCGGCCGATGGCCCAGGTCCAGTTCAGCGCGTTCTGCATACCCGGCGCGCCGTGCTCGTAGAACACAGCCGTCATCTTCGCAGCGGTGACGTTGAGCGATACCGACCGCAGCGGCGGATCGACATAGGGCGCCACTGCCCACTGCGCATGCCCCAGATAGCTGCCGCCGGCCATCGACACCTGGCCGTCACACCACGGCTGAGCACGCAGCCAGGCCACGGTAGCCACGCCATCCGCCCGCTCGGACAGAAAAGGGCGGAACTGGCCGCCTGAGCCGAACGTCCCGCGAGTGCTCTGGATGAACACCTGGAAGCCCCGGCGCGCCAGCGGCGCGGCGAACACGAGCCCCTCCAGGCCCGACCGGCCGTACGGCGACCGGATCAGCACGACCGGCCGTGGCCGATCAGGCCCGGCGGGACGGTAATGATCACCCAGCAGGGCGACGCCGTCCGGCATCGGAACCGTGACGTTGGGCCGCACCAGGTACGGCACCGCCGCGGCGCGAAGACCGAGCGCGCGGTCAACCGCGCGGCCGCCGATGCGGGTCAGCGGATTCACCAGTCAGCCTCCGCGACGTTGACCACGAGCGCTCTGACCCGGACAGGCTATCCATAAGATAAGCGAAACGGTTATGCCGCCCGCTCGGATGCCCGCCCACCCGGTCATGCCGGCCGGGCCGCCGGGACGGTCTGACGCTGATGGCGAGGCGGAGCCAGGCACGGCGCCTTCCCGGCGATGCGGGAAATCTCGGCTCGCGCCGCCACGGTGGCGCGCTTTCTTCCGGCCGGTGCGGGCAGTCCGGCGCCGGGGCGCGGGCAAGCGACGGAAGGGAACGCAATGCGGAATCTGGCGGGCAAGATCGCGGTGGTCACCGGTGCGGCCAGTGGCATTGGCCTGGCGTTGAGCCGGCGCCTCGGGTCGGACGGGATGCGGGTGATGATGGCGGACGGAGGAGCCGGCCTTGGCGGCTGCCGCCCGGAACCTTGCGGCCGAGGGAATCGAGGCAGCCACGGCGGTGACCGACGTCAGTGACGCGGAGTCGGTCGAGGCCCTCGCCCGCGCCACCCTCGGGCGGTTCGGCGCAGTGCATGTGGTCTGCAACAACGCGGGGGTGTCCGGCGGCGGGCCGGCCTGGCAGATCCCGCTGCCAACCTGGAACTGGATTGTGGGCGTCAACCTCTTCGGCATCGTGCACGGGATCCGGTCGTTTGTGCCGCACCTGATCGCGCAGGGGGAAGGCCACGTCGTCAATACCGCGTCGGTAGCCGGGCTGCTCGCCCCGCCGTGGATGAGTCCTTACAACGCCACCAAGCACGCGGCCGTCGCGGTGTCGGAGTCCCTCTACCACGAGCTGGCCGCTATCGGCTCGCCGGTCGGGGTCTCCGTGCTGTGCCCCGGCTTCGTGCGCACCAGGATCCACGAGGCTGACCGCAACTGGCCAGCTAGCTACGGCCCGCGGCCGGCCGCGCAAGACCAGCCGGGCAGCAAGGAGGTCCGGCAGGCCGTGCGGGCGGCGATCGAGTCCGGGCTGGATCCAGCGATCATCGCCACAGCTGTCCGGGACGCCGTTGTCGGCGGCCGGTTCTGGATCCTCACTCACCCCGAGCTGAACGACGCGATCCTGGGCAGGTACACCGGGGCCGTCGAGGAGCGCAATCCGCAGTCGCAGCCCTTGGCTGAGCCTGGCTGACTCAGTGGAGGCCCGGGCCGGAGCACCCGCGCCTACCCGTCACGTGCCCTCCTGACGGGGTTTCTGTTATGCCGCGTGGCTTATGATGGCCGGGTTGCAGCATGTGGCCCCGCATAACGGCGGTGTGCCGCTCGGGAACCTCGGTGCCGCTCGAGCGACCGGGGACGACGCGGCCGGGCATACTGGGGACCCAGGCGGGCATAATGGGGGTATGTCCTGTTCGCCGCGAAGGCGCTGGCCGAGGGATTTCGTCTGCGAACGCGGGATTGGGGCGCGCGGCTGTGTACTGGGGCACCGACGATTCGCTCGCGCCGTTCGCTGGCCGGGCCGATGAGACAGCGGCGCCCGAGGCGATGTCGCGGCTGCCGTGTGCGCTCGGCGGCCATGCCTGCGTGGCCGGCGTTTCGGTCAGGCCCGTGGCCGGGGCGCGGCGGTTCGGCGGCGGGCCGGGCACCGGCTGCGCGGGCCTGCGCGGCGCGGGGCTGGACGAGCCGGGCCGGAGCAGTCCGCGCCTGACCGCGGTGTTCGGGCCATGGCGAGGCTCGTACGCCGATGTCCGCTACAAGAGGGAGCTGCGGATGCTGCGAAGGCGGATTGGGGACAACGGCCGGGTACCGGCTTTCCGCCGGGGTGGCCCGCAGTCTGCGCGGGGGCCGCGGGACGTGGTCATGCCCGCGGGCGTGGTGGCCGACGGCGCGAAGGGCCTCGCGGGCGTGCCCGAGGGCCGGCTCAGAGCAGTCCCGTGAATGGCTTCTCGCTCGCCTACGAGGGCTTTGATCCTGCTGGGGAGGGGCTTCGCGAGGCGCTCACCTCGACAGGCAATGGATACTTGTGCACGCGCGGCACGGCGGAGTGGGAGGACGCCGACGGCGTGCATTACCCGGGCACGTACGTGCACGGCGTTTACAACCGTGAGACGACAATTCTCGGCGGCGTACCGGTGCTCAACGAGGATCTCGTCAACACGCCCAACTGGCTGGTGCTCAAGCTGCGCCTCGAGGGCGAGGATCCGATCCGGCTGGCCGACGTCGAGCTCCTCGGCTACCGGCACGAGCTCGAGATCCGCACCGCGACCGTGATCCGCGAGCTGCGCTTCCGCGACCGCGCCGGCCGTGAGACGGCACTGCGCAGCCGGCGGTTCGTCAGCATGGCCGACGCGCATCAGGCGGGTATCGAGTGGACGCTCACACCCGAGAACTGGTCCGGCCGGGTGGAAGTGGTATCTGGCCTCGACGGGCGCGTGACCAACAGCGGCGTCGCCCGCTACCAGCAGCTCGAGGGCCGTCATCTCGATCCGGCGTCACCCAGGACATTCGGGCCCGAGGTGATCGCGCTGAAGGTGCAGACGCGCCAGTCGAACCTGTACATCGGCGAGGCGGCGCGCACGCGCGTCCTGGACGACCGCGGCGTGCCGCTCGCCGTCGACCGCAGCCTCTACCAGATGGAGGACTACATCCAGCAGGTGCTCGCGTTCAGCGTCCGGAAGGGCGCCACGGTGCGGGTGGAGAAGATGGCGGCCTTCTTCACCTCGCGTGACCCCGCGATCAGCGACACGCTGACCAAGGCCGGGACATCGGCGCTGCGCTGCGCCGGCTTCGAGGAGGCGCTCGCGCGGCACGCGTCGGCCTGGGACGAGCTGTGGCGGGTGTGCGACGTCCGCGTGCCGGGGGACGACCGCGTCCAGCTGCTGCTGCGGCTGCACATCTGCCACATCCTCCAGGTTTGCTCGCATCACACGGCCGACCTGGACGCCGGGGTGCCTGCCCGCGGCCTTAACGGCGAGGCCTACCGCGGTCACGTGTTCTGGGACGAGCTCTTCGTGTACCCGTTCCTGAACTTCCGCATGCCAGAGGTCACTCGCGGGCTGCTGATGTACCGCTACCGGCGCCTGGGCGAGGCGCGCGCCGCGGCCCGCGAGGCAGGGGTCAGCGGCGCGATGTTCCCGTGGCAGAGCGGTAGCGAGGGCAAGGAGGAAACTCAGCGCGTACATCTCAACCCGCTCTCGGGCCGCTGGGAACGCGATCTGAGCCATAATCAGCGGCACGTCAACGCGGCGATCTTCTACAACATCTGGCACTACTTCCAGGCCACCGAGGACCTGGCCTTCCTGGGTGACTACGGCGCGGAGATGATGCTGGAGATCGCGCGCTTCTGGGCCTCGATCGCGCACTTCAGTCCCGAGCGCGAGCGCTACGAGATCCACGGCGTGATGGGGCCGGACGAGTTCCACGAGAAGTACCCCGACGCGGCTGAGGGCGGCCTGTGCAACAACGCCTACACCAACGTCATGGTGGCGTGGCTGTGTGACGTCGCGCGCGAGGTCCTCTCGCTCCTGCCCGCGACGAGGGCCGACGCGCTGCGCGCCAAGCTGGGCCTGGGGGACGAGGAACTCCGCACGTGGGCGGATATGAGCCGCCGGATGTTCGTGCCCTTCCATGGTGACGGCATCATCAGCCAGTTCGAGGGGTACGAGGACCTCGAGGAACTGGACTGGGACGCCTACCGCGCCAGGTACGGGAACATCCAGCGGCTTGACCGGATCCTGCGTGCCGAGGGCGACGACCCCGACCGTTACAAGCTCGCCAAGCAGGCCGACACTGTGATGCTGTTCTTCCTGTTCTCGGACGAGGAGCTGACGCGGCTTTTCGAGCGGCTTGGCTACGACTACGGTCCCGACACCGCGGCCAGGAACATCGCCTATTACGACGAGCGCACCTCGCACGGCTCCACGCTGAGCCTGGTCGCGCACGGCGGCGTGCTCGCGCGGCTGGACCTCGAGGGCTCGTGGCAGCGGTTCCTCGTCGCGCTGGAGAGCGACGTCGGCGACGTCCAGGGCGGCACCACGAAGGAGGGCATCCACATGGGCGTGATATCCGGGACGCTCGATCTGGTGCAGCGCAGCTATGCCGGCACGCAGATCCGCGGCGACGTCCTGTTCTTCGACCCCCGGCTGCCCGCCCAGCTCGACGGGCTGTCGTTCGCGATGCAGTTCCGGGGGACGCCGATCCGGGTGACGCTCGCCGACGGGAAGCTGACGCTGACCGCTCACCGGGAGGGCGTGCGGCTGCCGATCAGCGTGGGGGTCGGCGACGAGATCCGCAAGCTGCGGGCCGGTGACCAGTGCACGTTCGAGTTCCGGCCCGCCACGCACGCCGGGCACCAGCACGGTCAGCGCTGATAGGAGGATGCGTGCCCACCTTCCAGGGAGCGATCTTCGATGTCGACGGCGTGCTTGTCGACTCGCCGCACGAAAAGGCGTGGCGCGAGTCGCTGCGCGAGCTGATGGAGGGGGAGTGGGGCGACATCCGCGGCCGGACGACCTGGTCGCCGGAGGCGTTCACGTCCCAGGTCTACCAGGCGGAGATGTCGGGCAAGCCGCGCCTGAGCGGCGCGCGCGCGGCGCTGGAGTACTTCGGGGTCCCCGGCGACGGCGGGCTCCCCGCGGTGTACGCGGCGCACAAGCAGGAGATGGTGGTGCGGCTCATCGAGGCGGGCGACTTCACCGCCTACCCCGACGCGCTGCGGTTCATCATCGCCGTCAAGGACGCTGGCATCCAGGTCGCGGCGGCGTCATCGTCGAGGAACGCGCAGCTGTTGCTGGGCAAGATCCGACTCGACACGTTCGGCCGGGAGCATGCGATCACATCGGCGTGGCTGCGTCCGGGCCTGACGCTGCTGGACTTCTTCGACGCCGACGTCTCGGGCCGCGACTTCGCCCACGGAAAGCCGGACCCTGAGATGTTCCTGACCGCTGCCCAGGAACTGGGGGTCGCGCCGGGGCGCGCGGTGGTCTTGGAGGACGCCGCGGCTGGCGTGGAGGCGGCCAAGGCCGGGCACATGGCCGCGATCGGGATCGCGCGGGCCGACGACGCGGACCTGCTGGCCGAGGCGGGAGCCGATATCGTCGTCGCGTCGCTCGACGAGGTGGATCTGACCGCGGTGGGTGAGGGGCGGCTGAGGCGGACGGCCTGCAGACAGTAACTCAGCAGCACACGGCCGCCGGGTGGTGCGCTGCCCGCAGGCAGGCCCCGGCCGGCTGCGGGGCCGCCGCGGGCCGGGCAGACACCTCAGCCGGCCGGGGCTGCGCCGCTGGATCGGTCATCGCGCTGCTTCCCTCACCAGTGGACCGGGAGGCCAGACCGCGGTGACCCAGCTCGAGCAGCTTGTCGGACGGCGCAGGCGCCTGGCGGGCATGCTCAGCAGCGCTGGTGGCCCCGGACGTCACGCAGGTCCCATCCGAGCCGCCACACAGGCGTCATGGCTGCACCAGTCGCGGGCCATACGTCGCGTCTATGGCATCCTCTTGCGATTGATGAATGAGGCTCAGGGCCCGTCTCGCTATTCCGGCACCGTAGGCCGCTTCGATTGCGGCACATGTCGC
>DATJZH010000163.1:0-3428 GCA_035499215.1 Streptosporangiaceae bacterium | reverse complement strand
GCGCCATCGTCCGTCCCACTTGGCGGCCCAGGCTGCGGCGAGGCGGCCGAGCAGGTCATTGCCGGTGACCTGGACGGCGTCGCCCTCGACCACAACATCTAGCCCGTGGTCCCAGTTGCTGCAACCGGTCGCAAGGATCACGTGCGGGTTGCCGCGCAGGTTCACCGCCTTCTGCTCGGCTGAGCCGGTGCAGAAGTGGACGGCCCCGTCGAGCCAGACGGCTACCACCGGGCTGACGTGGGGCCGTCCGTCGGCCCGGACCGTGCAGATCCAGAACAGCTCGGCGGTTTCGAGCACCCGGCGGGTCTGCGGCCATCCGGCGGCGGCCGCGCCCGGCTCGCTGAACCGGGTGTCGATCTCGGCTACTGGCTCGGTCATCACAGTTGGTCCCTCCCAATCCGGCTGACAGCGGCTGGTGCGGCCCGGTTTCATGACAGCAGCCGGGCGACGATGCGGTCGATCCGCGCCGCCGTGGCCAGGTCACCGGCGGCGAAGTGGTTGCGCATCACGGCACCGGCGACACCCGAGTCGATGTCGGCGTAGGCGGCCGAGCCGTTCATCCCCACCATCCCGAAACTCGAGCCGGGCCGGGACAGAGCCCCAGGGCGGTCGGGACTGTAGCCGAACGCCCACCTCGCCGGGAAGCCCATCACCTGGTCGGTCCCGGTGACCGTGACCGCCGCCATGTCGGTGAGCCGGCCCGGCGAGACGAGCCGGATGCCATCGGCATGCCCGAGCAGGGCCGAATACATCCGGGCCGCGCCGCGCGCGGACATGCTGCCCTCAGAAGGGATGTCGCTGGTGAGCACATCGGGGCGGTTGGCGTATCCCGCGTCGGGCAGCACGCCGCGGGGCATCGCCCGGCTCAGCGGCGACCCGCGCTCCGGGACCGCCGCCGGGCGGCCGGCCGCGACCTGCCGCGCCACCCTGGGCAACAGCCGCTCGGGCACTCCGAAGTGGACGTCATCTTCGATGCCGAGCGGGCCAGTGACAACCTCGCGCAGCCACGCAGAGATGGTCCGCCCGGTCGCCCGGCGGATGATCTCGCCCAGCAGGAAGCCGAAGGTCTTCGCGTGGTAGCCAAAGCGGGTGCCCGGCTCCCACCAGGGCTCGGCGTCGGCCAGTACCGCGCACATGCGGTCCCAGTCGCGCAGATCCTCAACCGTGGTATCCGGCGGGAGGCCGGGGACCCCGGCGGTATGCAGCAGCACATGCCGAAGCGTCACCGTATCCTTGCCGTGCGAACCGAACTCTGGCCACACCTCGGCGGCTCTCATGTCGTAATCAAGCTCGCCCCGGTCGGCTAGGACGTGCGCCACGGAGGCCGCAACACCCTTGGCCGTCGACCCTGCCCAGAACAGCGTGTCCCCGGCAACCGCGGCCCCGCTGCCGGGATCAGCCACGCCGCTCACCACATCGGCAACGACCCGGCCGTCCTTGATCACAGCGACCTGAAGGCCGGTCTCCGCGCCGGAGGCGACCAGGTCGTCTGCGGCTGCCTGAATCAGGAACTGAACACGCTCATCACTCATGCCGCACCCCGGCGGCCGCGTCCGTGATGGCGATACTTCTCGGGCCGGCTGGTGCCGGCATCAGTCCGCCAGCCGGCCCGGGGCGGCTGACTCCTCGGTGAGCACTGCGACGAGAGCATCGAACCACTCTCCCGATCCGATGGACTTGGTTGGCGCGGTCAATTTCGCCTCCAGCTGGGCGGCGGTTCACCACCTGGCCGGGGACTACCTCCACGGTCGCACGGCCGCTCCAGCTGACCAGGACCGGCCCGTTCGACCAGCGCATAATGGGAGTTGGCGGCATTGTTCCGCCGTGCTCATGACGCTGCCGGCGCACAAGGACCCGCATGACTGAGGGCGCTGACCGGGGCTCCGGGCTGCCGGCGCAGATGCCGGGGCCGGACCGGCCGCCGCGGCCGGGGCCAGGTCCGCTGCCGAAGCTGGCCCTGCTGCCCGTTCTGGCCATCGCCGGCGCGCTCACCGCAGTGCTGGTGGCCTACGCCGGCCGGTACGGATACCACCGGGACGAGCTGTACTTCGTGCAGTGCGGCAAGCACCTTGCCTGGGGCTACCCCGATCAGCCGCCGTTTGTCCCGCTGGTCGCCAGGCTCATGTCGGACCTGGCGGCCGGATCGCTGGTGGTCCTGCGGCTGCCGTCCGCGCTGGCCGCCGGCGCGGTTGTGCTGCTGACCGGCCTGCTCACCCGCGAGCTGGGAGGCGGCCGGGCCGCGCAAGTGCTGGCCTGCGCGGTGATCGCGCTGGCGCCCGTCCTCGCCGGCGCCGGGCACCTGCTGAGCACGACCAGCTTCAACCTGCCGGTATCCGCACTGCTGTGCTGGCTGCTGCTCCGCATCCTGCGCACCGGCGACCAGCGCCTCTGGCTGGCCGCAGGCCTGGTCGCCGGTGCTGGGCTGCTCGACACCGATCTCGTCGCCTTCCTCATCCTCGCCGTGTGTGCCGGGCTTGCCGCCGCCGGGCCGCGGCTGTCGCTGCGATCGGGCTGGTTTTACGCCGGCGGGGCGATCTCGCTGGCGATGTGGTCGCGCTACCTGGCCTGGCAGGCCGGCCACGGCTGGCCGGAACTGGCGGTCGCGCACTCGATAGCGGCCGGCCGCTCGGGAACGTCGGCGCCCTGGTGGCTGATCCTGCCCGAGCAGCTGGTCCTGGTCCCGGTGTATTCTGCCCCCGTCTGGATCACCGGGCTGGTGCGGCTGCTGCGGGACCGCGAGCTGCGCTGGTGCCGGGCCGTCGGCGTCGCCTATCCGGTGCTGGCCGTGCTGTTCACGGCGACTGGCGGCAAGCCGTACTACCTGGCGGTGATGTTCCCGGTGCTGCTGGCGGCGGGCGCCCAGCCGACAGTGGACTGGATAGCCCGCGCGCACACCAGGGCGCGCCAGGGACTGCTCGCGGCCGGGCTAGTGCTCAGCGCCGCGGCGCTTCCGATCACGCTGCCGATCGTGCCGGTGTCGGTCGTGCATGACACGCCGATCGTCAAGCTGAACTACGACGCGGGCGAGACCATCGGCTGGCCCGCCTTCGTGCGCGAGATCGCGCAGGCCTACCGCTCGCTGCCGGCTGCGCAGCGCTCGTCGGCCATCGTGCTGACCAGTAATTACGGTGAGGCAGGCGCCGTGGAGCGGTTCGGGCCGGCCGACGGCTTGCCGCCCGCCTACAGCGGGCATGACTCGTTCTGGTACTGGGGCCCGCCGCCGGGGACGGCGACCACCGCGGTCGCCGTCGGGTTCGAGAAGAGCCGGCTCGGCTTCTGCGGCTCGCTCCGGCAGGTCGCGAGCCTGAACAACCACGTGGGCGTTGACGATGACGAGCAGGGCGAGCCGGTGTGGATCTGCGCGCAGCCATCCGGGAGCTGGCCAGCCATCTGGCCATCACTGCGTTACCTCGGCTGACCGGGTGGCG
>DATJZH010000162.1:0-3717 GCA_035499215.1 Streptosporangiaceae bacterium | reverse complement strand
GTTTACCGGCCGCCGGGCGGGCTCGGGCCAGGCTCCCTGCGCAGGTGCGGCCAGGCGTAGAAGACCACGGCGGCAATGGGCACGGCCACGATCGCACCGGGAATGCCGGCGATGATCGCGCCGATGGCAAGCACCAAAATGATCGCGAGCGGGTGCAGTCGGACGAGGCGGCCGACGACCAGCGGCTGGAGCAGATGTCCCTCGATCTGGTTCTCGACCACGAATACGGCCAGCAAGATGAGGGCCGCGATCCAGCCCTTGGTGGCGAGGGTTATCAGGATGGCAAGCGCTCCCACCACCAGGATTCCCACCAGAGGCACGTACGCGGCCAGGAATATCAGGATAATCAAGGGCACGAGGAGCGGGACGCCGAGCAGCCAGAGCGCGAGCCCAAGGAAAACAGCGTGGATGGCCGCCACTGCCGTGGTTCCGCGAATGTAGTTGACCAGCGCCTGCCAGGCTGCGGCGCCAGCATTGTGCGCCCGGCCCCTGCTATCGCGCGACATGCCGCTGATCAGCCAATCGAAAATCCGGCTACCGTCCTTGAGCAGGAAGAACGTGATGAAAAGCATGAGCACGAGGCCGGTGCCCAGCTCGATGAAATACCTGCCGCCGGTCAGAACCGTACCCGCCACCAGGCTCTTGTGCGCTGCCAGATACGGGCCGATCTTGTTGACGAACTCCTGCAGCTTGGCCCCGCCCAGGTGGAAGGGCGGCCCGGCCAGATAAGCCCGCACTTCGTCGGCGGTGTGCTTGACCTCCGCGGCCAGGGCCGGGTAATCCGCGCTCACCCGGTTGGCCGTCAGGATTCCCAGCCCGGCAAGGAATACCACGGCGACAAGGAGGGTGCACCAGGTTGCTGCCAGTGATGGCAGGCCAAGCCTGCGCAGCCGGGATGTCAGCGGCTGCAGCAGGGCGGACAGCAGCAGGGCCGCGATCAGCGGCAGGATGACAAGGCGGAGCGCATTGGCCGCCCTGAATCCCAGGTAGATCACGAGTCCGACGAGCAGGATCCGCCAGGACCACGCGGCCGCCTGCTGGAGCAGGCGCGGCACCTGCGCCTCCGGAGCGGCGGGCGATCGGGATCCGGCGCCAGCCGCTGGCTCGGTGCCGGCCGCTGGCTCGGTGCCGGCCGCTGGCTCGCTGCCCGCCTCAGTCCGGGCCGGAGCGCGGGCCGGGGTCGCTGTGCCGGGCTGGTCCCCGGCCGACGGCATCGCAGCCGCCTGCCCGCGCTGCCGGATGCTCGACGCAGTCATCCGGATCCTGCCTGCCTGCCGCCCGCCCTGATCTTGCTCGCTGCTGGCCGCCGGGTGCCCGTCGGCGCTGCGCGCTGCCGCGCCGCGCCGCGCATCATCGTGGCCAGGAGCCTGGTGCCCGTGCTCATCTTTCTTGCTCCCGCTGGCCCGCCGGTCCGCGCCCATGACGCCATCCCCTGCGGTGGCCTGCTCGGCAACCTTACGCCGGGCCGTTGCCCGCTCCTGGTTGCCGCGCCACTTCCACCGGGCAGTCATGCCCCCCATGTAACCAACTACCGTGGTCACATGCGCAATTACCGTGAACGGCTCCGGGTGCCATGGTCCTGGTGGGGCCTCGGGATCCTGTCGGCAGCAATCTTCGCGACGACGCTGTGGGCTGGTTTCAGCCTGTTCATTGCTATCGCGACTTATGTTGTCTTCTGCGGTGGCTGCGCGGCTGTGCTGCTGCTGTTGAGCAGCACGACCATCGAAGTCGCGGACGGCGAGCTGCGGGCAGGGCGGGCCAGGATGCGGCTCGGCGAGGCAGGCGAGGTAGCGGCTCTCGATGCCGTCCAGGCACGCGCGATGCGCGGCCCGCGCGCGGATCCTGCCGCTTTTTTGCTCGTCAGGCCCTACCTGAAGCTGGCGGTATACGTTGAGATCATCGGGCAGCAGGCGCCGTACTGGCTGATCGGCACGCGCCGGCCGGCTGAGCTGGCAGCCGCGATCGAGCGAGCGCGCCCGCAGGCGCGCGCTGGCGGCGCCGCCGTAGGATGATCAGCGCTGTCAGGCGCGGCAAGGGAAGCCCGGGCGGGCAGCGGCGGGCAAGAGAAGGGAATTCGGATGTCAGGCAAGCGCGGTGACTTCGGCTCACGGGTCATGCCCGAGCTAGCGGGCGCGATTGCGGCCTTCGCCACGCGCAAGGCAATCGTCCTGGCCTGGAAGCGGATCACCGGCAAGGAGCCGCCCGCCCATCCGGAGGACCGGCAACAGGTCGCTCTGGGCGAGGCACTAGTCTGGGCGCTGGTGGCTGGCGCCGCAATGCGGACTGCCAGGGTCCTCGCAACCCGGGCGACAAGCCGGCAGCAGCCTGCCGAGCCGGACTCGTCCGCCGAGTCGCCGGCTGAGCAGCGCCGTCGCTGACTAGTCTTGACGGGTGCACACCCAGGACCGCTCGCGGCTCTCATTCAAGATCCTCTATGCCACCCGGCATCCGGATCGGATTTCGGGATACCTGCGCAGGCACGGCCGCGACGCTTTGCTCCGGCTGCAGGCGCGGGACCATATCAGTTACTACCGGGCGGTTATGCGGTCGGACACGGCCCGCAGCCGCGAGGCCGCAGTCGGCAGCAAGACCCGCGAGTCCTGGCTCAAGCTGGGACAGATGCAGTTTGACTACCTGATGGGGCATGGCCTGAAACCAGATATGCGGATGCTGGAGATCGGCTGCGGCAACTTGCGGGCCGGCCGGCTGTTCATCGGCTACCTCAACGCCGGTAACTATTACGGCACCGACATCTCCCCCGACATCCTGCTGGCGGCTGCCGACACTGTCGCCGAGTTCGGGCTGCAGGACAAGCGGCCGTACCTCACCGTCGTCCGGGACATGAGCCTGGCGTTCCTGCCCGGCGGCTATTTCGACGTCGTGCACGCGCACAGTGTCTTTTCGCATTCCCCGATCGAGGTCATCGACCAGTGCCTGGCGCATGTCGGCAGGATCATGGCTGCTGACGGTTTCCTCGACTTCACCTTCGACCGGACGGACGGCGCCGAGCATCAGGTCCTGCACGAGGACTTCTACTACCGGACCGAGACGCTGATAGCGCTGGCCGCCAAGCATGGCCTGGCGGCCAGGTACATGGACGACTGGGATGCAACCGGACATCCGCAGTCGAAGATCCGCGTGCGGCACAGCTCATCGAGTTCAGCTCGTGGCTGACCGGTCCTGCCGCGCGCGGCACAGTTCCAGCTCGATCATGAAACTGCCTGGTCGGCCAGCACTGCGGCCACCACCGCCGCTGGCCGTGCTGAACCGCCCCTCGGGCGCCGCCAGTGCCGGCCGCCGGCCTTGTCGTCGGACAAATTCGGCTACTGGACGCCTGACCGTCCTACATTTGGGCATCTAGGCGGACAACACTGGAAGTTGCACGCGGAGCTTGCGGGCGGGCTGCCCGCAGACGGCTGGCTGTCGCTCTCGCGGGCACGACAGGGACGCCAGAGGTACCCGAGGCCGAGGGCCGGGAGGTGGAAGATGGCTGGACAGCGGGTCCTGGGCATCGTTCTCGCAGGGGGGGCGGGCAAGCGCCTCGCGCCGCTGACCGCGGACCGGGCTAAGCCGGCCGTTCCCTTCGGCGGCCTGTACCGGCTGGTGGATTTCGCGCTGTCCAATCTCGTCAACGCCGGGTGCCGGCGCATCTGCGTGCTGACCCAGTACAAGAGCCACAGCCTGGACCGGCACATCACCACTACCTGGCGGCTGAGC
>DATJZH010000161.1:0-5456 GCA_035499215.1 Streptosporangiaceae bacterium | reverse complement strand
AGGGCGGACAGCGCGGTCCAGGCTCGCGGGGCCCGGACGGACCCCATTGCGGGCTGCCCCTACGATGTGGATCATGCGAGGATCGCGTGCGCCCCAGTGAGATGCTCGCGATCTTCGCCGCCGGGATTGCCGCCGGCGCGGTCAACGCCGTCGTCGGATCCGGTTCGCTGATCACTTTCCCGACGCTGCTGGCCTTCGGCTTCCCGCCCGTCGTCGCCAATGTGTCGAACAACGTCGGCCTCGTCCCCGGCAACGTCAGCGGCGCGTTCGGTTACCGGCGCGAACTGGCCGGGCAGCGGAGCCGGCTGGCGAAGCTCGGCCCGATCGCAGCGGCTGGATCGCTGGCAGGCGCGGTCCTGCTGCTATCGCTGTCACCGGCCGCGTTCGCGCTCATCGTCCCCGCGCTTATCCTGATCGCCTGCGCGCTCGTGCTCGTCCAGCCCCGGCTGTCCGCCTGGGTAGCCGCCCGGCAGGAGGGGCACGGCGGCAAGGCGCGGGCCGGCCTGGCAGCGGGAGTCTTCCTCTCGGCCATTTACGGGGGCTACTTCGGCGCCGCTCAGGGCGTGCTGGTGATCGGCCTGCTCGGCACCTTCCTCAACGACAACCTCCAGCGCGTCAACGGCGCCAAGAACGTCCTCGTGGCGATAGTCAATGCCACCGCGGCCCTGGTGTTCATCGTGTTCGCGCACGTCGCCTGGGTCGTGGTGGTGCTGATCGCGGCGGGCTCCACCATCGGCGGCCTGCTGGGGGCGCGGCTGGGCCGCCGCCTGCCGCAGATGGCGCTGCGAATCTTCGTGGTGGTCATCGGGATCGTCGCCGCGGTCAAGCTGATCTTCTTCTGAGTCTGCGCGCGCCAGCTCCGTCACGATCGGACCGGCTGCGGTCTCGCCACTAGCGCGCCGCGGGGGCCAGAATCCCGCGTCGGACGGCCTGCCGGACGAGTTCCCGGGCATAACTGCCGAGCGTCTTCGAGCCGTCCTCGATCAGCCATGCTTTGGCGAGAACCTGATCGGCGGTGACGCCGTGCTCCCGCCACGTCCCACCGCCAGCTTCGAGATTCGCCAGCATCGGCTGCAGCCGGTCCAGCGCCCTGGCGAACCTGGCCTCGTGGGTTGCCCGCTCCTCGAACTCGTCCCACAGGCCGCGCAGGCTCGCCGCCTGCCCGCCGGGCAGCAGCGCGAAGATCCGGTCCGCCGCGGCCCGCTCGGCTGTCCGCTGCTGTGCTTGCTGCTCCTCGTCGGCGTACACGAACAGATCGCCGGCGTCGATCTCGACCAGGTCGTGCACGAGAAGCATGGCGATCACCCGGCCCAGGTCAGTATCCGCCGGCGCGTACTCGGCCAGTGCCAGCGCCATAATGCCCAGGTGCCAGGAATGCTCGGCAGAATTCTCCCGCCGGGCAGGGCGAGTCAGCATAGTCTGCCGGAGCACTCCCTTGAGCAGGCCGGCTTCGGCGGCGAATCGGATCTGCTCGTCGATGCGCTGCATGCGGTCAATTGCATCAGGGGCCGGCGGGCCTGTCGAGCGGATGCGGCGGCCACCAGGGCACCCCGCCGAAAACCGCCGGGCCGGTTCGTGCAAAACTACTCCGTGGGGGACCCAAAGATGATACGGGGGACCGGCTCATCAGGCTCGTCCTGGCGGGGCACCTGCGCCGCCAGGACGAGCTGTCTCTTGGCGGGCGCGAGCCTCGGTGTTCCGTCCGGTCTGCCGGCTTCCCGGAACGCCATAAATGTATGTATAAATCGTTTAGTTGAATCGTCTCATGTTTTCAGGTGTAGCGTCATTCACCATGACCGATGATGGCGACCCGCGCGGCGCCGGCTGCGGGTGAGTTCTGCCCGGCTGGCGATTCTGGTACCGGCATGTCGGCCCCGAGCGACGAGCTCTCGCAGTCGGTCGGCGCGGGCGGCCCGCGGCGCATCGGCCCGTTCCCGGACAAGATGTGTACGCGCCTAACTCGTTCTGCGGTTCGGCTGCCGACCCGCAACTGTGGCAGACGACAGCTATCATGTGGCAGGCGAGATCGTGCGCAGTGCCTGTGAGCCGCAGGCCGAGAACGACCACTCCGGCCAGCCGCGTGCGCTCTGCGAGACCGTGATGGCGGGCACTGATCGCGAGCACCTGGTGACCAGCAAAATCGGGCACACGAGCGCCCCGGAGGTCACCTCGGAGATGAAGTCGCGAGTCATCGAGTGCTGGCCCAGCGTGCAGCGCGATCTTGGCGCGCGCGTTGCCACGGCCCTCAACGGAGGCTGAGGTTCGCGGCCGCCCGGCCCGTGCGGCCGCCCGGCCTGACGTTACTGTGGGTGAGTCGGCGTAACGGGATTGCGCCAGGTTCACCATCTCATCTGGCCGTGTGCCGAGTGCCTCGGCCGCGAGGGGGCAGGTTGGCGCACGCCGCACGCCGCAATGCGCACCGTCACACCTCGGGTGCCACGTTCAGGGAAATCTTCGCGGTCGGTGAGTTCCGGGCGCTGTGGTCTGCTCAGGCTTCATCAGTCATAGGCGATCAGCTGGCCCGGGTGGCGCTGACGCTGCTGGTATATGACAGAAGCGGGTCCGCGCTGCTGGCGGCGGTAACTTTCGCTGCCAGCGTGGTCCCCATCTTCATTGGCGGCATCTTCCTGGCAGGACTCGCCGACCGGTTCCCCCGCCGCCAGGTCATGATCATCTGCGATCTGGCACGGCTGGCCCTGGTCCTCGCCATGATCATTCCTGGGCTGCCGATCGCGGGACTGGTCGTCCTGCTGTTTGCGGTGACCATGCTCGGACCGCCGTTTACTTCAGCGCGCGCCGGGATCTACCGGGACTTTCTGGCCGGTGACCGTTACGTCGTGGGCACGGCAATCACTCTGACTACTTTTCAGCTCGCGCAGGTGGTGGGCTTTGCCGTGGGCGGCGCACTGGTGGCGCTCGTCGGGACCAGAACAACCCTGCTGGCCGATGCGGCGACTTTCGCCTTCTCCGCCCTGGTCAGCCGGATCTGGGTGGGTGCCCGGCCGACCGCAGGGGGCGCCAAGCATGGCGCGGGCATTGCCGAGGGCTTCCGGCTGGCCTTCGGGCTGCCGGGGCTGCGTACTCCCATGCTGTTCGGCTGGCTGGCGCTGTTCTACAACGTGCCGGAGGGCGTGGCCGCGCCGCTGGCCCGGTCGATTGGCGCGAGCGCGGCCTCGGTTGGCCTGATACTTGCCGCATCAGCACTGGGCGCTGCGGTCGGCGGCCTGGCATTCACCCGGCTGGTCGGACCCGATACCCGCCTGAAATGGATGCGGCCGCTCGCTATCGCCGCTTGCGCGGCACTGACGCTGTTCGTGCTCCGCCCGGCGCTTCCGTTCGTGCTGGCAATCCTGTTCGTGTCCGGGGTATTCGACTGCTTCCAGGTGGCGGCCAGCACGGCGTTTGTCAGCACAGCGCCGCCTGAGCACCGCAGCCAGGTCTTCGGCATCGCTCAGGCTGGGATGAGCCTGGGACAGGGCATCGCGATGGTGCTCGCCGGCGCAGCGGCGCTGTCACATGCTCCGTCGACGGTAATCGCGGCAAGCGGTGTCCTCGGTGCTCTCGTCGCGGCGGTGATCCATGTCGGGAGGGATCACTAGCAGCTAACCGCGCTACCGCTCGCTTCATCGTGCGTTCCATGGCCCGTCCAGTCGCCTGGACGGCAACTTCTGATGATGCCGGGCTGGTGTCAGCCGCCCCAGCTGCCGGTTTTCATGGCGTGCCTCCTGTCGGTGCTGTCGGTGCTGGTCGGGGTGGTCGGTCCGGGGGTGGTGTCAGCCGCCCCAGCTGCCGGTTTCCGTGGCCTGCCAAACGGCTCAGCCGCCCAGGCGGCGGTCCGGTGCAATTCAGGCCTGACCTACCTCAGCGCGAGTGCTTCTCCGCAGGTCAGGGCCTAGGTTATCGCAATAATGCAATGTGCTGAATGGCATGTTACCTTTGCAATATTCACCCGCTGGGCAATGTGCGGCGAAAATAGCCTTCGTCCATTCAGGTACCAGATCAGACTCTTCGGGTGCATCGCACGGCGAACATACCGGGATCAACCGGATACAGGTCAGCATTGAGTAGCTAGAGCTTGACAGTGAGCTAACAGAGCGTGGGACAATGCAGTGCGTGGTCCCAGGCCGTGCGGTTGGTTGGGATGCGACGATACGTGCCGCTAGCGTGCGTAGAGGCCCGAGGAGAGCCGATGACCAGGAGTTGGTGCAATCGTGTGCACCGACTGGTCAAGGCTGCGCGGACATGGCCGATCACGGAACTTCCCCGCTGGCTTGTCGTGTTCGTCGCAGCCGTTGTGGCGGCTGACGTTGCGGCGATAGCCCTCGCTGCTCGCGTCTCGGTGATTCGCCCAGGGGACCTGCTGCTCTTCGCCGCCCTGCTGGCCTGCGGCGCCGCAACCATAGAACTGACGCGGCGCGGGGGCGAGACCGCGTTGCTGGTCAAGGATGTCTGCGGGGTCTGGGAAATGCCCATGGCGATCCTGCTTCCCCCGGTATTCGCGCTTCTCGTGCCGATCCCGCGGTTCGCCATGACCCAGTGGCGCATCCGGAAGATCGCCCTGCATCGTCGGGTGTTTTCGGCCGCGGCAATTAGTTTGTCCTACGGAAGCGTATATCTAGCCTTCCACGGCCTTAGCGGAGCTATGACGCTTTCGCTGACGGGTGCAGAGAGCCGCGCAGCGCTATGGATCGTCGCTGTGGGCGCTTGCTTCGCCCTGCAGTGGGTGGTGAACAGCTGCCTGCTCGTTCTCCCGATCAAAGGCTCGGATCCATCCGCCAACGTCCGCAAGATGCTCACTGCCCCGGAGGTCATGCGCAATGACCTGACGGAGATCTGCGTTGCCACGGTGGTAACGCTCGGCATAGCCATCACCCCGGTGGCTCTCGTGTTCGCGCTGCCGTTCGTCACCTTGCTGCAGCGGTCGTCCCGGCATGCCCAGCTCGTCGACGCCTCGCGGACGGACGCAAAGACAGGCCTGCTCAATGCGGTAACGTGGCGACGCGAGAGCAGCGCGGAAGTGAGCCGCGCCCTACGGACCGGCAGCGGCCTTGCAGTCGCACTCATCGACATCGACTACTTCAAGGCGGTCAACGACACTTACGGTCATCTGGCAGGCGACGACGCCCTTCGCGAGGTCAGCAGTACGCTCCAGGCGCTGGTGCGGGAGTACGACCTGGTTGGCCGCTTCGGCGGGGAGGAATTCGCCCTGCTGCTGCCGCAGACCGATGAAGCGGGCGCCCGCAACATCGTCGAGCGCATCCGGGCCCAGGTGGCCAACCTCTGCATCGAACCCACCAGCACGCCGGGCACTGAGCCGATCACGCTGACGGTATCGATCGGGGTGGCCGTGCTGGGCGCAGCGGGATCGGGCGGGCAGCTGACCGAGCTTCTCGCGGCGGCCGACGCGGCGCTGTACCGGGCCAAGGGCGCTGGCCGTAACCAGGTGTGGGTCACCA
>DATJZH010000160.1:0-3975 GCA_035499215.1 Streptosporangiaceae bacterium | reverse complement strand
CTTTCGCTTTGGCGAGGCTGACCTGTAGTCCCTGGACTTCGCCGAGCCAGCCGTTGGCTTGTGCCCCGGCGACGCGCTCGGTGAGATTGCGGATGATCTCGGCCAGGCGCGGGCGCTGCCGTGGTGAGACCCGGAGCATCGGGCAGCGCACGCACGCGTGCTCGTGCTGGCAGGGCGTTCCGTATGGCCGGGCGCATTCGCCGAGTTCGACCTTGCGCTCGGTGAAGTGCTGCTGGAACTCGCGCCACTCGGCGTCGGTGGGCTCGCGGTACTCCTCCGACGGGCGGGCGGCTCGCCGCCCGTTCAGGAACGCGCGGTAGCAGCGGATCAGATCGTCCTGGAACACGGCCAGGTAGGCCTCGGTCGTGGTCACGGAGGCATGGCCGAGCAGGCGGGCGGCGATGTGGACCGGGAGCCCGCCGGTGACGGCGTCGGTGGTGAAGATTCTGCGGAAGTCGTGCGGGAGGTAGCGCAGCGGTTGCCCGGTCTGGCCGGTGATCCCGGCCCGGGTCAGCGCGCCGCCGATCAGGCGGCTGAGCATCTTGTAGTTCATCACGTCGTGCTTCCAGCCGGCGCGGCGCTGGAACAGGTGCGGCAGCGGCGGCCCGGTGACGTGCTCGCAGGAGTCGTAGCGGGCGACCAGCGGGATCACGCCGTCGTTGTCGCCTCGCAGCCTGCTGATGACGGTGGCCAGGACGCTGGCCAGCTCGGGGGTGACCAGCAGCAGCCTCTCCTCGTTGCTCTTGGACGGGACGATCTGCAGCAAGGGGACGACTTCGCCGGTGTCGGGGAGCTGGTAGGACACCAGCGCCAGGTGCGTGATCTCCTGCAGTTCTTCGATCCGGATGCCGGTATGGCGGAGCGTTTCGATGACGGCCAGGGCCCAGAAGGCCTCGTCCTCGCTGTGCGTGACGTCGTGCTGGACGCCGCTGTCCAGGTCTTCGGCCAGGATCATCGACTGCCGGTACTGCAGCCGCCGCCGGGCCCGGTCCTCGTGGCGGCTGATGCGCCGGTAGCGGCGCCCGGCGTGCTCGAAGGCCTGTCCGATGGCGGCTGCTTCCGCGGCGGCCAGCAGTTCTGCCTGGTCGGCGTGGTGTGATTCGGCGGCGGCCAGCAGGTCGGGAAGGCGGGGCAGCCGTTCGCGGATCCGCTGGTGCATGCGGGCCTGGACCTGTTTCTTCTCCTTGGCGAAGCCGCTGAGGTCGCTCTGGCGGACCGGGCTGGGCACCGCCCACCGGACCCAGCCGGGTCTTCCAGCGCCCGCAAGGCGATGTCGAGGTAGAAGGCCCGCACCGACACCAGCACGCCCAGCCGGTTGGTGCGGCGAACCTGGTTGCCTTTCCTGTCGGTGCGGAAGGCCAGGCGCTGCTTCCAGTCTTCGGCCACCTGCGCCGGCAGGCGGAGACTGCCGATGCCGGGGTGATGCTGCCCGATGTCGGCCCAGAACGTGCCGACCAGCCGGCTGGCCAGGCCCTGCAGCGAGTTGTAGTCCAGTCCGGGGCGGCGTTCGTCCGGATAGGCAACGAACGCGTCCCGGGCGGGATGGCACTGGAGCTGGTAGCGGTCCACCAGCTGGCTGGCCGTCAGCTGCCCCCGGCCGACCACGCGGCGGAGCGGCAACTGAGTGGTCAGCACGCCGGCATCACGCAGCAGGTCCCATGCCGCGTGCAGGCCAGGCGGGATCTTGCCGCTGGTCCGGCGGCCCCAGTCGTGATAGCCGATGAGATCTTCCTGGGTCAGCTCGCCAAGATCACGGCCGGTGTGCAGCATCATCTTCAGGAGGCAGCTCTCGGCGACGGCCTGCTGCACGGCGCTGTGCCCGGTCGTGCGCCCGGCCTGCCCGATGCGGTCGAACAGGCCCGGGCTGAACACCCGCCTGGCCTCGCGGAACAGCGACGTCGTGCGGTACCGGCCGAGCAGCTGATAGCCAGGCAGGACCACCTGCCGAAGCAGCAGCACGGCGAACCCGTCGGTGACAACCTCGCGCCTGACCGCGGGGATATCCCCGGTACCGGCCGCGGCCTCCTCGATCCAGCCAGTGCCGTTGTCTGCCCCCGACAGCAGCCAGCGTGCCTGCCAGCCGTCGCCGGGAAACTCAGACAGCCAGTCAAGGATCCGCTCGGCCCCGCGCTGCCGCTGCGCGTTGCGGCCGGGCGAGCGCGACGACCAGACCGGCAGCAACGGCAGCGACGCGACGATCTCCTCCGCGCTGTGGCGGTCGCGCGGGCCGGCCCGCTGCGGGTGCTGTAACGCCGTAGCCTGGCTGCCACGCTCCGCCCGCGCGGCCGTCCCGGGATCCGTGGTCACTGCGGCCGTCACTGCGCCGTCCCGCCCAGCAGGACCGTCAGATCGGCCAGGTCGTAGCCTTCGGCGACTGGAGGCGGTGGCTGGTGCTGGCGCTGGCCGCGTGCGGTCAGGTACTGCGAGACTCGGCGGATCACGTTCTGCTCGTCCTCGACGAGATAGACATCAGCGGTCGTGCTCAGGTGCGCGTGGCCGAGGATGACCTGCACGTCACGCAGCGACAAGTGCTCGTCGCGGGCCATCCGCAGCGAACATGTGTGGCGCAGGTCGTGCGCCGAGTAGCTGGCTCCCAGCAGGGCGTTGACCCGGCGGAACATCGCGCGCAGGGCCTCGTAGTTCAGCGGCCCGCGGCTCTTCCCGCCGTGAGCGCGCCGGCGCAGGGTCCGCCAGATCGGCTCCTCCGGCCCCAGCGGGCCGATCTCGGCCAGGTAGAGGCGGATCCAGACGAACGCCTCCGGGCTGGTCGGCAGCCACTGTTCTGCGCCGCTGCCCTTACGCCAGACCCGCACCAGCTGATCACCCCAGTCCAGGTCGACTCCCCGGATGCCCAGGATCTCCGAGGCGCGGGCTCCGTTGCTGACGGCCAGGGCGACGATCGCCCGGTCCCGGTCAGAGCCCAGCGCCGCGAACAGCGCCTTCCACCGCTCGTCGGGGATCTCGCGGGGCCGCCGGACGGGGATCTTCGGGTTGTAGCGGATACGGCCCCCGGCCCCGAACGGCTCCAGCGGGTTGTGATGCGCGTGCGCCCGTCCGCCCCGCCGGTCCAGGACCACCGGATTGACCAGCGGACCCGAGCCGGCCTCGATCCAGAACTCATAAAAACTGCGCACCACGGCGTTGCTGTGCTGCACGGTCCGCGGCTGGTAAGAATCGTCCAGCCACTGCTTGCCCGTGACCAGGCTGATCGTGCCCGCGGTCGCCGCCGAAACGGTCCGGGCCGCCAGGCGGGGCTTGACGGCCTGCCCGAGCCATAACACGAAGTCCCGCACCTCAACCGAGGTGACCTGGTCCCACTCGACCTCGATCACCTTCAGCCACCGCCACCACCGCAGCAGCGCGTAACAGTAGCTGCGCACCGAGCCAGCCCGGTTGTCGCGGGCAACGAAGTCGCGCAGGAACCGAGCGATCGGCTCCACCGGCTCACCGGCCGGGTCCACCACCAGCCAGGGCACCACGCCCCCGGCCGGCACGACCCGTCCCCAGCACGGCAACCGGATCCCATCGACATCACGCTCTGTTACGGCTCCTGGCTTCATGCACCAGGTCTATCCATCACAGCGCCGCTCGCGCGTCAAGACACCGGCGTGTCGCCTGGTAGTCCGGTCAATAGACCGACCACGACACCTCGGTTTTCGCGGTGGAGTCCATCCGCCGCTGGTGGCGCGCCCGCGGCCAGGACGACTACCCGGCCGCGTCCCGCCTCCTGATCACGGCGGACGCGGGCGGCTCCAGCGGCTACCGCTACCGCGTGCGGAAGAGCGAGCTGGCCGCCCTGTCTGCCGGGACGGGGCTGACGATCACGGTCTGCCACTTCCCGCCGGGCACCTCGAAGTGGAACAAAATCGAGCACCGGCTGTTCTCGCACATCACCATGAACTGGCGGGGACGGCCCCTGACCAGCCACGAGGTGGTCGTTCAGACGATCGCGGCGACCCGCACGAGCAGCGGCCT
>DATJZH010000159.1:0-16006 GCA_035499215.1 Streptosporangiaceae bacterium | reverse complement strand
GTCACGACCAAGGTGGAGTGCCTGGAACTTGGCGCTCAGGACTACGTGACCAAGCCCTTCTCGCTGGCCGAGCTCATTGCCAGGGTCCGCGCCCGGCTCCGCGATGCCAGCCAGCACGACTCCGCCCCGCTCGGCGCCAGCCCCAGCGGCGCCAGCCAGCACGGCGCCAGCCCCAGCGGCGCCAGCCAGCGCAGTGACGTGATCGGGCTCCGCGACGCCCGCTTCCACGGCGAGCCGGTGCGGACCGGGGATCTCGTCCTGGATGTCGGCCGGCTCGTTGCTGACAGCGGCCGGGGACCGGTGGCGCTCACCCGGCTGGAGTTCCTCCTGCTCCGTGAGCTGATGGAACACGGCGGCCGGTCAGTGCCCAAGGAACAGCTGCTGGCCTCGGTCTGGGGGCTGGACTTCGGCCCGGGCTCGAACGTCGTCGACGTCTGCATCGGCCGCTTGCGGTCGAAGCTCGGGTTTGACCTGATTAAGACGGTGCGTGGTGAGGGTTACCAGCTCACCTTCTGACGAGGTCGGCACCCGGCAGCGGCCGCTGGACCCGCCGGAGGTAATGCCGCCGACAATGCCGGTCACGGCACAGGACGCGCCGACCCCGCCCATGGCCGGCGGGCGGGCCGAGCCAGCCTGCTCGCATAAGCTCAGAACGCCGCGGGCTGACCGCGTGACCGTCGGCGCCGACCGGGAGCGCCTCAGGCTGGCCGCAGCTGCGCCGCCAGAGAGGGCAGCGCAGCACACCGCGACGGACGAGGCTATCAGGCGGAGCTCGGGCGGCCGCCGAGCAGGAGGCAGAGGCAATGAGCCAGCGAGGGCTCGGGCCGGGCCGGCTGCGGACTCTCAGCCGGCCCGCCATGATCGTGTCCGCGACTGTCGCAGCCATCGGCGCAATCGTGGCGGTTGCGGCCGTGACGAGCGCGGGCTCCTCGCATTCGCCGTCACCTCCGACGGTCCCGGCGAAGAACTTCACGCTGGCGGAACTGGGCCATCCGGGCGCCAGGATCTCGCTCGCCAGCTTTGCCGGACGACCGCTCATCATCAATTTCTTCGCGTCCTGGTGCGCCCCGTGCCAGCGCGAGACGCCGCTGCTCGCGCGGTTCTATGCCAGCCATGACGGCAAGCTGCTCATCATCGGCGTCGACTCCAACGACCAGGCCAAGCCGGCCCTCCGCTTCCTGCGAACCGCCGGGGTGCGCTATCCGGTGGGCTCCGATCCCTATCCCGCGTCCACGACTACGTCTTACGGCGTGCTGGCACTCCCGCAGACCTTCATCCTGAACAGACAGCACCGCATCGTCCGCCACATCGTGGGCGCGGTGACGATCGGGGAACTCAACGCCGGTGCCGCGGCCATGGCCGGCCGGCCGGGGCTGGCGGCCGCAGGCCGCGGGTCGGGCAGCAACCAGGATCGGGGCTGATCGGGTGCCGTCGCCTGCCCGCACCGATCCGGCGTACGTACCCATCCGCACGACACCGTGGCCGGCCCGCCGCACTCCCCGCTCGGTGCTGCTGGCCGGGGTGGTGCTGCTGGGGATCGCCGTTGCCATCGGGCTCGCGCTTAAGCCGGACCAGGCGCAGCGCGCAGCCGACCTGCGCGGCTTCCTGCAGACCATGAACGCCGACATCGGATCCTGCGCGGCCGGCGTGAGCCAGTCCTATCAGGCACTGACCGCGATCAGCTCCGGCGCCAGCCGTGATGTCCGCACGGCAATCGGCATCGCGGATACCGGCGCCGCGAACTGCTCGCCGGCGAATAACGAGGTGCTCGACAACCTCGTGGGCTATCAGGTGCCCGAGTCGCTGTTCAGCTATCACCTGCGGGGCGTGGTCACCGGGCTGGTGAACTGGGCAGCCCCGGATGCCCAGCAGGTGCAGGCGGACGTCGCCCGCGTCCTGGCGGCGCCGTACCCCGGGCCGCGCGCCAGGGCGATCGCAGCGCTCCGCAGTGACCGCGCGAAGCTGGACGCCCAGCGGGCCGCCGTGGATAGGGTCATGAATGCCGCCATCTCCGCGCTGCACCCAGGCGCCGGGCCGCCCCGGCTGCCCGGCTAGTGTCGGCGCCGGAGCGCACGCGAGGAGGCGATAGACCCGATGCCGGGGATGAGAAGCGGGCTTAACATCACCAACGCGACGGTAGTGGCGGCGTTCAAGGCTGCGCTGCTGCATCAGGGGCTCATCATCCTGGCAATCCTCGCCGTGCTGGCGCTGGCCTGGATCAGCGCGCGCGAATGGCTGCAAGCGGCTGCCCGTCCCGCAGTCCGCGCCACGGCCGCCGCGGAGCCTGCAGGGCGGCGCCTGCTGCGGATCGGCTTCGGCATCATCTGGATCTTTGACGGGATCTTGCAGGCGCAGCCCGCGATGCCGGTCGGCCTGCCCGGCGACGTCATCCAGCCGGCCGCGGCAAGCTCGCCTGACTGGGTCCAGCATCTGGTGAACTGGGCCGGGACGACCTGGTCAAATCACCCGATCCAGGCTGGCGCGTCGGCTGTCTGGATCCAGATCGGGATAGGCGTCTGGCTGGGCGCCGCGCCCCGGGGCCTGTCATCGAGGCTCGCGGGGCTGGCGAGCGTCGGCTGGGGCCTGGTGGTCTGGGTATTCGGCGAGGCGTTCGGGAGCATTTTCGCACCGGGGCTGACCTGGCTCTTCGGCGCGCCCGGCGCTGCCCTGGTCTATGCCGCCGCCGGGGCGCTCATCGCGCTGCCCGAGCGCTGCTGGTACTCGGCCCGGTTCGGCCGGCGGCTGCTTGACGCGATGGGGCTGTTCTTCATCGGCATGGCGGTGCTGCAGGCATGGCCAGGCCGGGGTTTCTGGCAGGGCAGTGTGCATGGCCGGCCGGGCACGCTCACCGCCATGATCAGGTCAATGTCGGGCACGCCCCAGCCCGCTTTCCTATCGGGCTGGGTGAGCGGTTCCGGCTCGTTCGTGGCCGCGCATGGCTTCGCCGTGAACCTGACCGCGGTCATCCTCCTGCTCGCTGTCGGCGCCGGGCTGCTCAGCAGGCGGCCGGGGCTGATCCGGATCGCGGTCATCGTCCTGGTCGCCGTGTGCCTGGCCGACTGGGTGCTGGTGGAGGATCTGGGTTTTCTCGGCGGCCTCGGGACAGATCCGAACAGCATGCTTCCCGTGGCCCTGCTCGTGACCGGCGGGTACCTCGCGCTGACCCGCGTGCCCGTGGCAGCCGACGTGCCCGCAACCCAGAGCCCGGACGCCGCCCTGCCCTCGCCAGGCGTGGCGGCCGCAGGCGCGGCAGCACCAGATGTGGCGGGCGCGGAAGTTGCGGGCGCGGACGTTGCGGGCGCGGACGTGGCAGCACAGCCACCAGCACGGCCGGGCTGGCGGGAGCGGGCTCAGCCGACCGGCCTGGCCCACGCCTTCGCCGCAGCCGGTACCCGGACTGTCCTGGCATGCTGGGCGGTCGCGGTGCTCATCGTGGGTGTCGCGCCGATGGCAGCGGCGCAGGCGACCCCCGACGCCGACCCGATCATCGCACAGGCCATCGACGGCTCGAGCGCCACCGTGAACTACCAGGCGCCCGCCTTCGGGCTGACCGACCAGGATGGCCGCCGGGTCACGCTGGCGAGCATGCGGGGCAAGGTAGTCCTGCTGACCTTCCTCGACCCGGTCTGCACTTCCGACTGCCCGCTGATAGCGCAGGAGTTCCGCGACGCCGACATGGTCCTGGGGTCGGCCGCCAAGCGGGTTGAACTGGTTGCCATTGTCGCAAACCCGCTCTACCGCACGATCGCCTACACCCGGGCATTCGACCGCCAGGAGAGCATGAGCGGCCTCCCGAACTGGCGCTTTCTGACCGGCTCCCTTGCCCAGCTGACTCAGGCATGGCACAACTACGCGATCGCCGCGCAGATACTTCCGGCCGGTGGCATGATCGCCCACTCCGATATCGCCTACGTGATCGACGCGGGCGGGCACACTCGGACGGAGCTGAACTTCGATCCAGGACCGGGCACGGCAGTCTCCGAGTCGTCCTTCGCCGTCGAGCTCGCCAATGCCGCCAAACAGGTCATGAGGCCCTCGTCGTGATGGCCGGCCGGGCCGGCTCGCCTGCCGTGATGGCGGCGACAGCCGCGATGGCGGCGGTGACGGCGGCGGCCCTGCTGGTGGCCGGGTGCGGCAGCCCGCACGGCGGCAGCTCGCTCGGCGGCGGCGCCGGCCCGGGGGCGGCCAGGCCGCCCTCCCTCAGCACCTCCTTCTCGGCCGGGAACGGCACCAGCGTGGCGATCCTGGAGATGGGCGGATCCAGCGCGCAGCACAACAACTTCTGGCAGCTGTTCGCCCGGCCTGCGGCGACCGCGAACTGGAAGCTGGTGACGCCGCTCGGGGTGGCCGACAATGGCGGCCTCGTGGCCGCCACCAGCGGGGCCCGGTCGCTGGTGACAGGCTTCCGGCCAAGCCAGGACCTGACCTTCTCCCCAGTTGCCAGCTCAGCCGATGACGGCCCCCCCTGGTCGCAGGGCGCGCCGGTCGAGCCGGGCCTGGCCGACGCCCCGGATGCGCTGGCGGCCGGCCCGGACGGCAGGCTTATCGCGCTGACTACGGCGGGCGGTGCTCAGCTAGGCACGCACCTGGGCGCCGAGTGGACTAATCTGGCCAGCAGCCGGTCGCTGGCCAGGACTGCGGCCGGGCGGGCATGCGGGCTCACCCGGCTCACCGCAGCAGGGTTCGCCGCCGGCGGGGCGGCACTGCTGGCCGGAGACTGCGCGAAGCCGGGGGTCGCCGGCATCTTCGCTCTGCGCGGCGGCGGCTGGCAGGCTGCTGGCCCTGCGCTGCCCGCGTCGCTGGCACGCAGCCAGGTAGCGGTGCTCGGGCTGAGCGCCGCGGGAACTCAGACGACGGCGCTGCTGCAGGTCGGCTCGGGTCCGGCTGCGAGCACCATGGTGGCCTGGTCGGCCACCGGCGCATCGTCGGCGGCTGGCGGGCCGCACTGGAACCTGTCTGCGCTGCTGCGGACCGGGCCAGCTGGCGTGCGCTCGGCGGCCGTGTGGGCGGCCGGAGCCGCCGGCCTGGTGCTGGCAGGGGGCCGCGGCGACACCATTGCCGGGCCCGGGCACGGCTGGCTGCAGCTGGCACCCCTGCCGGCCGGGACGCAGACGCTGGCTGCCGGGCCGCCCGGGCAGTTCGATGCGCTGGCGGCCGCCGGCAGCAGGCTGACCGACTGGCGGCTCGCCCCTGGCAGCTCCAGCTGGAAAGTGACGCAGACCATCCAGGTGGCCATCCCGTACGGATCGTCAGGCTGAGGGCCGCCATGAGCTACGTGGTGAATCACTGGTCCTTTGACCCGTTCCTGATCGTGGCCGCCATCCTGGCCGGCTGGAATGAGATCGGCCTGGCCCGGCTCGCCCGCCGGTCCCGGCCCGACCGGACCCGCGAGCGGCGGCTCCGCTCGCTGTGGTTCTACGGCGGCCTGGCGGTCCTGCTGATCGCCGTCCAGTCGCCCATCGACTACTGGGCTGACGGCTACTTTTTCGTGCACATGATCCAGCACCTGCTGCTGATGTTCGCCGCGCCCACGCTGGTGGTGGCCGGCGCCCCCTGGCAGCCGCTGCTTGCTGCCCTCCCCCGCCGCGTCGGGCACGGCGCGACCCGCGGCGTGACGCGCGGCGCCTGGTCACGACCGCTGCGGGCCCTGACCGGCTTCGCGCTCCGACCGTGGGTCGCGGTAGCCCTGTTCAACCTGGTCATGGTGGCCTGGCACCTGCCAGCGCTTTTCGACCTGGCCGATACGAACCAGGCCGTGCACATCTGGCTGATGCACGGCAGCTTCTTCATCGCGGGCGTGCTGTTCTGGCTGCAGTTCATCGGCTCGCCGCCATTTCGCATCAGGCTCACTCCCATCGGGCAGGCGGCGGCGCTCGTGGCGACCAACGTGGTGATGTGGGTCCTGGCGATGTCGATGGGTATCCTCACCAGCACCTCCTGGTACCCGGTCTACAGCCACATCAGCGGGGTGACCCTGCCGCCGTTCGCCGATCAGCAGATTGGCGCGGGAATCCTCTGGGTCTGCGGCGATTTCTGGGCCGTTCCCTGCATGGTCGTCGTGATCCGGCGCCTGATCGCCGAGGACAGCAGCTTCGGCGCGGGAGTGGACCGGCTGCTGCGCCGCGGCGCGCGCCGCTACCAGTGGGCTAACCGCGCCTGACGCGCCCGCACGCCACTATGCTCGTCAGCGGACATCCGGCCGGGGTCCGTCCGCCCGGCCCGCGGCAGCTGCGGAGAACGCCAGACATGACCTATCGCGCTCGCGCGCTCGCCGCTGTCGCCGTCGTCCTGGCTGGCCTGCTCGGCAGCGGCTGCTCAAGTTCGGCCGGCGGGCCAAGCCGCGCGGACAGCAGGGACTTCACCCTGCACGAACTTCAGCATCCGGCCGTCCGCATTTCCCTGGCGTCCTATCCCGGCCAGCCGGTGATCGTCAGCTTCTTTGCCTCCTGGTGCCCGGCGTGCCTTGCGGAGGCGCAAACCGTGGCCAGTTACTACCTCTTCCGCCAGGGCCACCACCGGCATGTGACGATCATCGGCATTGACCCGAGCGACGGGCGCGCAGCGGCCCTGAGCCTGCTGCGCCAGGCGAACGTGACGTTCCCCGTCGCGACCGACTCGACGATGGCCACCGCTACGGCCTTCGGCACGCCCGGCCTGCCGGCGACATTCTTCCTGAACGCGCAGCACCACGTCGTTCGGAGGATACTCGGCCCGGTGAGCTGGCAGCAGCTCAGCGCGGGCGTCGCCGAGATGACCGGAACGCCCGCCAGCCCCGCGGCAAGCCCATCTCCCTGACCGGTAGCCGCGGCGGGCGATGCCGGGAATCGGTCACAGCCCGATCATCTGGAGCGCCGAGGTGAAAGCGCTCTCCCACGCGGCGGCGGACCTCATCGGCCCGCCGGGCGGCGGCTTGAGCCGGTCCAGAGTGGCCAGCGCGCTGCGGACCACGTCGGCCGCCCGCGGCGAGGTAACGTTCGCGTCACCGAGCTCGAGCTCGTGCTGGAGGTTATCGCGGCCGTGCCCCTGGACCACGTCGAGCAACAGCAGCGGCCGCCCCACAGTTCGCGCCTCCGCACAGGTGTCACCCGAACTAGTGATCACTAGGTCGGCGGCGGCCATCAGCTCGGGAATGCGATCAGTGAAGCCGAACGGGCGCAGCCGGGGCTGGCGCGTCGCGGCTGCGCACAGCATCCGTTCCAGCCTGGCGTTGCGGCCGGCCACCGCTAGCACGTGGACGCCGGCGCTGCCGAGCGCCTCAGCGGCGGCCGCGACCGGGCCCAGGCCCCACGCCCCTGACATCAGCAGCACGCAGCGCTCCTGCACGGGAATGCCAAGGTCCGCCCGCGCGGCGCTCTGGGCGGGCGGGTCGTAGAAGCCGGTGCGTACCGGGGCGGGCACCACCAGCACGCGGGCATCTGGCTGGAATCGCAGCACGGCAGACTCGGCGACCGACGCGGTGACCAGGTAGGCGTCGACGCCGGGATGCACCCAGAGCCGGTGCGGCGTCACGTCCGAGCAGAATACGACGTGGTTCATCGCCGGATAGCGCTCCGCCAGCGCGGCGACCGCGGATGCGCCGGTCGCGAAGACGGAGATCACCAGGTCTGCGGGATTGGCGTCCAGGTGAGCGCGCAGCCGGGTGACGAGCCGGTGCCGGGCAGCGGCGTCGGCCAGCAGCGCCAGCCGGCTCCCCGTCCGCAGCCCGGCGAAATGGAACGCGTCATAGAGGCCAGGGACTATCAGCATGGCGCGGAATACCGCCTCGCCGGCCGACCCGCCGCCGCGGCCGAGCAGCCGCATGGAGTCGAGCGTCCGCGTCGACCATCCGCGTGCCGCCAGGGACGTCGCACATGCCTCGGCGAGCACGTCGTGGCCCATGCCCAGAGAGCCGGACAGCAGCAGCGCCCGGCGGCCCGGCGCAGTCATCGGGCCGCTCCGCGTGCGTCGGCTGCCGCGTCCGGGCCCACAGTAACCTTCCGCTGCTCTGACAGCCGCCGCATCGGCCGGCCGGGCACCAGCACCCGCACCAGCGGGCCGGGCCTCAGCCAGCCGGGCACCAGCCAGCCGGGCACCAGCCAGCCGGGCACCAGCCGGCCGGGCACCAGCCGGCCGGGCACCAGCACCCGCACCAGCGGGCCGGGCACCAGCCAGCCGGGCATCAGCGGGCGGTGCTCTCGGCCAGCCAGTGCAGGTAACTGCGGGCACCGGCCTCGAACGAGGTTACCGGGGACCAGTCGAGCAGTTCCTTGGCTAGGGCATTGGAGATGCTCGCACCCTGGTAGTCGGCCGCGCGGGCAGGCACGTGCTCGACCGGTACCGGCCCGACCAGGCTCCGGACCACGTCGGCAATCTCCCGTACCGATACCGGGGTGCCGCCTTCCAGCGCGATGGTGGCGTTGGCAGCGGCAGGTGCGAGGGCCCGCACATGCGCGTCGGCCAGATCCTCGACGTAGACGTAGCTGCGCTGCTGCTCGCCGGTCCCCGCGATCGTGATGGGCTGCCCGTCGATGGCGGCACGGACGAACCTGGCGACCACCAGCGCGTCACGCATCCGGGGTCCGTACGGGATGCCGTACCGCAAAATCGTGAACTGCTGGCCGTACATCTCGCGGTAACTGTGCACCATGAGCTCGGCGGCCAGCTTCGTCGAGGCGTACACATGCCCGGCGCTGCGCAGGTCGATCGGCGCGTCCTCGGACCGTTCGCCCGCGCCGATCGTCGCACCGTAAACCCACACGGTGCTGGCCAGCAGTACCCGGCCGACGCCGCCGCTGCGGGCCGCCTCGAGCACCCTGACCGTGCCCTCGATGTTCAGCCGGACGGCGCGCACCGGGTCCGCCGCCACGTCGTTGACGTCGGACGCCCCGGCCAGGTGAAAGACCGCCGCACAGCCGCCCAGAGCCGCGTCGAGTGCCGCGGTGTCGAGGACATCGCCGCGGCGGTAGTCGGCACCAGGATTGCGCCACTGGTCGGCGAGATCGACGACCACCACCTCATGACCAGCCCGCAGCAGCTGATCCACAACGTGCGAGCCGATAAAGCCGCACCCGCCCGTCACCGCGACACGCATACTCGCTCCCTCGCTCGAAACGCCACCGGCCTCCGCGCCGGCGGCCGCACGTCAGACTCCGGCCAGCGCGCCGTAAACGGCGCCGACAGCGGTGATGACCTGGTCGATCTCGTCATCGTGCATGTCCGAGTGCACCGGCAGGCAGATGTGCCTGGCGCACATGTCCTCGGCCACCGGCAGCGCCGGGCCGGCGAACTCGGTCAGCGCTGGCTGGTGATGCAGCGGAAGGTCATAGACCTCGCCGGACAGCCGCACGTCATGGCGGTCGGCCAGTTCCTGCTTGAACCTCGCGCGGTCGGCACCGGGCGGGAGCACGGCGACGTACTTATAGAAGTTGCTGCGGCAGCTGCTCGGCTCGGGCAGCGGCACCAGCCCGTCCAGTCTGGCCAGCGCCTCGTCGTACCGAGTTGCCACCTCGCGCCGCCGCTCGATGAAATGGGCCAGCCGGCGCAGGTGCACGAACCCGGTGACCGCGTTCTGCTCGCTCAGCCGCCATGCGTAGCCGTGCCGGACGTGATGGTTGGCGCCGAAGCTGCCTTTGCCCTGGTCCCGGTAGATCCGTGCCTCGTCGGCCAGCGGCGCGGAGCCGGTGAGGATCATCCCGCCCTCACCGCAGGTAACCACCTTGGTCGGGTAGAAGGAAAAGGCAGCCGCGGCGCTGAAGGAGCCGGCGAACCTGCCGTCGTAGGTCGATCCGTGCGCGTGCGCCGCGTCCTCGACCAGCGTTATGCCGCGCTCCTCGCAGGCCATGCTGAGCTCGTCGGCAAGGGGCGTGATCAGCCCGCCGATGTGCACGAGCACGACGGCGGCCGTGTCCGGCGTCAGCGCAGCCAGCAGCGTGTCAGGACTGAGGGCGAAGGTTGCCGCGTCGATGTCGGCGAAAACCGGCTTGCCGCCGGCTCCCAGCACGGCGGCAGCCGTCGCGTAAAACGTATTCGCCGGAACGATGACATCCCGGCCGGTCACCCCCACGCCGCGCAGCGCTATCTCCAGCGCCGACGTACCGCTGGCCGTGGCGATCCCGTGCGGAGGCTCGCCCGCCGGCCAGCCGGCTGAGTGGGCCGCGGCGAACGCCGCCTCGAACTGCCGTGTGTAGGGACCGAGGGTCAGCATCCCGCTGCGCAGGATCTCCGACACCGCCTCGGCGATCTCCGCGCGATCAGCAGCCGGAAAGACCACGCGCGCTGCTTGCACTCCCAAACCGGACACTCCTCACGCCAGGGCCGAACGGCGGCCCGAGTTGTGGTCCCCTGCGCTGGCGTGCAATAGGTTACTGGCACGGCGGATCAGGCCGGACCAGGGCTGCCCTTTGTCCGGCCAGGACATGATCTCAGGGCAAAATGCCCGGCCCGGCAATGGCGCCGCACTCGCGGTGGCCGCACCAGCATGGCGGCACGCTGCGGCGATGAAAGCGGTTGACAGGCGGCGATGGGAGATCCGGTAAGCGGCTGCGCAGCTGCCGGGGCGAGGGCTGCGCGCGGCCTCCTGCTGACCGCAGCAGGACTGGCTGTGCTGCAGGCGGGCCCCGGCGTGGCGGCGCTCGGCCCGGTCCGCCGGGCGCTGTTTCCGCGCCTGTCTGGCATCGGGTCCGCCGATCATGTCGCGCTGACCTTTGATGACGGCCCTGATCCCGAGTGGACGCCGCGCTTCATCGACCTGCTGGCGGCGCGGCAGGTACGCGGCACCTTCTTCCTGCTCGGCTCCATGACGGCCAGGGAACCGGGACTGGCCGGTCAGGTCGCCGCCGCTGGCCATGAGATAGGAGTGCACGGCTGGGATCACCGCTACCTGCCGCTGCGGGGCCCGCGCGAGACTTATGACGACATGCGGCGGGCCAGGGACACGATCGCCAGTGCCACCGGGACCGCGCCGCGGCTCTTCCGCCCGCCTTACGGCGTGATGAGCGGCTGCGGGGTTGCCGCTGCGCTGCGGCTGCGCCTGATCCCCGTGCTCTGGAGCTGCTGGGGCCGGGAGTGGACGCCGGGATCGACGGCGGAGTCCGTCCGGGCAGCCCTCGGCAAGGACCTGGCCGGCGGCGCCACGGTACTGTTGCACGACTCGGACTGCACGTCGCCGTCCGGCTCGGCGCTCGCGGCGGTTGGCGCGCTGCCCTGGCTGCTGGACGAATGCGGCAGGCGGGGACTGCGGATAGGCCCGATCGGCGCGCACGGCACCGCGTGGGCACCGGTCGGGGACGCTACCTCGTTCGCCGCCGGCCGCGGGCCACGGAGCCCGTGAGCCCGGTGAGGCCGAAAGCGGCGGCGCCGTGCCAGACCGCGGTGAACGCGCCGCCGACGACGCCCCCGCCGAGCAGGACCGTGAGCACGAAGACGACGATCGCGCACGCAGCGCCCGGCACGATCGCGAAGCGCCAGGGGTTGCGCCGGGCCCATCGCATGGCGCGGCCGGCGTCACCCTGCCGCCTGCGCAGCAGGGCGCCGCCGCCCGCCACCGCGAAAAAGATCACGGCGCCCAGGGACAGCGGCGCGCCGACGGCGAAGTGTGCGAAGGCAAGGTGCCCGAGCATGTCCGCGCCCGCGGCGACCGCGCCGGCGGCCCCGGCCACTGCCCACGGGGCGTTTGACATCACCGCCCCTGACACGGCAAGTTCCTCACTCCGGGTAAGGTCCGGCGGGCTGGTGCGGGTAGGTACGGACATCATCACTCCTTGCTGCTGGCGAGGCCCGGCTGCGGCGGCGCAGGAGCCAGCCCCGATAAAAGTTAAGATATATCTCTTCTATCCGCAACGGCAAGCCGCTCCGGCCGGGCCGCGATGCCGACGGCAGCTGTGAATCACGTCACACACCATTAACCTCAGCGATCATTCAGCTAACGCCCAGGCGGTCAGATTTTACTGGAGCGGGTGCCGGGTAAGCCTGCACGGCGGTCACGCCGGACCCGGCGACGGCTGACGGAAGTAGGCTGGCTCGGGGCAGAGGGGATGGACATGCAGGAAGAGCAGCGCGGTGACGACCAGCAGCAGCCCGGCTATCCGGGCTCCTGGTCGGCTCCCGCCGACGGGGACCAGCCCGGCGGCTACGGCTACGGCCAGCCCGCCGGTCCCGGCCAGCCAGGGGCAGGGGGCCATGGCCAGCCCGGCGGGCACGGTTCTCCTGGAGATGACGCCCAGCCCGGCGGGCACGTTCCCGCCGGTGGTTACGGCCAGGCGGGGGGCCACGGCCAGGCCGGCGGCTACGGCCAGCCCGGCGGCCACGGCCAGCCGGGGGGCCACGGCCAGGCCGGCGGCTACGGTCCTCCCGGCGGCTACGGCCAGCCCGGCGGCTACGGCCAGCCCGGCGGCCTCGGCCAGCCCGGCGGCTACGGGCAACCGGGCGGGTTCGGGCCACCGGGGCCGTACGGGCCGCCTGGTGACTATATTCAGCAGCCGCCACCCCGCCGCCGGGGCACCGGCCTGCTCGCTTACGTTCTCGTCGCCGTACTGGCCGCCGGGGCCGGCGCGGGGGCTGTCCTGCTGGCCGACCACAGCAGCGCGCCAGCCTCGTCTAGCGCATCTAACTCGCCCGGCCGCAGCGGCGGGTTCGGCAACCGCGGGAGCGGCAACGGCCAGGGCCCGTTCGGCGGCCTCGGCGGCAACGGGACCGGCTCGGGCACCGTCAGCAATGCCAAGGAGCAGGCGGCCGTCAATGCCGTGTCGCCCGGGCTAGTCGACATCAGCAGCAACCTGCAATATCAGGGCGGGACAGCCGCGGCCACCGGAATGATCATCCGCAGCGACGGTGTCGTGCTGACCAACAACCACGTCATCGAGGGCACCACCGGGCTGACCGCCATGGTGGTGAAGACAGGCCAGCACTTCACCGCCAGGTGGCTCGGCTACGACAAGAGCGACGATGTCGCGGTACTGAAGCTGCAGAACGCATCCGGCCTTCCGACGGTTCCCCTCGGCAGCTCGGCCGGCATCAGGCTGGGCGACCAGGTGATCGCGCTGGGCAACGCCGACGGCGCCGGCGGAGCACCCGCGGTCGCCGGCTCCATCACCGGGCTGAACCAGACGATCACCGCCGGGAATGACGGCAGCCAGACGAGCGAGCGACTGCACGGCATGCTGCAGACAAATGCGGACATCGTGCCCGGTGATTCCGGCGGCCCGCTGTCCAGCATCGCCGGAAAGGTGATCGGCATGGACACCGCGGCCGCGACCGGCTCCCTGGGCGGCAGCCAGCAGAATGTCGGTTTCGCCATCCCGATCAACAGGGCCTTGTCGATCGCCGGGAAAATCCTCGCCGGCCAGGGCAGTGCCACCATCAAGATCGGCACGACGGGCTTCCTCGGCGTGCTCGTCCCCAGTGACAAGGCGAGCACGGCGGTCAGCCCAGCGCAGCAGCGGATGCTGCAGATCCAGACCGAGAACGGCGCCGGCGGGGTTCCCCAGGCTCCGCCCGGCTGCATCGCCAACGATCAGAACGCCGGCGTCCCGGCGCAGGTCGCGCCGGTGAACTCCGGCGCGCTGATCCTGGGCGAGCTGTGCGGCACGCCTGCCGCCGCGGCCGGCATCTCGGCCGGCGACGTGATCACCGCGGTCGGCGGCAAGACGGTCACCACGCCAAGGTCGCTGACCGCCATCATGGCGGGCTACCCCGCAGGCGCGTCTGCGTCCATCAGCTGGGTCGCCACTTCCGGGCAGAAGCACACCAGCCGCCTGGTCCTGGCGCAGGCACCGCCGTCGTAACCGGGCCCGGGGATGCGGCCAGGCCGGCTCAGGCGGCCAGCCACGCCCCGATTCGGTGCTCGCACGCGCGCACGGCCGCCAGTTCCACGTGCTCGCCGGGGGTGTGGGCGAGCTCCGGGTCGCCGGGTCCGTAGTTCACCGCCGGGATGCCCAGTGCCGCGAACCGCGCGACGTCCGTCCAGCCCAGTTTCGCCCGCGGCCGGCCGCCCATCGCCCGCACGAAAGACGCAGCCGCTGGATCGGCCAGGCCAGGCCGGGCGCCCCCGGCGGCATCAATGACCTGAACGTCGAAGCCGCTGAACACTTCCCGAAGGTAGGCCGCCGCCTGCTGCGCGGAGCGATCGGGCGCGAACCGGAAGTTCACCGTCACCACGCATTCGTCCGGGATCACGTTGCCGGCCACCCCGCCCGCGACGGCGACGGCGTTGAGCCCTTCGTGGTACGTCAGCCCGTCCACCTCGGGCATCCGCGCGGCATACCGGCGGAGCACGTCCAGGATCGCGCCGGCCTCATGGATCGCGTTGCGCCCCATCCAGGACCGGGCGCTGTGCGCCCGCTGTCCGCTGGCCACGACCCGGGCCCGCAGCGTCCCCTGGCAGCCGCCCTCGACCACGCCGCCGGTAGGCTCGAGCAGCACGGCGAAATCCGCGCCCAGCAGGTCGGGCCGGCGGCGGCTGAGCCGGAGCAGACCGTTGCGCTCCGCCCCGGCTTCCTCGCAGTCGTAGAACACGTAGGTGACATCTCTGCACGGCTCGGTGAGCCGGGCCGCCAGGCGCAGCTGCACGGCAACCCCGGCCTTCATGTCGCAGCTGCCGCACCCGTGCAGCACGCCGTTTTGGCTGCGCGACGGGAGGTTGCCGGCGGCCGGGACGGTGTCGATATGCCCGGCTAGCACCACCCGCTCAGGCCGGCCCAGGCCGGTCCGAGCGACCACCGCGTTGCCGTCACGATGGATGTCCAGGTGCGGCAGGCCGGCCAGGGCCGCAGCCACCGCGTCGGCCAGCTCGGCCTCCTCGCCGCTGACTGAGGGCACGTCGACGAGCTGGGCGGCAAGCCGGGCCGCATCCAGGGAAAGATCAAGCCTCACGGCGGCAGCATAGCCGGGGACGTGAAATAACTGGAGGGCGCGAATCCGCGCTGGAATCGGGGGCTGTCATGTTCGGAGTCGACTCTGAGGTCGGCCGTCTGCGGCAGGTGATCTTGCACCGGCCCGGCCTTGAGCTGAAGCGGCTTACCCCAGACAACGCTAACGAGCTGCTCTTCGACGGCGTGCTGTGGGTTTCGGAGGCCCAGGCCGAGCATGACGCGTTCGCCGGGGCGCTGCGCGAGCGGGGCGTCCAGGTGCACTACTACGCCGACCTGCTGGCCCAGACGCTGGCGATCGGCGAAGCCCGCGGCTATGTCCTGGACCGGGTATTCGATCCGCGGCTGCACGGCCCGCTCGCCGCGGACACGCTGCGCGGCGCGCTGGAGGGCCTCGACGCCGGGAGCCTGGCGGAGTTCCTGATCGGCGGTATCACCAAACGCGAGATGCTGGAACTGGCGCCCGAGCCGCGCAGTATCGCATTCCATTCGCTGGACCCCGACGGGTTCGTGCTCGCGCCGCTGCCGAACGCCCTGTATCAGCGCGACTGCTCCTGCTGGATCTACGGCGGCGTGTCCATCAACGCGATGCGCCGGCGAGCACGCAGGCCGGAGACGATTCTCGGCGAGGCACTGTACCGGTGGCATCCGATGTTCGCGCGCAGCGGGTTCGAGGTGTGGCTGCACGGTTCACAGAGCGCGCCGGCCACGATCGAGGGCGGCGACATCCTGGTGCTGGGCAGCGGCGCGGTCCTGGTCGGGATGAGCGAGCGGACCCAGCCGCAGGCAGTCGAGATGCTCGCGCACCGGCTGTTCTCGGCCGGTGCCGCGCACCGGCTGGTCGCCGTCAACATGCCCAAGGCCCGTGCTTTCATGCACCTGGACACCGTGCTGACGATGGCCGACTACGGCGTCTTCGTCAAGTACGCGGGGATGGGGATGCTGCCGTCCTACACGGTCGAGCCGGGCGCCGGCCCGCGGGAGCTGAAGGTAACCGATCACCCGCCGCAGGACATGCACTCGGCCATCGCCGCGGCGCTCGGCCTGCGCCACATCACGGTGCTGAGCGCCACCCAGGATGTGCATTCCGCCCAGCGCGAGCAGTGGGATGACGGCTGCAACGTGCTGGCCGTCGAGCCCGGGGTTGTCGTGGCCTACGAGCG